>CAZCZJ010000020.1:25622-31099 GCA_964503235.1 uncultured Dehalococcoidaceae bacterium | reverse complement strand
TGAGGGGGTGGTGCGCGTAAGCGCGTGGGAGTTCAAATCTCCCCCTCGGCACCATGTTGACTAATATTTCTGGCCGGATTCTGTATCCGGTCACTTACTCTGATGGAGGGTACTCTGTAAATGAACCGGTATGACTACATCGTCATCGGCAGCGGCATCGGCGGACTGTATACCGCCCTGCTGGCAAAAGAGCGGGGCAGCGTGCTGGTTATCACCAAAGGCAGTATCGATGACTGTAACACCAGGTATGCCCAGGGAGGTATCGCTGCCGCCATCAGCAAGAACGATTCACCCAAGCTTCATTCCGATGATACGGTTAATGCCGGTGCCGGATTAAGTGATGAAGAAGCCGTCAATATCCTGACGGGTGAAGCTCCGGCCCGCATCGCTGACCTGGTGGGTTACCGGGTGCCCTTTGATACCCTCGATGGTGAGATTGCGCTGGCACTGGAAGCGGCTCACAGCGTACCCCGCGTTCTTCATGCCGGGGGTGATGCTACCGGTGAGCATATTGAGGTTACCTTGAGCGGACTGGTACGCTCTTCCGGTATAAAGGTGCTGGAAGACTTTATGGCTACCGAGATTCTGGTGGAAAAGGGTAAAGTTGCCGGTGTCAGGGTACTCGACTGCCGGACGGGGTCTATCGAGGAATTCGAATGCCGCTTTCTTATTGTGGCCACCGGAGGCGCCGGACAGTTGTTTAAATACAACACGAACTCGGACGTCGCTACCGGTGACGGTATAGCCCTTGCCTTCAATGCCGGCGCGGAGATTATCGATATGGAGTTCTTTCAGTTTCACCCCACCGCCCTGCGTCTGCCCGGTGTACCGCCGTTCCTGATTTCGGAAGCTGTCCGGGGTGAAGGTGGGGTGCTGCGTAATATCGAAGGCTATCGCTTTATGTCCGACTATCATGCGAGCGGCGATTTGGCGCCCCGTGACATCGTCGCCCGCAGTATCCTGGATGAGATAAAGAAAACAAAGGCAGATAAGGTCTTTCTTGATGTCACCCACCTGCCTCCCCATACCATTACCGCCCGTTTTCCGCATATCTACCGTTTCTGTCTTGACCACGGACTGGATATTACCCGCGACCAGATACCGGTGGCGCCCGCCGCCCACTATATGATAGGCGGTATCAGGACCAATAACTGGGGCGAGACCAATATCGCGGGTTTATTCGCTACCGGTGAAGCTGCCTGCACCGGAGTTCACGGTGCCAATCGCCTTGCCTCCAACTCCCTGCTGGAGGCTATCGTGTTCAGTAAGAGGATTATCGAAAAAGCCGGAGGTAAAGCGAAGACAAAAGAATCAAATGCTGATAATGACAGGATAATGTCCTGCTCTCTCAGCCAGAGGCCTGTTCCCAAAGCCTTCCCGCCCGCCAGCCTTACCGGATTGCAGAAACTCCACTGGGATAAAGTCGGTATTATCCGTGATAAAGAGGGCTTAAACCAGGCTGCTACTCTACTGGCTGTCTGGCAGCAGGCGCTGCCCGAACCCGCTGACCAGCCTTCTTATGAGCTGGGTAATCTCATATTAACCGGGCGGCTATTAACGGAAGCAGCGCTTATCCGGGAAGAAAGTCGCGGCGCCCATTACCGGTCGGATTTCCCGGAGAGCTCACCACGGTGGCAGTGCCACATCGTCTGGAAAAAATAATCATAGCTTATACACGCAATTCAACCCTGTTCTCTTATAGCCCCATTTGAAAACCACTGCCCCTATGCATTATAAATATAGGGTAACCATCAAATACGTTCCTGCAAGGAGTACCGGTCTTGGCTAAGAAAAAGAAGGTCGAAAAACCGCAGCGTCAGATTACCAGGCGTCAGCTTTCCAGTATAAAGCGACAGAAGAGAAGGCAGAATTTTATATTATACGGTGGTATTCTTATCATTGCCGCCGTACTCGTTATCGTTTTTGTCGGACTCTATATGGGTGAAATCCGCCCCTATCACCAAACGGTGATTAAGGTGTATGACCGGGAATTCGATGCCCGGTACTTTATGGATGCCGTCAAATACTCTGCCGTCAGATACTATGGTCAGCTCTATACCCCGGAAATTTTTACCCAGAATTTATCCACTTTTGTTTATCAGACGCCCAGTATTATAATCCAGGCCGAGCTGATAAGGCGCGCGGCTGAGGAGCTGGAGATAACTGTTAGTAATGACGAGGTAAAAGAAAGCCTGAAAGAAAACGAACAACCGGTTAACGATGCCAGTGTTGACCTTGCCCGCCTTGGTTTTCTGAATGAAAGATTGCTCGAAGAATATTTTAAGCCCCAGGTACCCGCGGCCGCCGACCAGGTAAATATGATGGCTATGTTTCTGGAAAGTGAAAGTCAGGTATATACCATTACCGCTGAATTAGCCGCCAGTGATAACTTCACGGGGCTGGCCGAGGAGTATTCGTTGGATTCCTACACCAAATATGAAAAGGGTGACCTGGGCTGGCACTCCCGCGAATTCCTTGAATATGAACTGGGTACGACCGTTCCCGTCGCATATGCCTTCGACGCTGAAATAGGCACGTTAAGCCAGCCTTTATATGACGAGAAAAGTAAACCTATCGGCTACTGGCTGGTCAATATTCTGGAAAGACAGGAGAATAATCAAGCTTATGTCAAGGTAATTCTCCTGGGCAGCGTAGAAGAAGCGGATATAGTTTTACGGAGATTGATAGATGGAGAAGACTTTGGAGAACTGGCCAGGGAATTCTCTCAAGATGATTCCCGTGAACAGGGAGGAGACCTGGGGTGGGTGAGTCCAGGTATTAAGTCGGGGGCTTTCGACGCCTATGTTTTTAATCCGGAAATAGGAGATGTGGGTATCGTGGGTCCCTTCCACGACGATGGTGTAACTACCACAGGTGGTTACTGGCTGGTACAGGTCGTTGATAGAGAGGAAAACCGACCTCTGGAAGAGGAAGAGATAGGATCTCTGGCAGACCAGGCTTTTAATCACTGGGTTTCTCAGTTATGGGAAGACGCTACTGATGAGATAGACCAGTCTTTTCTGACCGCGGAGGTAACGCAGTGGATAGTAGAGAAGTTAATGAAAGAGTAGCATCAAAACCGAGGTGGCAACAATGAGCAGAAAAAGCATTGGCATAGGATTAATGGGTCTGGGAGTAGTGGCCGGGCAGACAGCCAGAGTTTTAACGGAGAAAGCCGCTGACCTCGAGGAGAAAGTCGGTTGTCCCCTCATTTTGCGTAAAATTAAAGTATTACCCGAAGACCTCTCCCGACCGCAGGCGCGTGAGATGCCCTCCGGGCTTTTTACCACCAGCGATGACGAGTTTTTCCAGGAACCCGACATCGATATCATCGTTGAGGCTATAGGCGGCGAAAGCCCGGCGCTGGAATACCATCGGCGCGCGCTGACTTCCGGTAAGCATGTCGTCACTTCGAATAAAGAGCTCATTGCCAAACATGGGATGGAGCTTCTGGAGCTCGCCCACAAGCACAATGTCGGCCTTCAATATGAAGCCAGTGTCGGTGCCGGGTTTCCGCTGATTGCTCCCTTCAAGCACGACCTGGTAGCCAATAAGATTACCGGTATTTTCGCCATCATCAACGGGACGACCAATTATATCTTAACGATGATGGACCGTGAAGGCTCGGATTTTGCCACAACACTGGCGCAGGCGCAGAAACTGGGCTATGCCGAGGCTAATCCGGAGAATGATATCGAGGGTTACGACTCCAATTACAAGCTTGCCATCCTGGCATCGCTGGCTTTTAATATGCAGGTGCGTCCTCAGGACGTGTACCGCGAGGGGATTACCCGCCTCGCCCCGTGTGATTTTCGTTACGCGCGGGAACTCGGATTTACCATCAAACTCCTCGCTATCGCCAAGCAGAATGAAGATACGGTCGAAGCCAGGGTACACCCGGTATTTATCCCCCAGGAAGCTCTGCTGGCTAAGGTGGACGGCGTTTATAATGCCGTCCAGGTAGAGGGCGATCTGGCTGGCAGGGTGTTGTTCATGGGAGAGGGGGCCGGTCCTCTGGCTACCAGCAGTTCCATCGTTGCCGACGTGGTCGGCGCGGCGCGAAAAATAGCCTTGGGTATCGGCAGCCTCTCTACCTGGAAGGTTGTCTCCGGAAAGCATATCAAGCCCATGGATGATATTGAGACTCAATACTATATAAGGTTAAACGCCGCTGACCAGACGGGTGTGCTGGCTCAGATTGCTACGGTTTTCGGGGAGAACAGGATAAGCATCGCTTCGGCGATACAGCCCGAGTCCGACGACGTGACCAAAACGGCGGAAATCGTTATCATGACCCACCCCGCCCTGGAGAAAGCCATGCAAAAGGCACTCCATGAACTGGGTCAGCTCGAGGTGGTGAACGAAGTCAGTAATTGTATCCGCGTTGAGGAAATAGAAGGAGGTTAGCTCTGAAAAAGGGAGTTTTACTTCAATATAAAGATTATCTTCCCATCACCGACAAAACACCGCTGTTCAGTATCGGCGAGGGCGATACACCGCTCGTCCGCTGTGATAAGCTGGCGGAGAGATACGGCTGCGGCGAGCTTTACTTCAAACTGGAAGGGTGCCATCCCACCGGTTCCTTTAAAGACCGGGGCATGGTGGTGGCAGTGGCGAAAGCGGTTGAAGAGGGCAGCCAGGCTATTATCTGTGCTTCCACCGGTAATACCAGCGCCTCGGCGGCGGCGTACGCCGCTTACTGCGGTCTCAGCTGCATCATTATTATCCCCAGAGGAAATATTGCCCTGGGCAAACTGGCGCAGGCTATCGTTCACGGCGCTAAAATAGTGGCTGTCGACGGTAACTTTGACCAGGCTCTCTCTATAGTACTCGGTATTACCGAAAAGCATCCGGTGACTCTGGTAAACTCTCTCAATCCCTATCGCATCGAGGGACAGAAGACGGCCGCTTTTGAAATCGTCGACGTGCTGGGTGACGCCCCGGACTACCTTTTCCTCCCGGTGGGTAACGCGGGTAACATCACGGCTTACTGGAAGGGATATAAGGAGTATTACGACGCCGGGAAGTCGACCAAAAAGCCGAAGATGTACGGTTTTCAGGCGGAAGGGGCCGCGCCTATTGTCAGGGGTTATCCCATCGAACAACCGGAAACGGTGGCTACGGCGATACGCATCGGTAATCCCGCCAGCTGGAAGAAAGCGGAAGCCGCTCGCGACGAGTCCGGAGGTATTATCGATATGGTCAGCGATGCCGAAATACTCGCCGCCCAGAAACTGATGGGTGCCGAGGCTGGCATCTTTGGTGAACCGGCTTCAGCCGCTTCTCTCGCCGGATTGATAAAACTACATAATCAGGGTAGTGATTTCTCCAATCAGGTAATAGTATGTGTGGTTACCGGTACCGGACTCAAAGACACCGAGGTTGCACTCAAAGACGCGCCGCCTTTCCTGGAACTGCCAGCCGAACTGGCGGCGGTTGAGAAAGCTCTGGGTTTGGTCTAAATAAAATATACTGCA
>CAZCZJ010000020.1:0-25522 GCA_964503235.1 uncultured Dehalococcoidaceae bacterium | reverse complement strand
CGAACTGGCGGCGGTTGAGAAAGCTCTGGGTTTGGTCTAAATAAAATATACTGCATCTGGCTATTATTAGCCTGAAACCGGAACGCGTTGAACTTGTCATTGCGAGTCCTTCGTCGCTACGCTCCTCGCAATGACGGGAAATGCTTTTAGCGGTAGCAGTAAAGCAAGGAGGAGGCAAATGTTCGACGAGGCTGCGATTCGAAGAGCCGTAACCGATATTATCAAAGCGATTGGTGAAGACCCCTCACGAGAAGGACTCAAAGACACCCCCCAGCGTGTTGCCGAAATGTACGTAGAGTTGTTTCACGGTATCGACAAAGACCCCAAGGAAGAGCTGGAAGTGGGCTTCGAGCTGGGGCACCGCGAGATGGTGGTCCTCAAGGACATCCCTTTTTATTCCATGTGCGAACATCACCTCTTGCCGTTTTACGGCGTCGCCCACATCGGTTATATACCCAATGAGGAAGGACGCATCGTGGGCATCAGTAAGCTGGCCAGGGTGGTGGAGACGATTGCCCGCCGTCCTCAGGTGCAGGAGAAGATGACCACCGATATTGCCGATGCCATTGTCGAGGGGATTCAGGCGAGCGGTGTAGTTGTAGTTGTCCAGGCGGAGCATATGTGCGTGGTAATGCGGGGCATCAAGAAACCGGGTAGTAATGTTATTACTTCGGCTATACGCGGTTCTTTCCATACTAATCCGGCCAGCCGTGCCGAGTTCTTCTCGTTAATCCAGGGTAAATAGTAATTCTCGCTAGTGAGGTTTAACAATGAAGAGTCCAGAGTCTCAGGGTCAGATTGAACGCAATATCGCCATGGAGCTGGTTCGCGTTACCGAAGCTGCCGCTATGGCGGCCGCCCGGTACATGGGGACGGGCGATAAAAACCTGGTCGATGGCGCCGCGGTATCGGCGATGAGGTATGTCCTGGGATTTATCGGGATGGACGGCCTGGTGGTTATCGGTGAAGGTGAAAAAGACGAGGCTCCCATGCTGTATATAGGGGAGCACATCGGCGACGGCTCAGATTCATTAAAGGTCGACATCGCCGTTGACCCTATCGATGGCACAACCTCGGTTGCCCGGGGCTTACCGGGGGCTATCTCGACGGTGGCGCTGGCGGCCCGGGGCATGATGCACTGCCCGCGACAATTCGTTTACATGAATAAAATCGTTACCGGTGCGGAAGCCAAAGACTGCATAGACATCACGGCATCCGTGGCAACGAATCTGAAAAACATAGCCAAAGCAAAGAAAAGAGAGATTTCCGAGATTACCGTGGTTGTACTTGACCGCCCACGTCACGAACAACTATTAACGGATATCCGCCGCGCGGGCGCCAGGGTTAAGCTCATATCCGATGGCGACGTCGGAGCCAGCATTGAGGCGGCCCTCCCGGAGAGGGAGGTTGACGTGCTCATGGGTATCGGGGGAACGCCTGAAGGCGTACTCTCGGCGGCGGCATTACGCTGCATCGGGGGAGGCATTCAATGCCAGGCATGGCCCCGCAATGAAAAAGAGAGAGCCGACGCCGTAGCCCAGGGGATTGATGTGGATAAGGTGTATACAACCGAGGAACTGGTCGGCGGCGAAGATGTATTCTTTACGGCTACAGGAGTCAGCAGCGGCGAATTACTGAAAGGGGTGCGGTATTTCAGCGGCGGAGCGCAGACACAGTCGTTGGCGATGCGCTGTCGTTCGGGGACGAGTCGCTGGATTGACGCCTGGCATAACTTCCACCGACTCGATAAGCTCAGGGCTGCCCGCTAGCCAGGGACTTGCCTCGTTTGGATTTTAGCCCCAACTCCCTTCCCCGCATCGGTTTTTATTCTGTTTTATCTATTCCCACCCTGCCGCCCTTTACCATCCGGTACTTACCGGGCTAATTTGCCCCTCCCCACCCCGAAGCGGATACTTTTTTACTAGTCCTCTTGACAAATAGACATTCTTTCTTTATAATAGAAAGTAAATAGAAAGTATGTTTGGAGGTACGACATGATGTTCACAATACGTAGACGCAGGTACGAGATTAACAAGGAAGATATTCTTAATGTGACTAGGGGCGTTTCACCGAAGCCATTTGATGGCCGAAACAAGTTTTATGTAGAACTTCACGGATTGAAATATCCCCCCAAACAACCTATTCATTTAGTTACAGGTCTGCCCTATACGGGTGGTTTTACTAAACAAGACGCAGAGCGTATTTTAATAAAATTAGGATTTACAGTATACCCACTAGAGAATATGAATGAAAAAGAGCCCGTACCTAACACTATTACCAGGACCACGACTGTTGAGGGCGTAATCAAGTTTGCGGTCACGCTCAAACGAGGAGAAGACGGTTATATTGTTGTGAGCTGTCCGGCTTTGCCTGGCTGTCATTCCCAGGGCAGAACCGAAGAGGAGGCTATTGCTAATATCAGGGAGGCCATCCGGGGCTATATCGCCAGCATGCGCCAGCATGGAGAAGAGATACCCAGCATTACCGAGGTACGAGAGGTGGAGGTCGCTGTCTGATGCCTCGTCTCCCTGTAATTTCGGGGGATCGATTTGTTAGGGCGATGCGCCGTGTGGGTTATGAAGTCGACCATATTTCAGGTAGTCATATGATACTAATGAACACTTCAGGGCACCGCATTAGCGTACCTAGGCATAAAGAGCTTGACAGAGGTTTACTGCACGACCTGATCACAGACGCAGGGCTAAGCAGAGATCAGTTCATGGCTCTTTTAAAACGCCGTTGACCTAAATATCAAGGTTGGCCGTCAGGGCGTGTGCCTGGATAAAGGCTTTGCGCGGCGGGACTTCACCGCCCATCAGAATCTCGAATATCTCGTCGGCCTTGGCGGCATCATCAATGTCAACTTTAAGAATGGTACGCGTGGCCGGATTCATCGTGGTCTCCCAGAGCTGCTCCGATGTCATTTCTCCCAGGCCTTTGTAGCGCTGGATTTCTGTCTTTCTTGCCGTGCTATTTGTTAAAGTATCGTCTTTTTCCTGTTCGGAATAGACCCATTTCACGCCGTCGCTGTTCTTAATGCGGTAAAGAGGCGGCTGAGCGATATAAAGGTAACCTCCGCTGATAAGCTCCAGCATATGCCGGAAAAAGAATGTCAGTAAAAGCGTGCGGATATGAGAGCCGTCGACATCGGCATCAGTCATCAGAATGACACGGTGATAGCGCAGTCTGGATGCATCGAACTCTTCGTCGATGTTGGTGCCCAGTGCCGTAATCATGGTGCGGATTTCAACATTAGCCAGCATCTTGTCCATCGGTGCTTTTTCCACGTTAAGGATTTTACCCCTGAGCGGCAGGATGGCCTGGGAACGCCGGTTGCGGCCCTGCTTGGCCGAGCCACCGGCCGAGGGTCCCTCCACCAGAAAGAGCTCGCACTGCGCGGGGTCTCTCTCGGAGCAGTCGGCCAGCGTGCCGGGCAGCGTACCCGTTTCCAGTCCGCTCTTTCTGATGATTAAATCGCGGGCTTTACGGGCGGCTTCCCTGGCTCGGGCGGCGGTAACGCACTTCTCTAGTATTTTCTTGGCATCGTCAGGGTGTTCTTCAAGGAAGAGGGCCAGCCCTTCGTTAACGGCGGTCTCGACCTGGCTCTTCATTTCTATATTGCCCAGTTTGCCTTTAGTTTGACCTTCAAACTGGGGCTCGGCGAGTTTGACGCTGATGATTGCCGTCAGTCCTTCCCGGACATCCTCGCCGGTGAGGTTAGGGTCGTCTTCCTTGATGAATTTGTTCTTCTTGGCGAAATCATTAAGGACACGGGTCAGCGCCGAGCGGAAGCCGGTCATATGCGTGCCGCCGTCAACGGTATTAACGCAGTTGGCGAAGCTGAATGCCGACTCGTTGAAGCCATCGTTATACTGCATGGCTACCTCGACCTGAGTACTATTGACCGACTTGGATATGTAGATGGGGACCGGATGGCGGACGGTCCGGTTGCGGTTGAGGTGGCGGATAAATCCGGTAATGCCACCCTCAAAGTAGAAAGACCGTTCGGAATCCTTCGCCTCGTCTCTGAGTGATATCTCCACGCCTTTGTTGAGATAAGCCATCTCCCGCAGACGCTCACTCACGATATCGAAATCGTAGGTTATTTCGCTGAATATCTCAGAATCGGGAAGGAAGGTGGTAGTACTGCCGGTGTCATCTGCCTTACCGGTTATCTCTATTGGTCCCTGCGGAATACCGCGCCTGTATTCCTGATGGTATATCTTACCGTCACGCTTAATATCGATATTACACCACTCGGATAGGGCATTGACCACCGAAGCGCCGACGCCGTGCAGGCCGCCGGATACCACGTAGGTCTTGCCGCCGAATTTAGCCCCGGCATGAAGCATGGTCATTACCGTTTCCAGGGCGGATACCTTGGTGGTAGGATGAATATCTACCGGGATACCGCGCCCGTTATCCGTGACGCTTACGGAATTATCCTCATTGATTGTCACGACTATTTTATCGCAGCATCCGGCCATGGCTTCATCGATGCTGTTGTAGGCAATCTCGTATATCAGGTGATGAAGCCCGCGCTGGTCGGTACTCCCGATGTACATACCGGGACGGCGCCGTACGGCTTCGCGCCCGCCCAGCACCTGGATATCCTGGGCGGTATAATCGTTATTATCTCTCTTTTTTCTTGTCATGATTGTCCTCGGTGTTACCGGTCCTTATGCTGAATCTAATAAAAACGCGAGGTATTGTAGTGGTAGTTGTTAGAAGCAGCGGGATATCCCCCGTAGCTGGAAGCTACATAAAAACAGGCCGGACAGCTATAAAAAAACCTACACATCAGCCTGTTTAATATTAGCACAATTTAGTCGTGAAGTAAAGGTGAATGAAAGGAAAATGGAAAGTAAAAAGTACCGGGTGATTTTTACAGGAGGGTCGTTGATTTATAGCTATTCCAGCTTCAGTTCTGCAAAATCCTGAAGCTCACTAAAGTCAATCAGGCCGCTTTCAGCAATGTTTTCTATTTCAATTCCAGCTTCGACTGCGGCAGCTACCGGATTAAGGCCGCCCAGCTGCACCATGCCGATTCTGTTCATGGCTACGGGAATCTGGTAAAGGGACTCGCTGGTATGTCCCAGGGCGTATACCCCGCCGATGCCCACCTCTTTGAGCGTGGCCAGCCTTTCCTCGACGACCTCTCTGGCGGGTGCCGGTATGGTGCGGAATACACCCAGTATCTTGCCGTTCCCTGTCCTGGCTGCCTGCCCGACGCTGGTCATCCTGGCGCGGATGTACTGCTCCGAGGGGTCCAGAGACGTACCGGCATAATCGATTATGGCAACGAAGCGTTTTGGCTGGAAGTCGGCTATTTCGAGTATGCCCCCGAACCTGAACTCGGTAGGAACACCGGCTTTGAGGAGAACACCGTTTATGGAGGCGCTGCAAACGGTAGCCAGGCCCATTTTCCCCTCCGGTACGACCACCGAACCCAGTTTCTCCCCTTCCTTGCCGACAGCTACCAGATGACTGACGCAGAGGTCGGCTTTTAAGGCGTCTTTCATGGCTGACAGTGCTTTCCTAAACCTGCCTTTAGAAATCAGAGAGGTATTGATGGCGAGTTTACCGGTACGTTTTTCCGGGTCGAAGGTGGTCTGGTAAGCCATCAGCTCCAGCTTCTCACGCACGAATCCGAGGTGCTGCGGCGCCAGGGCTTCCTTGACTTCCCGTCTGCCCCTGGCGGTTATCATTCTGCCGTCTCTACCGCCTGGCTCGGTATAGCCCCGCTCATCGGCTATTTTTAAATGATACCTTACCGCCCTTTCGCTGAGGAAAATGCCGTCCTGCTCAAGTCGTCGGGCAAGGGTAATCGATCCCAGCGGCTCGGAAGACTCGCTGAGGACTTTCAGGATGGCGATAAGTTTATTTTCAGCATCGGAGCCGACAATCTGCTGGTCCATCAGAAGGCACTCGATTCTCCTAGTTTAATCTTGAGGTAATTATACCACGCATCATTGAAAATCAAAATTAAGAAATAAGGGGTTTTATTTGCATAGTTGACAGGTGCTTACCTCACCCCTGGCCCCTCTCCAGCCGGAATCAAAGGTAATAAACCACAGATATTAAAGGCTGGAGAGGGGAGTTGAGTAGAGAGGGGGCGGAGCCCCCTCTCAGATTCTCCCCCCTCTCGAACAAGATACAAAGCGAACTTGTTAAATATATCTGTTTGAGAGGGGGATAAAGGGGGTGAGTATATAAAACAACCAAAACCAAACGGAACCAAGAAGGGTTTGATAAAAGTGAAAATATCCCTTACCGATCCCTGTTCAGTATTTTCTGAACTTGCTGGTAATCGGCAGCCTTCTATCCCGGCCGAAGGCTCGGGGAGTGATTTTTATCCCGGGCGGCGCCTGCCGGCGTTTGTATTCACTGGTATCTACCAGTCGGGCTACCTGCCTGACGACCTGCTCATTGAAACCCATGTCGATAATCTGCTTGACGCTTTTATCTTCTTCAACGTAGGCGGTCAGTATCGGGTCAAGTATCTCATAGGGAGGCAGTGTATCGGTGTCCTTCTGGTCCGGTCTTAACTCGGCCGAGGGTGGTTTTTCAATAACCGATGCCGGGATGGCATCTTTCCCGGATAGAGAATTGCGGTATTCAGCCAGCTTATAAGCCATTGTCTTGGGAATATCTTTAATCACGGCGAAACCGCCGGCCATATCCCCGTACAACGTTGAATATCCGGTAGCCATTTCGCTTTTATTCCCGGTGGTCAGCACCAGCCACCCGAACTTATTCGATAACGCCATTAAAATATTGCCCCGGATACGGGCCTGCAGGTTCTCTTCGGTGACATCGGGCTCTTTATTCTTAAAGGATTCAGCCATTATTCCCATATATGATTTGTATGTATTCTCGATAGGAACGGTGAGTATTTCAATGCCCAGGTTTTTAGCCAGGAGTCTGGCATCGGACACACTGCCGGGAGAAGAGTACTGTGAAGGCATGGCCACGCCGACCACGTTTTCTTTTCCCAGCGCATCGACGGCTACGGTTGCCACCAGACTGGAGTCCAGCCCTCCCGAAAGCCCGATTAATACCTTCTCGAACCCGTTTTTCCGTATATAATCATGCGTACCCAGCACCAGGGCGTTATACACCTCTTCTGGAAATCCGTTTGCTTCAACCTTGCCGGTGGTGATTTTCGGTTTCTTCGCTGCCAGAAGTCTCTCCGAAATCACTATCTTCTCTGATATCAATACTCCCTGTTCTTCGCGTAAGGCTGCTTCTTTCTGCCACTCGGTGTTATTATGGCGTGTTCGGGAAACGGACTCGATATCCAGGTCAGCTATTATCAGGTCTTCTTCGAATTGTTTACCTCTGGCTACAAGCCGGCCCTTTTCGTCCACTATCAGGCCGTTGCCGTCAAAGACCAGCTCGTCCTGTCCCCCGACGAGGTTATTAAACGCGACGATAGCCACGTTATCCGAGGCGCGCGCCGTTACCATCCTCTCACGGACACTACCCTTGCCGAAGTGATAGGGGGAAGCGCTGATATTGATGATGAGTTCGGCACCGGAGAAAGCCTGGGTTTTCGTCGGACCGTCTTCGTACCAGATATCCTCGCAGATATTCACGCCGATATTAATCCCATCGATGATAAAAACAGGGCATTCGCTGCCGGCCTGGAAATAACGGTCCTCATCGAAAACACCGTAGTTGGGCAGGTATATCTTATGATAGATGCCGGCCAGTTTGCCGTCGTGGATAACAGCGGCGGCGTTGTAGATTTTTTCCCCGTCATCCACGAAGCCGATGACGACGTCTATTCCTGAAGATTCTTTAGCGATTTTATCCAGAGATTTCAGATTATCGGTGATAAACTCCGGTTTGAAAAGCAGGTCCTCGGGCGGGTAACCGCAGACGGCTAGTTCGGGGAACGTCAGCAGGTCAACGCCCAAAGACCTGGCCAGTTTTATAGCTTTTAGTATTTTCTGCCGGTTACCGGAAAAATCACCGACAGTGTTATTAATCTGCGCCATGCCGATGCGGAGTCGGCGGGCATCATGTATATTATTCAACGAAGCCAGACCCCCGCTTATAATATCGGCAGGTATCTATCAAGCTCGAATTCGGAAACCTGGGAGCGGTACTCATCCCATTCTATTTTCTTGTTCTGGATGAAAGCGTCGAAAACATGGTCGCCGAGGGCTTTCCGCACTATCTCGCTGTTTTCCGCAATCTGGATTGCTTCCAGAAGGCTTGCCGGTAAAACGCCGATGCCCCGCTCTTCTCTTTCTTTAGCGCTCATCTCGTAGACGTTTTCTTCTACCGGTGCCGGAGGCTCGTAACCTTTTTCGATTCCCTCCAGACCGGCGGCCAGCATTACGCTGAAAGCAAGGTAAGGATTGCAGGCGGGGTCGGGAGAGCGGAACTCTATCCTGGTAGCCTTCTCTCGGCCGGGCCGGTACTCCGGTACGCGAACTAAATCGGAACGATTACGCCGCGCCCATGAAAGATAGACCGGCGCTTCGTAGCCGGGCACCAGCCGCTTGTAGGAATTAACAAACTGGTTGCAGACGGCGGTTATTTCCGGGGCATGCTTCAGCAGGCCGGCGATGTAGCTTTTGGCTATCTTCGAAAGGTGATAAGGGTCGTTGCTATCAAAGAAGGCATTCCTGTCTCCTTTGAACAGAGACTGGTGCACGTGCATACCGCTGCCGTTCATGCCGAATACAGGCTTGGGCATGAAGGTAGCGTAGACATTATATTGCAAAGCAACCTCTTTAACTACGAGTCGGTAGGTCATGACATTATCGGCCATGGTCAGCGCATCGGTATATCTCATGTCTATCTCGTGCTGACTGTGAGCGACTTCATGGTGAGAGTACTCGACGCCGATACCCATCTCCTCCAGCTGGATTACCGTATCTTTCCTCATGTCCACGGCGGCATCCCGGGGAGTCAGGTCAAAGTAGCCGCCCTTATCGAGGACCTGGGTGGTGGGGGATGTCGGGTCGTTCGGGTCTTGCTTGAAATAAAAATACTCTAGCTCAGGTCCCACGTAATAGGTATAGCCCAGATCGGCTGCCCGCTTCAGGTTTCTCTTCAGTACGAATCTGGGGTCACCGTCGAAAGGCTCGCCGCCGGGCCGGAGAACATCGCAAAACATGCGGGCTACGGCACGGTGTTCACGCGGTCGCCAGGGTAACAGTTTGAAGGTATCGGGGTCGGGTAGGGCGACCATGTCGCTCTCGTCGATGCGGGCAAATCCCTGAATTGACGAGCCGTCAAAACCCATACCCTCGGCAAGAGCGCCTTCCAGTTCCTCCACGGTAATGGCAAAACTTTTCAGCATGCCCAGGATATCGGTAAACCACAGCCTTATGAACTTGACATCGTGCTCTTTTGAAGTTTTCAGGACGTATTCTGCAGCCTCTTCTCTACTTCTATTTGTCATGTTATCCTCCTGTTTCTGGTGTTATTTTAATACGTTGTTTCCCCATTGTCATTATTTTTTCATAAATTTTCTCCCCGCGTTTTAAATGGCGTTTTCATCTCTATCACCGGTCCGTACACGTACCACGTTCTCAACCGGCAAAACGAATATCTTACCGTCACCCGTCTCACCGGTCCGGGCGTTGGCAACGATGGCATCCACCACTGGGGATACATCCTCTTCCAGTACTACGAGTTCTATCTTTATCTTGGGCAGCAGGTCGACGCGGTATTCCCCGGCGCGCCACTGCAGGGAGATTCCCTTCTGCTTGCCGCGACCGCTGACCTGGCTGACCGTCATGCCCCAGTAGCTTTTTTCC
The DNA here is from genome assembly GCA_964503235.1 of uncultured Dehalococcoidaceae bacterium. Classification (GTDB taxonomy): domain Bacteria; phylum Chloroflexota; class Dehalococcoidia; order Dehalococcoidales; family RBG-16-60-22; genus W425. The sequence continues at coordinate 15,743 of CAZCZJ010000020.1, read as the reverse complement.
TCGAGGGCGTGCTTAACGTCGTTCAGCTTTTCTTCGCGGATAATCGCTTCTATCTTCTTCATCGGAGCAGCCCTCCGTAGGCTCTCTCGCCGTGCTGCGAAAGGTCAAGTCCGACCATCTCCTCGGTGGCGCCGACCCTCAGGCCGATGGTAACCGCCAGGATTTTACCCAAGACCCAGGTAACGGTGAAGGCGAAAGCGGCTACCGCCAGGATACTGACTATCTGTATTCCTACTTGGGATAAATTGCCTTCGATTAGTCCGGATACCCCGCCGACCGAAGAAGTGGCGAAAATCCCGGTGGCTAAAGACCCCCAGATACCGCCCATGCCGTGTACGGCGAAAACATCCAGAGAGTCATCGAAATGCAATTTCTCTTTAATCAGGATAATGCTGTAGTAACAGATTATCGATACCCCGAAGCCTATGGGAATGGCCGCAATCGGTGCTACAAAACCAGCCGCGGGGGTGATGGCTACCAGCCCCGCTACCGCTCCGGTTAACGTACCCAGCAGACTCGGACGATGGTGTATCCAGCTGATAATCATCCAGGTAAGGCCGGCCGTAGCCGCGGCCAGGTTGGTGGCGACAAATGCATTGGCCGCCAGACCATCTGCCATGAGCGAGCTTCCGGCATTAAATCCGAACCAGCCGAACCACAGCAGACCGGCACCGAGGGCTACCAGGGGTATATTGTTGGGCTCCATTACCTCAGAACGAAATCCCCGGCGCTTTCCCAGCAGTAATACCAGAGCCAGCGCCGAAACACCCGCATTGATATGAACAACGGCTCCACCGGCAAAATCAAGGGCTCCGTAACTGCCCAGCCAGCCGCCGCCCCAGACCCAGTGGCATACCGGTGCGTATACAAAGGTCACCCATAGGGCAGAAAAAATCATCAGGGAACTGAATTTGATTCTTTCAACGACGGCGCCGGTAATCAGGGCAACGGTTATCACGGCGAACATTCCCTGAAACGCCATAAAGGCCAGGTGCGGTATGGTGGTGGCATAAGTATCCGATGCTTCCATGCCGACGTTCATCAGACCGAAGAAATTTAAACCGCCGATAAAGCTCCCTTTATCCGTACCGAAGCTCAGGCTGTAGCCCCATAGAGCCCAGATTACCCCCACCAGGCCCATGATGGCAAAGCTCATCATGATGGTGGATAGCAGGTTTTTCCGTCTTGCCATCCCTCCGTAAAACAACGCCAGTCCCGGCGTCATCAGCAGCACCAGCGCTGATGAAACCAGAATCCAGGCGGTATCCCCCGCGCTAATAGGCATCTATATGAGACCTCCGGATAATTCAGATATTTAAATACTATCAGGGGAATGTTACGAACAGATTACAAATAGGTTAAACCGGTGTTGCGTAGGGGATACGGGCGGGTTTTACTTGCGAAACCGGTAGCCGATATTACGCACCGTTTCGATAAAGGTATGGTTGACGTCCTCTATCTTGCTGCGGAGGCGGCGGATGTGAACGTCCACGGTCCTGTCCCCGCCGAAATAGTCGTAGCCCCATATCTTATCGAGTAGGGCATCACGGGTAAAAACACGACCGCGGTTACCGGCCAGGAGCTTGAGTAACTCGTACTCCTTAAAGGTGAGTTCCACCACCCGGTCATCCACCGTGACCTCGCAGGTAGCCAGGTCAATTAGAAGCCCGTCGCACTCGATTATCTCGTCGCCTGCTGTTTTTCGGCGTTTGTGAAGTAGTCGGTTTATCCTCAGGACCAGCTCCCCGGAGTTGTAAGGGCTCGCTAAAAAGTCATCGAATTCGATATCGCCATCAAAGCTATTAAGCATCTCTCCGGAGATTAATGCTATGGCTTGCAGGTTTCCCTCTCTTTTCATCCGCTTGATGAGGCTCAGGGTCTCTTTATCGGGCCATTTCGTTGTCACTTCGAAAAGAATAACATCCGGTGGTCGTTCGGTTATAGCGGCGCGTACCCCGTTGGTATACGAGGTTATGGAACATTCCAGACCTTCCCGGACAAGTCTTTTGAAGAGTTCTACCCGGGCTTCATTTTCCTGGGATATTATTAAGAGGTTTGCCATGTATAGCCTCCGGATTAGTAGGCGTAGAGCCTTCCGTACGGCCTGAGAGAACGGGGGTAAAGCTTTATAAAGGTTTTTTGCAGGATTTCTTCGGCATCGTAACCGAAGTGTCCGGCAAACTCACCGACGAGTTTTTGCAAAACCCGGGTATCGTTTTCATCCGGTTCGGCGACTCCGACCTCTTTCCCGAGTTGATACTCCTCTACATTTCCTCTGATGTAAATCACGCCGCCGTGCATTCCGGTGCCGATGAATTTAGCCTTGTGAGATTTACCTTGGCTCAGGTTCATGCCCAGAAGAATGAGAATGCCCCCGGCCATGTACTCGCCGACGAAGTCTTGCGCCGTACCGCCGATAACGATGGTGGATTTCTTGTCCTTGTACTCTTTCATGTGAATACCGGCACGGTAGCCGACGTCTTCACGGATGAATATTTTACCCCCCCGGGCTGATAGACCTACCGTATCACCGGCATGGCCGTGCACGATTATCTCCCCGTCGTTCATGGTATTCCCGCAGCCGTCCTGTGCGTTGCCATAGACGGTTATCTTCGGCCCGTTCATGAAAGCCCCGAGGTCGTTACCGGGAGTACCGAATATTTCAATCTCGACCGGTTCGTTGAGGTCGGTGCCGATGTATCTTTGACCGTACACGTTACGGAGTTCAATCTTCCGGGTGCCGTTGCAGGTCACGTCTCTAAGTCTGGTATTCAGGTCACGGTAGTACACCCCGCTGGCGTCTATCCGGACTAAAGATTTTTTAGCATCCGTCATTATCAGCTACCTGCCATTCTTACGCCGAGAATATCCAGTTCCGTATCGCTCAGCCCGACCCCTCTCAGGTGCAGGCGATTACCTCTCAGGCTTTCCAGGGCGTTAACTCCCAGTCCGCCCAGTATATCTTTAAGCTCGATGCTCCAGCCGCGGAGCAGATTGGCGGCCCGCCGCGCGCCGATATCCGGGTTAACACGCTTAGACAGGCGGAGGTCGGTGGTGCAGATACCCCAGGCGCATTTACCGGTGTGGCACTGCTGGCAGACGTGACAGCCCAGGGCAATGAGAGCGGCTGTGCCGATATAGACGGCGTCAGCCCCGAGGGCGATTGCCTTGGCGACGTCACCGCTACTCCTTATCCCACCCGAAACGACGATTGATGCCTGATTGCGGATGCCTTCCTCTCTCAAACGGGTATCCACCGATGCCAGCGCCAGTTCGATGGGAATCCCTACGTTATCGCGGATGACCTTGGGGGCGGCGCCGGTTGCCCCGCGCAGTCCGTCCAGCACCACGATATCGGCGCCGCCCCGGACGATGCCGCTGGCGATAGCCGCAGAATTATGGACGGCGGCAATCTTTACCGATATCGGCTTGGTATAATTGGTTGCCTCTTTCAGGGCGTAGATAAGCTGGGCCAGGTCTTCGATGGAGTAGATATCGTGCTGTGGCGCCGGCGATATGGCGTCGGTGCCTTCGGGAATCATCCTGGTCACCGATACCTCGCTGCTTACCTTTTCACCGGGAAGATGCCCGCCGATGCCCGGCTTGGCTCCCTGGCCTATCTTTATCTCGACGACCCTGGCGGCGTCCAGGTAATCAGCGTGGACACCGAAGCGCCCCGAGGCCACCTGAACGATGGTATTGTTACCGTATTTATATAAACTTGGGTGGAGTCCGCCTTCGCCGGTGTTCCACAGAGTACCCATTTCCGTGGCTGCCCGCGCCAGGGATTCGTGTACGTTCAGGCTGACCGCTCCGTAGGACATGGCGGCGAACATAATCGGCACCTCCAGCTTTACCAGTGGTGCTATCTTGGTTTTCACTTCGAGAGTTTCCGGGTCTACTTCCAGTCTATCGGGCTTTTTACCCAGCCAGGTCGTCAGCTCCATAGGTTCGCGAAGCGGATCGATAGAAGGATTGGTCACCTGGCTGGCGTTCAGCACCAGGTGGTCCCAGTAAATCCGCTGGCTCTTATCGTCGCCCATACCGGTGAGAAGGACCCCTCCGGTCTCCGCCTGCTTGGTGATATCCTCGATAACCTCGGGGCGCCAGTTATAATTGCCCCGGTAGTCCAGGGGATTATAGCTTATCGTCAACGCGTTGGTCGGACAGTAAACGGCGCAGCGGTGGCAGCCCACGCACTTGTCTTCGTTGCTTCTGATTTCGTCGTCGGCTTCGTCGTAATAGTTAGCGTCGAAGCTGCACTGATTGACGCAGACCTGGCACTGGATGCACCGGTCCGGGTCTCTTTTAATTATAAATTTTGGTGCTAAATGTGTTTTCATGGTAACTCTCCCTACAACCTCATCGGTATTCCCTGCTCCGCCAGGTACTTCTTGGTATCCCGAATGGAGTAAATACCATAGTGGAAAATACTGGCCGCCAGGACGGCATCGGCCTTACCCGCCACCAGCGCCTGGTACATATCTTCCATGTCTCCGGCGCCGCCGCTGGCCACCACCGGTACGGTAACCGCCTCCGAGATAGCCCTTAGTAGTTCCAGGTCGTAGCCTGCCTGAGTGCCGTCGGCATCGATGCTGTTGACCACTATTTCACCCGCCCCCAGTTCTACGGCCCGGATTGCCCATGCCACCGCGTCCTGACCGGTAGGTCGACCCCCGTTGGCGCCGGTATGGGTGTATACTTCCCAGCGCGGCGGGTCTTCTCCGGGGACGCGTTGGGCGTCCATGCCCAGTACGATACACTGGCTGCCGAAGCGCCCGGCACCCCGGGTGATAAGGCCGGGGTCCAGGACGGCAGCCGTATTTATGGAGACCTTGTCCGCGCCTGCTTCCAGCATTGCCCGCATATCATCCACCGTTCGCAATCCCCCGCCCACCGTCAGCGGTATAAACACCTGGTCGGCAGTACGTTTGACCACGTCCAACATGATATTGCGTCCGTCGCTGGAGGCGGTAATATCGTAAAAGACCAGCTCATCGGCGCCCTGTTCGTTGTAGAACGCCGCCAGTTCCACCGGGTCTCCGGCATCACGATGGTCGCGGAACTTGATGCCCTTGACCACCCGTCCGCCTTTAACATCCAGGCAGGGAATAATCCTCTTCGTCAGCATTATTTCTTATCCCCGGCAGTTACCGATTCTTCAACTGCTTTTGATTTTGGTGTTGTTGTATCTTTCAGCCGGCCGATAACCGGCTCGCCACCCATGGGAATCCAGGCTTTATCCAGCTCGGGTGATATCAGGCGGATAGCCGATTCCTCGGAGGAGAGATAGAGCATGTCGCCCTTCTCCCCGACTGTCAGCGGACGCAGTCGGATACGGTCGGTCAGGCCGATCATTTCACCCTGATGGGCAATAATCACCGCGAACGGCCCGTTGAGGAGTAGGCTGCCGTAAACCTGGCGTAATGCCAGGGAAAGTTCTTTCTCCCGCTTCGGCATCCGCTCGATATCGTCCCAGAATGGTGCCGCCAGTATTTTGGCTACTATCTCCAGCGACAGGTTGTGCTGGCGCATGAGCAGGTCGACGGCGTAAGCCACCACCTCGGTATCGGTCTGCATCGTGCAGATATAGCCGAACTGCTCCAGATAGCGACGGTTGATACCGTATGACGAAATCTCACCGTTATGGATAACCGTCCAGTCCAGGATTGAAAACGGATGTGCCCCGCCCCACCAAGCGACGGAATTGGTGGGGAAACGCCCGTGAGCCGTCCAGAGATAGCCCTGATACTGCTCCAGGCGGAAGTATTCGGCGATTTCTTCGGGGTAGCCCACCCCCTTGAAAACGGCCATGTTCTTACCGCTGGAGAATACAAACGTGTCGCTCAGGCCGGTGTTAATCTCCATCACTTTCTCGACGACATAATCATCATCGGATTTGTCCTCTGGTTTTCCCGTTCCTGTATCCAGGAAATAGCGGCAGACCAGGGGAGGGTTCTTGATAGCCGCCACCGACCGTGTGGGCACCTCTTCTTTTTGTACAACGCTGAAGTTCTTCTGTAAAAATTCCTCCGCTTCTTTTCGCGCCTGCTGGCTCAGGTACATGATGTGGAAAGCGTACTGGTCGGTAAAATCGGGGTAAAGGCCGTAAACGGCGAAGCCGCCGCCCAGTCCGTTGCCCCGGTCGTGCATGTTGGCGATGGCCCTGATAACGCTCTCCCCGGAAAACCTGACGCCGGACGTGTTCATGGCGCCGAATATCGAACAGGCGTCAATTACCTTATCATCATTGTAGGTGTTATTTATCAGTCGGATATCCTTCACGTTATTCCTCCACGACCACTTCTTCCGGTTCTTCTATCCCTGTTACCACGGATATATATTCCTCGGGCGGTGTTGCCAGCCTGGCTTTACGGACTTCATCAGGGAGAGATGTAAGCCCGAAATTATCGGCAACGAGGGCTTCTTTGAAGTCGGTGACGTCTGTCCCGTCCTTCATGAGATTGTAGATGATGCCTGACTTCTCGATATCTCCGGCAAATACCATCCCCACCAATTTACCGTCCTTGAGGATTATTTTCCGGTAGATATCATCGTGCACCTCGCGTATAACCTCATAGCTTTCATCGGGCGGAATCACCAGTCCCGCCGAAACTATTTTCACGCCGAAGTACTTTACCGCATTCATGGCGGTGCCACCCGGGTATTCATCCGGGATGCCGGCCATGTTACTCCCCGCCGTCTTTCCTCCCGTGTAGGCGTTAGGCCAGATGGGTGTCAGTCGGTTCTCCTTGTAAATAAAGTCGAAAGCCTCGGCGACATCGCCGCAGGCATAAACATCAGGTGCCGAGGTCGCCATGTGCCGGTTGACAATGACCCCGCGATTAACTCTTATATTACTGCTCTTTATAAAATCCAGACGTGGCTGCACGCCGACAGCAATGATGACCGTGTCGCAGGATATGGAGCGTCCGTCATCGAGGCTGACGCTGCTGACTTCATCGGGGAAATAGCTGTTAATACTGACGGCGGTATGGTCGGTAATTATGGTAACCCCGGCTTCCGTCAGGGCTTCGGCTTCCATGGCTGAGGTCTCTTCATCGAGAATCGTATTCAATATGCGGTCTTTCATCTCGACGATGGTCACCTCGACTTCTCGTTTTAATAGAGCCTCGGTGACGCTGGCGCCTATCAGCCCGCCGCCGATAACCACGGCTCTAATTCTTTTCGTGTAGCGGTTGAGAAACTCGTCGATAGCCCTGGCATCATCGAGCTTGTTGAAGGTAAATACTCCCTGTAAACCGCTGCCCTCTATCTTCGGGATAATGGGCGAACCTCCGGTTGCCAGCAGCAGTTTTTCGTAGGTCAGTGTTTTGCCGCTTTCCAGCGTCACGGTGTGTTTCTCTGCGTCGAGCTGTGTCACCTTCTGTCCGAGTATCGACTTGATATTATTTTTCTCGTAGAAATCGGCGGGACGGTAGAGCATTTTCTCCACGGTATAATCGCCCGCCAGGTACTCCGAGATAAGCGGTCGCGAATAAGCGGGGTAGGGCTCATCGGAAATAATCGTGATAGCGCCCTTTTTATCAACTTCACGGATGGCTTCAGCAGCACCGATACCCCCCGCCGAGTTGCCTACTATCAGGTATTTTACTTTATCTGTTCCGCTCATTTATTTCCTGCCGTAGCCTGTTTTTGCATATGCGGCTCCACCACCAGCTTGATGAAATTATCGTATATTTTCAGTCCTGTTTCACCGCTTTTCTCGGGGTGGAACTGGGTACCTATCAGGTTGTCTTTGATAATTATGCTGGGGAATGATACGCCGTACTCGGTTTCTCCCGCAATTATAGTTTTATCTTCCGGGTTGACATAATAGCTGTGGACGAAATAAAAATTGGCATTATCCGGGACACCGGTGAAAATCGGGTGCATGACTTTTTGCTTCACCTGGTTCCAGCCCATATGCGGTATCTTCAGTCCCTCGGGCAGCCTGGTTACCCTGCCCCGAATTATGTCCAAGCACTCGTGCCAGCCGCCTTCTTCGGTGCCGGTAAGCAGTACCTGCAGTCCGATGCAGATACCCAGGAACGGCCTGTTTTCCGCCACGTATTGTTTAATCGGGCTGACCAGCTTCAGCCTTTCAAGAGCCGCAATGGTATCTCCCCCCGCTCCTACGCCCGGCAGGATAACGGTATCGGCGGATAGTATATCTTCCGAAGCTCTGGTAATCTTGGCATCAGAGCCCAGTTTACTCACCGCTTTATATACGCTCCGCAGGTTCCCGGCGCCATAATCTATAATGACAACTTTCATAATATTTGAATATCTTTTAATAAAATATTTCAGTTATCGACGGTTACTTCGACGACGTTCTCCCGGGCAATGGCTACTTCATCGCCGTTTTTCTTCACGAATACGTGCATTAGTCCCAGTATCTCGTACTGACCGTTCTCAAGTCCGGTGGTATCCCATCTGATGGGGAAATTCTGTTGCTTATCCGATGACTCCCCGATTTTTATCCAGGTTTCGGTGCTCTTTTTCCGGAAATACCACGGATTTACCACTTTCACCACCGGTCCCGGCAGTCCCAGTTCTTCCAGTTCCTTTCTCAGCAGGTCCTCCTCGAGTTCCTCTCGCAGCAGGATAGCCCCCGAGTAGCTTTTGATTACCTCTGAAGGAACAATGTAATGCGGCCCCCAATTGTATGACATGATATACCTCCTGTAGATTAATCAGGTATTCAAGTGATATTGATTACTGAATGCGAGTTTTCTCCTTCTTTTCTAATTCATTGTTGCCATTGGGCACTTCCATGTAGAGTAGTGCTTCGTTAGGGCAGTTAGCAACGCATACCGGGACTTCTTCGTCCTGGCAGAGGTCGCATTTAACCATCTTCTTGTGTTCCGTATCCATTCTCAGTGCGCCCAGAGGGCAGACCAGCATACAGGTACCGCAGCCGATGCACCGCTCGCTATCCGCGGTGACCAGCCGACTTACCGGGTCGCGGGTCAATGTGCCGGTAAGGCAGGCCTGTACGCACGGGGCGTCTTCGCAGTGCTGACAGCGCGCCGAAAGGGACAGCACCCCGTTTTCCTCAACCCGCAATCTTGGCAGTGGTTTAGGCGCCTTATTCTTAAAAGCCTTTATAAGGTCTTTCGACTGCGCCTGCTTGAGCTGGCAGTAAATCTCGCAGAGATGACAGCCGATGCAGACATCTTCGTTAACGTAAACTCGCTTCATTCTCCCATCCTGCAAAAAGTAATGCGGCAAACGGTTACCGCATACCATATGTTACCATACTTATAAATACCTGTCAACTATGATAAATTCCCGCCCGGTTTTCACCGGAGTAATTATCTCTTACTTGTCTTAAATTACAGAACCTTGGTTTATTACCGGATTATGCCTTGCGGCGGAATATGCTGCCCTGGTATCTCTGGTAGAGGACTGCCAGCACCACTATGCTTATCCCGATTATCCCGAGTACCAGCGGGAAATACACCGTATCCTCCAGATAATCGAATATGAGCCTGATGATATAGGTATAGACGCCGATAACGCCGAATACCAGGTAGATAACCTCCTGGAAACGTAAACTGAATGCTATCATTATCAGATATACCGCCAGGAAAAGAATACCAAAGAGTGCACTGTCACTATTGGAAAAGAGTATTGTAAAACCTACCTGGAGACCGACAAGTCCGTATAATTTCAGCCAGAAGGTATACTGCCTTTTTCCGCGTAATGATAGCCCGATACCGACTAATATAAATACCCCGCAGGTGGCTGAGGTTACGACCGCCAGGTCGGCGGAAGCTATACCACCGATAGCCAGAGCGGCAAAGTGAACCAGTCCGGCCACCACCAGGGATATCAGCGAGAAACGCGTCAGCACCAGTATCAGCAGCGCTACCGGCAGGCTGATTAAGCAAATGTACAGGAAGGCGTAGCTCAGCTCTTCAAAGGAGCCTCCCTGTGGCCACACACCCGCCATTTCTGCCACGGTATAGACAAACATTGGGAATACAGCCGAAGTTATCAGTAATATCAGCCCCCCCGCTATATGGTAGCCCCGCGCGAACCTGAGCCAGGCTCCCAGGCAGCCGGTGACCACCATAACCGATAAGGCGGTAGCCAGGCGTTCTCCCTCGGAAAGTTCATCCCATCTCGCGGCGATGAAAATGGTGAAAGATATTAAAGCCAGAAAACCGCCGAAATAGTAGGCTACATTTACGGGATTCAGGCGTGTTTTCTTCTCGGCTTCCTCAGGCGGGGTGGCCAGGCTTGCTTCAGGTACAGTCTCCAGGTCTTCATCGGTAATGATACGCTGCAGCTGTTCTTCGAAAATCAGACCTTTTTCCTGCCAGCGCTTCAGGTCTTCGACTGTAAAAGTCTTCTTCCGCATACCTTCCCTTTTAACCGCATTTTACTGCTTTCAGGGCTGAAAGGCAAGAATTATCGGGCGTGATAAGTACTTATTACTGGCGGCGATTGACGACGATTAACGTTACGATAAAGCCTACGATACACCATGCCCCGACCACGATAAACGCCAGTCCCAGATTTACGTCCAGGTCGGTTATCGTACCGCGGGTAAGGTCCGCCATGTACTGGATGGGGAGTACCTCGTGTATGGATTGCAGCCAGCCGGGGAGTCGTTCCACCGGAAACATCACCGGGGAAAACAGCATGACGACGAAACTGAATATCTGCGTTATTACCATCACCATCATCGGTTTGGGTACGAGGAATGCTATAGAGTAACCGAGAAAGGTACCCCCTGCCCCTATTAGAATAACTGCCGGAATAACGAGTGGACTGATATCCAGGCTGAAATCAAAATGAATGGCTCCGAGCCCGACCGCCAGAATAATACCCGGCAGGGTCGAACCGAACATCACCGTGGCATCGGCGGCAAGATGAGACATACGACCGACGGGTAGCGACCAGATATAGTCGAAAGTGCCCTCGAGACGGGCTGATGCTATTATCTGGGGTCCTACGACAAAACCTACTATGAGTAATATGAGCGTTGGCGCGCCGGTGGTGAGGTATTTCGCTATATCCGGCGTAATTGCCGGGTAGAGAAAACTGATACCAAAGATGAACCCGACGGCAATCCCGATCTGGACGGCAAAGTTAAGTGATAACCAGGCACGGTAACTCAGAAAGACCCATTTCACCATCAGGAGATAGCCTCTCAACCACTTCGGCATGGCTACATGACCTCCCCGGGCTGTTCCCCCTCATCGGGATTCTGTACCAGGCGTATGTATATATCTTCCAGCGTGGTAGGACCCAGTGAAAATTCCTCGATGGCGTCACTTTCCTTCAAGCCCCTCGCCCAATCGATGGCGGTGGTGATATCGGCCGGATTGACAAGGGCGACGATACGTCGGTTAACGATGACGGGATTTTGCAGGAAATCGGGTAGGGTAGGTTCCGCCTGACTTGGTTCCAGTATCAACTCGAGGTGCATGGTATCACCATCGTCCTCCTTAAGGCTGGAAGTTGTACCCATGCCCATTACTTTACCCTGGTCGATAATGGCCAGACGGTCGACGACACGCTCGGCTTCCAGCACGTTGTGGGTTACCAGCAATACTGCCGAGCCCCGCTTCGCCAGTTCCTGGACTTCCTGCCAGAGTATCCGCCGCCGCAGGGGGTCGATATCGTTCGTCGGCTCGTCAAGGATGACGATTTTCCCCGGCTCCACTGCCGCCATGCAGAAAGCGACGAGGCGGCGCACACCGCCGGAAATGGTGATACCCATAGTTTTCTGCCACTCACCCATTTCCAGCTTATCGATGAGTTCCATGGCTCGCCGGCGTACGTCCGCTTTACTGCCGCCACGTATCCGCCCGACGAGTTCGATTGCCTGGAGGGTGTTGAGACCGGAAATGGGGACTTGCGTCTGCGACTGGAACGAGCAGGATTCCCGGGCATAGCCGGGATTGGCAACTACGTCCACGCCGTTAAGTGTAATGCTGCCGGAGGTGGGGATAGTCAGACCGATTATCTGGTTTACCAGTGTAGTCTTGCCCGCGCCGTTGGGACCCAGCAGCCCGAAAACCTCACCTTCCGCTATGGAAAGGCTGATATCATCATTGGCTTTTACTTTGCCTTTATAGACCTTATGAACGTTTTTTATCTCTAGAAGCAACTGTCTTCCCCCCGGTTTCTGTTACCGGATGTTACCGCTCTTGCTTGTTCTATATAATCTCACTGGGTGAATCTCCACGATTGCAGTAAATAAAATTAATTACCAAATTAATAAACTTAACAAATTATACCGGTATATATTGATATTGTCAATACCTATTTCAAGGAATATTTAAGAAAATTAATAATTATATATCATGCCCCTATGTTTTTACGGGGATTGTTGTCAACACATACGAAATATTCTTTTTTACCAAATTCTTGATATATATAGTGAATATATGATATGATATCGCACACCCGTTTAATTCCTACCTGGGTAATCAACTGCTGTTGATTACAATTTTTCACAACAGGCAGGACAGTGATACATAAGAAATATTTAAGGAGGTATGGGTATGTCTTTATCAAAAGTCCCTGAAAAGTGGGACGGTGAGGCTGATGTCATTGTAGTAGGTGGCGGTAACTCCGGTTTACCTGCCGCTATTACGGCTTTCGACAAAGGAGCCAAGGTAATGGTTATTGAGACTTCGGGTGGCATGGCCAGCAGTTTAGCCATGATTGCCGGTGGTACGCCCTTTACCGGCACTGACTTACAGAAAGCCGAGGGCATTGAGGATTCGCCTGACCAGCTCTATAAGGAAGCTGTTGAGGTCAGTGGCGGTTCGCCGGAGCTCTGGAGAGCAATAGCAGACCGGCAGGAAGAAGTCTACGAATGGCTTAAGTCGCTGGGCGCCAAACCGGAATTAGTATTGCTGGCCCCGGGGCATCTCCGGAGACGCTCGGTAAAATTCGAGGGTCACGGACCAGCCCTCTGCAAGGTTCTCCGGGAAGCTACCGCGAGTAAAGATATAGATATGCGCTATCATCATCGTGCTGAAAAACTCATTCAAGATCCTGATAGTGGACGTGTTATTGGAGTTGCGGCTAAACATGATAATAAGGTATTAAACTTCAGAGCCAGAAAAGCGGTTATTCTAACCACCGGGGGTTTCTGCCAGAACCTGGAAATCGTGAAGGAGTTTGGGCCGCACTATGCCGATTTAGTTCCGACAGCGCCTCCGACGCACCAGGGTGACGGCCTGAAAATGGCTATGGCTATAGGCGCGGGGACGGATGGCTTGGGCTTGGCCGTATGTCCGTCCATGCCCGTAGGCGCCGAGACCCTTCAATTCGTGAATGCGGGCTTAATGGGCGGCATTACCGTGGATAAGGATGGGAAGAGATTCGGCAATGAGGCGACGGAAGAACTGGGCACCTATACTGAAAAGCATAAGATATGTCTGGATCATGACCCGACCGGTCTGCACATTACTGTCTCCGACCAGGCGATAAGGGACCTCAATGAACCACCGGGCAAGACAAAAGAAACCATCTACAAGGCGGATACTATCGAAGACCTGGCTAAACAGATGGGCATGGACCCCAAGGCCCTGAAGGAGACCGTTGACGAGTATAACTCGGATATCGAGAAGTACGGTTATGACAGGAAGTTCGGGCGGAAACTACTGGGCATGCGTTGGCCGGATAAACCAGTGATGAAAATCGATACACCTCCATATTACGCCGTTAAAAACAAGATTTGCCTGACCTCGATGAAAGGCGGCCTGAAAATCAACGCGAAGTGCCAGATAATCGACCAGTTCGACGATGTTATCCCGGGACTCTATGCAGCCGGGGAGATAGCCGGAGGCCTGGAGCGCATACCCCACCATTACTACACCGGAAGAATGACGTTGCAAGCCTTCACCCAGGGAAGAATAGCCGGAGACGTGGCTGCCGACGAAGTCGCCAGTTAAGAAGAAACATAAAAGCAGACACACTTAGATTGGCTGCCAGGCGCAGATGCCTTCCTTCTGCGTAATATAGCCGAGGCCCGGGAATGGAAAATGACAGGCAAAAACAAGCACCCCGGAATCGGCGATATCGGATAGTATCTGCGTCCTCGTCTGCACGGCTTGTTCAGGTGTGACATCGAATAATATTAAACGTTCGGGATTAGTGAATTCTAATTGCGAATGGATTATATCCCCGATACAAAGCAGGCATTTTCCCTTTGAGGATATATCCACCATGACGTTTCCCGGCAGGTGGATTTGACTACACGATATGACATGATTCAGCGATTAACATCGGATTCATGTTTATAATAATCAGTCTCTTTCTTCACATCTGTGTTAAAAATCTCTACTTCTTGGGAATTTATCTTGGTGGTACCCCTGCCGGGACTCGAACCCGGGCACGCGGTTTAGGAAACCGCTGCTCTATCCGCCTGAGCTACAGGGGCATCAGATACGATTTTACCCCATTTTCTAACAGCAAGTCCACAATTGCTAACCAATTGCTAACCAACCGTTTTAACTGGCACGTCCGCCGGGACCATTTGTAGCCCTTGCTCGAATCGCTGGGCTGCGGCTTCCTGTAGTCCGGGCATAACGTGGCTGTACGTATCAAGCGTGATAGCGATGCTACTGTGGCCAAGCCTTTCACTCACAATCTTGGGATGAATACCCTGCCACAGCATAAGCGTAGCGTGGGTATGCCGCAGGTCATGGAACCGAACTCCGTGCAACCCGATTGAGCGAGTCATGCGTGTAAATGCTTGTGTGATGCTGCCAGGCTGGAGCGGTGACCCGTCTGGGTTTGAGAATACCAGGTTGCTTGGTAGTAGTGGCTTCCCCAACAGCATACGGTCAAGCTCCTGCTTTGCCTTACGGTCTCTTAGCAGGAGTGCCAGCGAGGGTGACAAGGCTACGAGGCGACGGCCTTTTTTGCTCTTAGGTTGCCTGAAAACAAATTCTCGATTGTGGAGTTGGTGTAATGTCTCAACCACCGACAAAGTGGCCAGGTCAAGGTCTATGTAAGACCACCGCAAAGCTAATAACTCGCTGCGTCGAAGCCCGGTATATATCGCTGTGTAGAAGAGGTCATAGTAAGGAGTATCACGGACAGCGTCTAGCAGCTTATTTACATCTTCAGGGGACAAGGTTACCATTTCCTTGTGCTCCGGGCGTGGCGGGTCAACAGCCTCAGCCACATTCCGTATCAGTGTGCCGTGTTTAACGGCGTGCTTTAAGGCCTCGTATAAAACCCGGTGGTGATGTTGAATCGTTTGCGCTGACAGCCCCCCATTGCCGTCTCTCCGCCCTGACTCAAGAGCCTTGCCATAGTAGGTCTGGATATGCTGGGATCGCAATGCTATCAATGGGATTGAACCAGCCCTTACAATAAATCTGAATTACACGTTGAAGATTTGTTTATCTATTCTAATGTTTGCTATACAACGAAGTATAGCAAAACAGGAACACCTTGCCAATGACCACAGTTTTCATATTATAATATTGTGAGAGAAGAAAGGATATTGCGGGGGGTAACGTTGGATAGAGTGCAGACAATAGTAATGGCGGGGGGAGCGGGTGAAAGACTGCTACCCTTAACGAGAGGGCGATCCAAAGCGGCTGTTCCCTTCGGAGGTAAGTATCTAATAGTCGATTTCACTCTGAGCAATTGCATCAACTCAGGCATCCGCCAGATTTCAGTTCTCACACAACACCTATCGGATTCATTGCATAAGCATATCCAGAATGGCTGGGGCATCTCGGGTTCGAGGTTGGGGG
>CAZCZJ010000019.1:0-31485 GCA_964503235.1 uncultured Dehalococcoidaceae bacterium | reverse complement strand
CCTGAGCCAGTCTCTCGGCCTCTTCGGCTCTGGCTTTTTCTTCAGCCTCTAGCCTAGCTCGTTCTTTAGCTTCTTCTTCGGCCTTTTCCTGAGACAGTCTCTCCGCTTCAATAACCTGTGCAGCTGTTTCGGTTTCTTTTTTGGCGTGATATTTCTCCGCCTGCTCGGCTTTTTTCTTTATTTGCTTTTCGATAGCTTTGGCTTGTTTGCCTTCTTTATTCCTTCCCAACCTGTATAAAGCGGTTGCTTTATTGTGCCAGGAAGCGGCGCTACCCGGGTCGAGTTCTATAGCCCTGGTTATAGCTCTGAGGGCCGTGACATCCTTACCCAGTCTACCCAGGGCCGTACCTTTATTCCTCCAGGCGACAGCATTGTTGGGATTAATATCGATAGCCATTTCAATAGCTTCAATGGCTTCTTCATACCGGCCGGCTCTAAGGAGATTAATACCCCGGTTTCTCCATACCTCGGAGTCCTCCGTGCTTTTAGAGGGCTTGCCCTTTTTTACCTGTTCCGACGCGATTGTATCGAGTTCTTCCTTCTTCTGTTCTTCTTTTTGCTTGGTATATTCGGCAATAAACGCCTCGACCATAAGAGGACAGAACTGGACACCTACGCCCCTTTTAAGTTCGGCAATAGCCTCGGCATCACTTAATGTGTCATAATGCGGATATTCCGTGGTCATGTTATCGAACGCATCAGCGACGGTAATCAGGCGCGTGTACATGGGGATATTATCTTCCTTTAGTCCATCGGGATATCCCGAGCCATCGTAGCGCTCGTGATGATATCGTACGATTTTAGCGACTTTTTCCAGAAACGGTATTTCACCGATAATATCAGCCCCGATTACCGAGTGCTCCAGTAAAATCATCCGTTCGTAATCGGTTAATGAATCCGAGGTACGTAATCCATGGTCTCTGATACCTATTTTCGCCAAATCATGCAGGAGTGCGCCGAACTCTATAGTCTGTAACTCGTCCGGGGAGAAGGAGAAGTATTTGGCAGCCAACAAAGCGTACTCCCTGACTCTCCGTGAATGGCCGCTGATGTGCAAATAACTGCTATCGGTACGCCGCGAATCTCCTGGTTTTTCTCTATTTAAGTCAATATTACGCAAAGCCAGAACCGTCATCGATACCAGCAGTACCAGCGCTTCCGTGGATGCCAGTCCCGATAAGACAACGGAGTCTTGTTCGGTAAATTTTTCGCCGTCGGCTTTGTTGACTACTCTCAGAACGCCGATAACCTTCTCTCCTCGAGTAAGCGGCACGGCCAGAAGAGACTCGGTAGTAGTTCCATTAATGCCGTCTATCACTTCATCGAATCGCTCATCTTCAGCGGGATTGTTAGCGATAACCGTCATACCGGTCCGGGCTACCCACCGGACAATCCCTGAATTTTCACTCAATTTTATCGGTTTCAGCGAGCTCTTCAGTTTGCCGTTGGCCAGATAATAGGAGAGTATGCCTTTGTTATTATCGACGATAAGTAATGATACGGCTGCCGAGTTTAATATACGTTGAGTTACCGATAAGATATCTTCGATGAGTTTAAGCACCTCTGGGTAGGAGGTCGCTTTGTTGGCGACTTCATAAAGGAGTTCCAGCCTGGTGGTATATTCGGTGGTATCTATCTGGATACCACCATTCTCACGAGTCGTATCGCTACTTTCACTCGATTTTTTTCCGTAATCCGGTTGATTTTTAGAATTAACCATGATATTTCTATTTACTAGCAGGATTCAAAAAGAGAAGAATTTCTCCTTCTTACTTATTCTATTTTACCCCTTTAAGGCTATAATCGCCACTTTTGAATTCAGGATTATTCTCCTTTTTCCCGATTTATTAAATAATTTTTATATTAATAATACTTATATATCCCATATATATTATACACCGTCTTTAAAAGCCTGTTTTTATTTCTCTTTAACTGTCTTTTCTACGGCAGGTTCCTCATTTTGCAGAATGTTATCCAGAATGATTTGCGGTGTAACCGATTTTTCCAGCAATTTTATAAACAGCTGTACCAGTTCCGGGTCAAACTGCGTACCCGAACAGGCTTCCAGTTCCCGAATTGCTTCCTCCTCGGTCAAAGCCCTTTTCTTATAGCCGCGTTCCGAGGTCATGGCATCATATGAGTCGGCGATAGCCATGATACGGGCATCGCGCGGTATGTTTTCGCCTTCCAATCCCCGGGGATAACCGTTACCGTCATAACGTTCATGGTGGAAAAGGACAGCGTCCACGCAGCCTCTTAAGCCCACAATATACTTGAGAATCCGGGCTCCCAGCTCGGGATGATGCCGAATCATGTCCCATTCGGCATCCGTTAGCGGGTCGCGCTTGGTCAATATACTATCGGGAAGATTTAGTTTACCGATATCGTGGAGTAATGCCGCCGACCTGATTCTCTGGACTTCTTCCGGTGAATAACCGGCCGCCTGGGCAAGCTCGATAGCATATCGGCATACAGCCTTGGAATGGCCATAGGTATAATGGTCACGCGTATCCACCGTAGCCGCCAACGCATAAACAATACTCTCAACGGCTTCATCGCTGCTGGTTTTTTCCACAACTCCCGGCTCAGCCTTTTCAGCAACATCGAGTTTACTGGCCAGATATACCCGATTACCGCCAGCCCTCTTGGCATGGTATAAAGCCTGGTCCGCAGCTTCAACTATTTTTTCCCTCATAACGCCATCGATGCGCCAGCAAGATATACCGATACTACAGGTAACTGCGGCGCCTTTCTGTTCCATGTGGTCTTCCATCTTCTGGCGAATCCTCTCGGCTACTTTCTGAGCACCATCGACACCCGTTTGCATCAGGATACAAGCGAACTCGTCACCGCCGTACCTGGCGCCGACATCCGTCTCTCTGATAGTCCGCCGGATAAGTCTGCCGAAATCCTTAAGCAGTTCATCACCCATAACATGGCCGTAAACGTCATTATAGGTTTTAAACAGGTCTAAATCGATGAACAGCAAGGCAAAATCTTCACCGGAGATAGCGCTTTCTTCAATAGCCTGATTGAGGCTCTCCTGAAAATACCGGTGATTACGCAATCCGGTTAACTCATCGGTATCAGCCTTTTCTTTGGCGGCGGCATAAATCTGGGCATTTTCTATAGCCACAGCAGATTCCTGAGCCAGGGTGGTAATCAGGTCAATATCATCACGGGAGTAATGACCTTTCGGATATTTTTCAGTCAGTACCAGGATACCCAGGAGCTGATGTTTGGTGGTTATGGGGCAGAGGACTTCCACGTGGGAGTCAACAAGCGCCTTCCTTTCCTCGGCCGACAGCTTACTGAATTGAGGGTCATTTTCTATATTCTCTCTCAAAACAATCTTACCTTTATTCGCCATCCATTGAATAAGGGGGCTGTCATTATGTAATATCAGGGGTGCTACCTGATCTTCATCATCCAGTTTGAGGATGAACTTGGTGGCATAACGATTCTTTACCGGCAAGAGCAGCCCGACCTGTCTGACGCGAACTGCTTTTGCCAGCGGTCCCGTTAAAGCATCGGCGATTTCCTTAATATTAATGAAATGACTCATTTTACTGGCAAAAGTCAGAAGCATCTGCCGATGAATATACCGTTTCCCGTAGAATAGTCTATCGGCGCCCCTGTCCAGGGCTGACTTTGCCCAGTTGAAAAGGTAAGCGAAGAGAACCACCATAACAATAGTTGTCGGTATACCGAGTTGAGGCGGTAAAAGGCGTAATAGATTACTCAGAACCAGCAACAGGGCAAGGTATGCCAGTGTAATGCACACGGTCACCCCGGTATAAACTATCCATTTTCTCATGATTATCTGAATATCAAGCAACCGGTGTTTGATAAGGGTATAGGTTATTAATACCGCATTCGCGATATACCCGATATGAGAGAAACTATAATTGGTATTTTGGAAAATAACATTTACAGCACTGGCGACGGCCATAATGCCGAGACCGGTCAGAAGATAGAAGGTCTTGTTTCTTTCTTCAGGATTGTTAGTCTCTTTAAGTATCCTGATGAGAAAGACGCCTACCATGATTATAATCAAAACGTTGATATAGGCAAGGGCATTTATTACCTGCCTGTAAAATGATGTAATTACCTCGTTGTTGAGGAAAGCCAAGCCCTGAGTCAGAGTGCCCGAGACCACCAGAACAGAAGTAATAGCCAGCCATAAATATCCCATTCGGGCAATCTTTCCAGTATCCCGTTGATAAGAAGCAGCGATAAAGTGAGCGAAGGCAATAACCGACCAGGTCGTAAACAGCGGCATCAGGGTTTTCCAGATAACCAGTTGCTCGTAAGATAACCGCAAATTCATGAGCAAACTTGTCAGGCTCATTCCCGCCGCAGCGATAAGGAAAAGAGTGAATAATCTCTTCAGTTTAGCCCTCTTGGAATAGAGGACTAATGAAATCAGAATTATATAAATAATCAGGCTGGCGAACTGAACAAAATTATGGATGGTTAATTGAAACATCTTTCTCCTTGAATCAAACCTTCCCCAGTCATTACGTCCTTTTCCATACAAGAATGAATATCAAAGCGAACAGAGTGACGATGCTTACGATTACAATCCAAGAGCTCGAGGTATAGGAGCCCAGCGAGCGGTACCAGGGAACTTCACCTTCGGTGTTCTCCTCATTCAATTGAGTGGAGGCATTTTCATTACCCGTCGCTGAAATCGCGGTATCCTGTTCGGGAGACTCATCAGACGTCAATGCTGTGACCCCTTTCACCAGGCCATCAAGAACATCGAGATGCAGTCTCAAAACCAGCCCTTCTTCTGACGTAATATTGGCGGATTCGGTTTTTACAAAGGTACTTTCACCCCCGGAAAAGCCTTCGACGGAGTAGGTACCGGTAGCGCCGACATCACCGGACAGCACAACCGAGTATTCGCCCTCAACGGGCTCAGGGATTAGTATCATCTGACTCGAATCATCGAGTGAAAAGACCCGGGAGCCGGAAATCTGGTTAACGGTTGACCCGTCCGGAAGAAAACCGGTGCTGGAACCGCCGGGGCTTACAACACGACCAGTCACCGCTGCATCAACCGTAAAAAGCAGCTCATTGTCGGCGGGTGGCGTCGGTGCGGGGATAGCGGGAGCGGCACCGCTGCGGACAGTTGTCTGCTGGCCTTCTGATACCAGCACCGCCTGGCCCTCGGCGCTTACATTAACCAGTCCTTCGGCTGTCTGAACCAGGGTGGTTCCCGATTCGTCAATCTCGGTTGAGAAAAGGGTACCGTAGACGACGATACTGGCGGAGGTTGTCTGAATCTGGAATGAACTATCATCCTCAGACCTTTTCGCCACCTGATTCCAGGTCTTGCCGGAACGCTGTTTTAAAAGGATACTGTTTGCCTGAGTCGAATCACCGTCCCCCAGCTGGTCTATAATCAAATCGGTATCAGGCTCGATTGATGTCGTGGTGCCCTCAGAAAAAGTAAGCGAAGCGTAAGAATTCGCGCCCGTCTTGATGCGGCTTCCCGGTTCCAGTACCATACCATCCACAGCTTGCTCCCACATAAAGGCATCAGCGGGTAATACCTTGATATCACCACTCAACACATTTAGAGTACATACCGGTGAAGCTTCGTCAAACCGGTCGTTTCTATAGAGGGAAAATCCTACGTCTATCGCCAGAAATGCCAGTGCCATGATAAGCACCACAGCTACAAAAAGACCGCCTAATCGTTTCCTCAATACCATCCGCCCTTAGTGAATAAGTGGTACTAATGTACAATAAATGTGGTAAACAAAACATAAAAAAATCCTAACCGAATATAAAGATAATATGAAGCGTTATATTGGTAAGAACCAGTAAGTTACGGTCATGAGAAAAAGGTATCATAGATACCCGCAACTGCCGATAAAATGTTTATCAGTTCTGATAAAATTATTATAAGAAGATACCTCACCCCTTATCCCCTCTCCAGCCGGAATCACTGGTAAAAAACCATAGAAATTGATGGCTGGATAGGAGAGAGTTTTGAGAGGGGGACAAAGGGGGTGAGTGTGTAAAAATCACCATGAAAAAACAGCTCCAAATTATAGTAATATTGCCCTGATTTTCATTATCAGTTATTATGTATATAAATCAGATATGAAAACTACCAATGAGGTGCTAGCCGAGACAGGATTGACTTATCCCAGGCTCAACCGTCTTAAAGACCTGGGTATCATCCCCAGGCCCAGGCTGAGAGGCCAGGGACGCCGCAAGGGGGTCGTGGGCGTATACGAGGACGATATCATTGATATTATTAAAAGCGTGAAACGTCAACAGGAGTCCGGATTATCTCTTACCCAGATAGCCCGGAAACAAAGACCGCCAACGGAGTCCCCGGTAAAGGTAGAACGACAAGGCAGAATAGTCGCCCCGGGAAATCCCCGGTTGATGAGCGAATATATTACCGCTACTCAGGGTTTGTTTGAACAGGTAGCAAGAGAAAATCCCGGGCACGAGCTACACGCTATCCGCCTGGTAGCGGTGAAGGGTAAATACAAGAAATACCTGGTGCCCATCGAAATAGAGGTAGTGCCCAGGGACTGATTAATCGCCGTTTCTTACCTGAGCTATCCTATTCGGGACGCAACCGGGACAGTTCCTGACGGAGTCCTTCGACTTCCTTCACGAGGCGGCCTATATCTTTCTTTTCCGAGTCTTTTCCTTTGATGAGAAATGAAGCCAGATTAGCGGTGACACCGCTGAAGAAGGCGATGCCTCCCAGCATTAAAACGACGGCAACGGCCCTTCCCGCCAGCGTTACGGGGACCATATCGCCGTAGCCGACGGTAGTGATGGTTTCAAACGCCCACCACAGAGCATCAGAAAAAGAATGAATTGATGACATGACACCACCTTCCACCGAGGCAACGATGGTAGCGGCTATCACCACCAGTCCGATTCCGTAGACAAGCAGGAAATCGACATTGACCAGTCGCCGCATACCGACCCAAGCGCGAGAGCCGAAGATAATTATACGTAATATGCGCAGCGGCCGAAAGAAGGGGACGGCGACAACTAGCACCTCCAGCCAGTGCCGGCGGAGATACTGGGGCCGGCGGGGGGCAATTGCCACTTTAATTATCAGGTCAACGGCAAACAGCGCCCAGATGAAGTAGTTAAGTATTAAAAATGTACTCTCTTCCCCCGGTGACATGTCCCAGAGCAATGGCCCTACCAGGAGGGGTATCATGATGAAGGCAAGGACAAGAAGGGGGAGTTCGGTGATACGCTCCAGGCGGTGGACCAATTCTTCACGTTTAGTTATATCTACTTCTCTTTTTCCCGATCGTTTACCCATTTTCTTCTCTCCTTGTTTTTTCCTCGTCATCTGAATTGCCGGACTGTTTTTGCCGGCGTATTATATTGGGGGTAAGATAACCCTGTATCTTTTTCCCCTCTACAACGAAGGGTTTGACCCAGGTCATTTTACGCTTACCCCAGGCGAACCAGCCGCTGGCCCAGAACCGCCAGACCAGAACGAGGACGACGAAGCCGATAATCCCGAGCACCATGAAATATCCCCAGGACCATTGTAACTCCGGCATATTGTCAAAGTTCATGCCGTAAATTCCCACCAGAAGCATTAACGGGAGGAAAATGGTAGCGACAATGGATAAAACTCTCATCGTCTCATTCTGCTTGTTGGCAATAGAGGAAAGATAGGTAGCGAGGGCATTATCAGCCCGGTCCAGAATACTCTGGTTCAAATCCTCAATACGCACTACATGGTCATAAATATCCCGGTAAAATATCTGGGCTTCTTTTTTTATCATCGGAAATTCACCGCGGCTGAAACGGTTAAGCACATCACGCTGCGGCGCCATAACACGGTGGACTTTGAGGGCGGAACGCTTGAGCTTCATGATGGCGTCAAGGACATTCGGCTGGGGGCGGTGGATTACTTCTTCCTCTATCTCCTCGGCAAAATCGGTCATCCGGTCAATCGTGGGCATGACATTATCAATGAAGGTATCAATCAGGGCATGGGTGAGGAAATCGGAGCCACGCCGCATCAAACGGTCGTTTTCTTCAATTTTTTGCTGAATGTAGCTGACGCTGTAGGAGGGATAATTATGATTGCTGATGACGAAGTTCTTGCCGATGAATATACCTATCTCGGCCGTCTCAACGGTGTCCGACTCTATAACATGGTTTATACCGTGTACAACGACGAAGAGGTAATCATCGAAATTATCGATTTTCGGCGGGTGAATATCAAAGGAAACGCAGTCTTCGACGGCGAGATGGTGTAGATGGAGGTCCTGCTCTAAAAACCGTCCGTCTTCCTCGGTAGTCTCCGAGATATCCACCCAGAGCAAGCCCTTTTTTGAATCGTAGGCTGCAATGATTTGCTCCCGGGAAAGGTCACGCTGTAGATTGCCATCCGGCGTCAGGTAATATGCTTTGATGGGCATAAGACACCTCCAGACAGATGTAATTTTGGGTTTATTCTAGCACTTTGCCAGAGTCCAGTCACCTATTCGGAGGAGGATTCGCTCAAGGTCTTGAACATGTGGGCATAGATGCCGTCCAGCGCTATCAACTCCTTATGATTACCTTCCTCAATGATTTTACCCTCTTTGAGGACGATAATACGGCTGGCACCGGTTACGGTGGAAAGACGGTGGGCGATGGTGAGAGTGGTACGCTCTTTGGAGATTTTACGCAGCGCCCGCTGCATAACGCGTTCCGTATGTGTATCAACGTTTGAGGTGGCTTCATCGAGAATCAGGATACGCGGATTAGACAGCACCGCCCTGGCCAGGCAGATAAGCTGTCGCTGACCGGCGCTGAGATTATGACCGCGCTGCCCGACGGGCGTCTCGTAACCGTTTTTCAGTCGGTTGATAAAAGTATGGGCTCCTACCGTTTTAGCAACTTCGGTAACTTCTTCGTCAGTGGCATCCGGTTTACCGAATTTAATATTCTCACCGATAGTACCGGAGAAGAGTATGGGGTCCTGAGGTACGATACCTATCTGCTGCCTCAAGGACTGCTGGGTAACGGTACGCACATCGTAACCATCTACGGTGACGGTACCCTTTTCCACTTCATAGAAGCGGGCGGCGAGATTCACCAGGCTGCTCTTACCGGAGCCCGTCTGCCCCACGATTGCCACCGTTTCGCCCGGTTTAACGGTGAGGTTGATGTCGTGAAGGATATCTTTATCAGCTTCGTAGCCGAAGTTAATATCTTTAAAGCTTACCTCACCTTTAATCGTCGGTAATTCAACCGCGTCGGGCCGGTCTTCGATATCGGGTTCAATATCCAGCATTTCGAAAATACGGGCTCCCGAAGCCATAGCCCTCTGAAGCTGGGTGTACTGCATAGCCAGCTGCATAATAGGCTCAAAGAAACGCTGAACGTATATCAGAAAGCTGAGGAGGAAGCCAGCCTCCATGAAACCATCCAGGACCTGAAAACCACCGATGACGATAACGATACCGAAAGCGATACCGGTGAGGAGGTTCACCAGCGGCATCATCAGCCCTTCCAGCCTGACGGCGATTACGTTGGCGTTAAGATGCGCCCGGTTGACCTCGTCGAACTGCTCGAGGTTTTCATTCTCGCGGGAAAGGCTCTGGACGACCCTTACGCCAGCCATGTCTTCCTGAAGCTGCGAGTTGACCGTGGCAATCGCCCTTCTTACGTTGGAAAACGCCTTACGGGCGTATCTCTGCCAGATGATAATAGCGATAGCCAGCACCGGTGCAACCGAAAGGGTAATCAGGCCTAACTTCCAGTTAATGACGAGCATGATGATGGCGATACCCACCAGAGTAAGCAGGCTGGTGACAAGCTGAAAGATACCCTGAGTCAGCAGCTCCTGTACCTGCTGTACGTCGTTCTGTACACGGGACATAAGTTTACCGACCTGATGGGTGTCAAAGAAGCTCATAGAAAGCCGGTGTAAATGCTCGAACATCTCGGTACGCATCCGATATATAATTGTCTGACCGGCATAAGCTAGGTACAGCGTTTCCAGATACTGTCCGCCCCATTGTGCCAGCAAAATTGCGAAGTAGACGATAGCGACAATAGATAGGGCGTTAAAGTCACCTTTAATCATATTGTTCACGGCGATGCCCACCATCAAAGGTAAGGCCAGTGCTGACAGGGTATGGAATATAATACCGATGAATCCGATTCCTATCCAGCCTTTTACGGGCGCCAGATATTTAGGTAACCGGGCGACAACACGGTTATCGTATACCTTACCCAGTACTTCGTCAGAATCGAACTGGTCACCGCCATGACGGTGCGCAAATCCGCCACCGCCACCTCCGTGGAACATAGTTAACTCTCCTCCTGGCTTGATTCAGATTCCTGGTCAATCATTAACTGTGTCTCGTATGCTTCTCTATACAGGCCGTTTTTAGCCATAAGCTCGTCGTGTTTACCTTTCTCGACAAGTTCGCCTTCCTGGAACATGAGAATAAGGTCAGCATTTTTAATCAGCGCCACACGATGGGTAATAATGAAGGTAGTCCTGCCCTTAATTAGTTCGTCCAGCGCCCGACGAATAAGCTTCTCCGTTTCCGAGTCGACGCTGGCAGTGGAATCATCCAGAATAAGAACGCTGGGATTAACCAGCAGGGTGCGGGCGATAGACAACCGCTGTTTTTCGCCGCCCGAAAGGGTATCGCCACGTTCTCCAACCCAGGTATCATAACCCTTGGGTAAAGCCTGGACGAAGTCATGGAGCTGGGCGGCCTTGGACACCTCGATTATCTGGTCCAGGTCAGCGTCTACCGCGCCGTAGGCAATATTCTCTTTAATGGTAGAGGAAAACAGGAAAACGTCCTGCTGGGCGGTAACGACATTCCGGCGCAGCGACGGCAGGGTGATATCACGAATATCAACGCCATTCAGGGTGATTTTACCTTCGCTGACATCATAAAACCTTGCCAGAAGATTGGCGACGGTGCTTTTACCGCTGCCCGAGCCCCCCAGCAAGGCTACGAGCTGTCCAGGCTGTACATCGAAGCTTACATCCTTTAAAGCGGGGCTGATTTTATCATAGCTGAAACTCACGTTCTGGAAAGAGACCTGCCCCTTAGCCCTGCCCAGGTCGACGGCGTCAGGGCTTTCCAGCACCTCCGATTCGGTATCCAGTATCTCCACGATACGCTGTCCGGCGGAAACGGTGCGGGAGTAGAGGTTAACCATCATTCCCAGCTGTCGTATAGGCATCATCAGCAGACCCAGATAGAGGATAAATTGCGTTACCTCACCGACGGTCATGGCACCGTTGATAACCTGAGAGCCGCCGTACCAGAGGATAAATACAACGGGTAAACCGACGAGTAGCACCATGGTGGGCATGTTAATGGCCATGAGGCGGACAGCACTCATCTGTTCGTTATAGAGGGTTTCCACCTGAGCGCTGAATTTTCTGGTTTCTTCTTTTTGCTGCGAGAATGCTTTGACCACGCTGACACCGGCCAGGCTTTCTTCCAGAGTGGTACCCATGAAACCCAGCATCTGCTGTACCTTGAGCCAGATAGGCCGGATACGTCTGCCGAAGTTCATCGCCAGCATGGCAACAGGGACAGTGAACGCTAAAACCACCAATCCCATCTGCCAGTTTATCGACAGTATCATAAAAGCTACACCCAGGAACATGAGCAATATCTGTATTATCCCGAGCAAGCCCATAGAGAAGAACATGCGCGTGGCTTCAACATCGACTGTAGCCCGGGACATGAGCTGTCCGGTCTGGTTCTGGTCATGGAACTGGAAACTGAGGCGCTGCAACCGGTCATAGAGGGCATTCCTTATATTATAGGAGACTTTCTGAGAAACAACTTCGCTGAAATAGCGATTGCCGTACATCGCCAAGCCCCTGAAGAGACCGGCAGCCACCACTACCACCGCAACGATGATAATTGGATTCGTAGACCCTGTGGTCTGTGATAGCTGGATAACATCATCAATGCCATTGCCGAGCATGCGGGGTATGACGATACCGAAGGCCGTCGCGAAAAGCTGGCAGAAAAAAGCCAGCAACAGCATGGGCCAGTATCTCTGGACGAAGCCTATTAATCTTATAATGATTTTCATTTCACGTTTATATAGTCCCGGATAACCAGGTTAATACGGGCCGCATACAGACCCGAACAGTCTGCAATTAATCCAGCCCTATTCTTTGGATATTTCTTCATAGGCGTGGGAAAGAACCTGGCGTATGCGACTCAGTTTTTCAGCGTCAGCAATGCGTACGTTATCCTTCAGCAAGTGAGCCAGTTTATCAAACTCATGCATCGTTTTACTTATATCGTCGATATTCTCGAGATTACACCAGTCTTTAATCTGGCCACGCATCCTTTCCGCGAATTCCTTCTGTTCATCAAGAAACTCACGGCCTTCGTTGGTTATGGTATATACCCTCTTGCCTTCTTGTTCGATGGAGGTAACATAACCCATTTCATCCAGCATCTGCAGGGTGGGGTAGATACTACCCGGACTCGGCACGTAGAAACTGTGAAAACGTTCCTGCAGCGCTCTCATAATCTCGTACCCGTAGCTGGGCTTATCCTTTAAAAAATGCAGTATAATATATTTGAAGTCGCCCCTCTGGAAGGGTCTTTCATGTCTCGGTCTCATAAAATCATGGTTCTTGTGATGCGGTGCATTGAACATGATTCTCTCCCGCAGATATATCAAATCTGCTCTATAACGATATATCGGTTACAATAATTATACGCCTGCCGAAAAATGTTGTCAATGGTTTTCAGGCTGCTGAAGACGCGATTAACTACATATATCTAATGTATAATTTTTTGCATTTTTTTGGCAGGTGCTTACCTGACCCCTTTTAAACAAAATAAAATATGTGTACTGAATAATAATCCGTTTGAGAGGGGATCAGGGGGAGAGCATCCTAAATCAGCCAAAACCAAACGAAACCGGTATAATTCCCGGGTCTCCCGGCGGTCCGCCGACGTCCAGAATCGTGACAAATGCGTAAGTGTGCTGATATAATAAAACGGAAAGTGGTGAGATATGGAAGATGCTGTCGTTCAACAGATAAAGGAAACCGCCAATAAAGTAAAGGAAAATGTCGAGAAGGTAATCGTGGGTAAAGGCGAGGTGGTGGAGCTGGCGATAATTGCCCTGCTCTGCGAGGGGCACATCCTCTTTGAAGACGTCCCGGGACTGGGTAAGACGATGCTGGCAAAATCACTTGCCAAGTCAATGGGATGCAGCTTCAGGCGCATTCAATGCACCCCGGACCTTCTGCCATCCGATATCACCGGTACATATATTTATAACCAGAAAACGTCGGATTTTGAATTCCGACCGGGACCAATAATGTCGCAGGTGGTGCTGGCGGATGAGATTAACCGGGCAACTCCCCGGACGCAGTCAGCCCTGCTGGAAGCCATGCAGGAACACCAGGTCACCGCCGAGGGTGAGACCAAACCGCTGCCGCGTCCCTTCCTGGTGATGGCCACGCAGAACCCCATCGAGCTGGAGGGCACCTTCCCCCTGCCCGAAGCCCAACTCGACCGCTTTCTTCTGAAAATCCAGATAGGTTACCCTTCCGTCGAGGACGACCGCCTGATATTGTCCCGCTTCAAAAGCTCGGACCCGCTGGACGAACTGACGCCCGCCATTTCCGCCGATGAACTCATCCAGATGCAGAAAGCCTGCCTCGAGGTGCATGTTGCCGCCGATGTCGAGGACTATGTTATCCGGGTTATTCATGCCACCCGTGAGCACCCTTCGATAGAACTCGGCGCCAGCCCCCGGGCTATGCTGGCGTTGTATAACGCGTCACAAGCCCTGGCCGCTCTCCGGGGCAGGTCGTTCGTAACCCCCGATGATATCAAGTATATGGTTACTCCGGTACTGATACACCGCATCATACCCAAATCGGAGAGTCGTCTCCGCGGTTATAAAGCGGAACCGACCATCAAGGAGATAATCGACTCCGTGTTCGTTCCGGTAGAAGAAGAAGCCGTCCCCGGAGAAGGATAGGTAATGCGGGGCGAACTCTGGATTTTCATCGCCGTAACAGTACTGATTATCAGCCTGATATTGAACCAGGTAGCCCTCGTTCTGATTTCACTGTTATTCATATTGACCGCCGTTATTTCGCGCCTCTGGAACCGCTACTGTCTTAACCGCGTCGAATACCAGCGCCGTCTGAGCCGCAACAAGGTCTTTTCCGGGGATGAAATTGTTTACGAGATAGAAGTAGCCAACCGCAAGCTCCTCCCACTGCCCTGGATAAAAATCGAGGATGAACTTCCCGAGCAGGTCACCCTCCTGAAAGGAAAGGCAATCCCCACCCTGGAAGAACGCGCTATCCTCACCAATATGTTCCCCATTAACTGGTACCACCGGGTAAAACGCCGCTTTCCTATGCGCTGCGAGCGGAGAGGGTGTTTTCTCTTCGGGCCGACGCACATCCGCTCGGGTGACCTATTCGGATTTTTTAATAAAGAGCTAAGTATCGATAAGATAGACTATCTCTTCGTATACCCAAGGCTAATACCGCTGGACAGGCTGGGTATACCGTCCAAACAGCTCTTCGGGGATATCCGGTTAAAACAACATCTATTTCAGGACCCGGTACTCACGGCCGGAGTCAGGGACTACCAGTCAGGCGACAGCCTGAAGCGGATACACTGGAAGAGTACCGCCCGTCTCGGTAAGATACAGACACGCATATTCGAACCGACAACGACGGTAGACCTGAGCGTTTTCCTCGACGTACGTACCACGGATGTCCCTTTCTGGGGAAGCGTTGCGCAGCTTCAAGAGGTAGGAATTATGGCAGCAGCGGCGATATCACAGCACGCACTTGATGCCGGTTTCCGCGTGGGTCTTTATGCCAACCAGATAACACGCTTTTCCCAGGGTATGGTCAATGTTCCTCATAGTCGACACCCCGAGCAGTTAACACGAATACTGGAATCCCTGGCGCAGCTTCACCAGGTCGAGTCAATCAGCATTTCTAAATTTATCAGGCAGGAAGTGCGGAATCTACCCTGGGGAAGCACGCTCGTAGTAATAACGGCCCAGGCTAACGAAGAGACGATTGCGACGTTATTAGATTTAAAGAGGGTTGGACGCAGCATAGCTCTCATCAAGATAGGAGGCAAAGATCTGAAAACCGATACAGGTACCCTGCCTGTTTACCAAATCAAGGATGATATTGCCTGGGACGTATTGAAAGAAATAAACATGGTGGAAAAGTAAGGAAACGCACATCTATCTATCATGATAAATAGACTGAAAAAAATAAATCTGTTGAATAACGGTTTCTACCCGCTGTCGGTAATCCTCATGGAATCGTTCTGGGTATTCCCCTGGCTCTTGTGGATGGGAACATGGCAGATGTTTTCCGAACAAAGAACGCCCATAAGCCTGGGGGCATTGATTATCGTGCTGGTAATCTCCCTGGTTGTCACCAGGATAGCCACCAGGCAGAACTGGCCACTGTGGCTTATAAGAAGCGTTGTTATCGGTTGCGGGGTGATTACCATGTTCGTGGTACTCCGGATTGAATATCCCTCCGGTGGGGGATTCTGGGATGGCGGATGGTTCCGCTTCTTCGGCGAGTCTCTGGCGAATACCTTTAGTAACCCTCACCCACTGATAATCGCCCTGCCGGTACTTGTATACCTGTGGTGGCGCGGCATTATCCTGGGGCGTACGACATCTTACTTCAGAGATATATACACCTCGTTCATCGTCGGGATGATATTCCTCATTGCACTAATAATAATATGGCAGATCACCTCGGGGGATAGCACCGAGGGACCGGGCGCCGAAATCGGGCTTTTTGTTATTGCTTTCTTCTTCTTCGGGCTTATCTCCATAGCTATCTGCCATCTTTCGCAGATGCACCAATCGATGCCGCGCGAAGAGGCGGCACTAACCTCGGTATGGCGCTGGCTGCCGATGATGCTGGGGGTAATCGGCGGGCTTATAGCCGTAGGCTTCGTGGTCGCCACCGTTTTTTCTAAAGACTTTTTCCAGATCATCGAACGCGGCACTAAATACGTCGGCGAGGGATTCGGGAAAATAATAGAGTTACTCTCGGTCCCGCTGGACTGGCTCCTCCAGGCTATCTTCGCCGTGATTCAGTGGTTTATCAACCTCCTTAGAACGGACGTCGAAGTCCCTACCGAAAATGTAACCCCCGGCTCTCCCTTCGAAGAGGCAACGGGTGGGAACTTTTCAATACCACCGGGAGTGGAAACAGCCATCAAATGGGTGATAGTAGCCCTTATCGTAGGCGTGGTGGTCTATATCCTGGCAAAAACCATATCCCGGTACCTCGGCCGCAAGGATAAAGACGATATTGAAGAAATCCACGAATCCTTATGGAACCTTAAGGATATACGCGATGATTTCCGGTTGTTTTTCAAATCGATAGGCCAGAAGTTCAGAAGGAAACCGAAGCCGGCTCTGGCGGGATATCCGTTTGAAGATAATCCCGAAGGCAGACTCGATATACGCGACATATACCGTTACTTATTGTGGGAGGGGAAACGTTCCGGGGTACCGCGCCGTCGGCAGGAAACGGTAACCGAGTACGCCGAGCGTTTGCGTAAGCGCGTACCCGAAGGTACCGAACCGGTAAATCAGATTACCGATTTATATTCCGGTGTACGATACGGTGATATACA
Source organism: uncultured Dehalococcoidaceae bacterium (assembly GCA_964503235.1). Taxonomy (GTDB): domain Bacteria; phylum Chloroflexota; class Dehalococcoidia; order Dehalococcoidales; family RBG-16-60-22; genus W425. The sequence continues at coordinate 14,818 of CAZCZJ010000019.1, read as the reverse complement.
GGCGCCCGAAGAACGCGTGGATAACGCCAACACACTCTGGAAAAAGGTCCGCAACCTGCTCCGAGGTCTCAGGGGAGACCGATATTACCGGGGCGATTAGTCTATCTAACGTCCGATAAACAGTTTAGGGTTTTTATTTCTTATAATAGCCGTATTCGTTGGAGGCTTGTACCATTGCTTTGAGGTTTTCCAGCTTCGGGTTCTCGGCTATCGAACCCGCCGCCAGGATGTACCCGCCGCCTTTGCCGCAGACCTCTATAAGATTACGGCAATACTCTTTGACCTCTTCGGGCTGACCGGTAACTATCATCGACGACGGTACATTACCCTGCAGACAGCAGTTGGCGCCGAGTATCTCTTTAGCCCGGGCCATATCCGTCCTGTCAAAATACCAGGTAACAGCGCCCTTGGGGAAGACATTAACGCTTTCGAGGCGGGTATTAAAACCGCCCTCGGCGAAGAGGTTCTGGATAAGGCCTTCCTGAATAAAGGCATCCATAACCTTCTTCAGCGACGGCCAGTAGAAAGTATCGAACTGCTCCTGCGACATCCAGCCGTCGGCGCCCTTGTGAAGCGGGTACATGACTATGGTCATATTATTAATATTCGGCGATTTCAGAATAGTATTAATGGACAAATCAGCTATCACGTCCAGAGCTTTTAACAGTGTATCCGGGCAGCGGAACATGTCTTTCATGATGCCCAGAGTTCCCCGGAGGGTATCACCGAGTGTATCGAACGGGGCTTTACAAAAACCGCCCATCATCATACCGACAAAGCCCCGGGACAGGCCGCCACCCCTCTTCATCATTACCTGCACCATCCTCTGATATTCTTTACCGGCATCCAGCATTTTCTGGAGCATCTCCTGTACCGGCGGCATGGCTAGAGGCATAAACTGCCCGATATGAACGCTTTCCGTAATATTGGTGAGCGGCTGAATCATCCGCAAAGGTTCCAGGATACCGAAGACACGGGGCAGGTAAGTCCTCAGCCAGAAATCGGTAGGGTCGCGAATCAGTTCGTCATATTCATCAACCGTCATATATTCGCCTTCCTTGAACTGCCAACCACCGGCATCTTCAGAAATTCCGTGTCCGGGCCAGGCGTAAATTTTATAGTCGAGAATCTCCAGTACCCGGCCGGGAGTGATATAGGGACCGGCAAAATATTCCAGTTCTTCGGCGTATTTCTCGTTGAATTTATTAGTGGCTTCCAGGGCTTTTTCATAATCGTACATGGCGGTGTGCGCGTTCAGACCTGCCATCGTCAGCGGCAGGTTTCCCACGGGCAGGTTTACCGGGACCCTGTCAGGTTCTCTGAGGTTATAGACGTCCACCATCCGCTGCGTCCTTACCTTGTAGGCTTTTTCCGCTTCCGGACTGGCAAAGTTCATCCCTTTTGTATTGGTCAGATTTTCCAGCCTCCGTTGCCGTTTTTGCTCCGGAGTCAACTGCGCCCAGTCTTCAGGCTGATTTGGTTGTATGGTCATATTTCTCCTATTTATTCAAGATAACACTAATCCATAATTGAGTATTCAACCATGTTTCCTGCGGTAGAGCATAAAAGATATAATAATACTCCACCATTCATTTTCTGCGTTTCGGGCGGTTAGGTCGTTTTTTCTTCAACCCGACCTACCCAGTATATCATTTAGACGTAATAAAATCAGCCCGTATTGGTTATGTTATCAAGAATCATCCTTAATTATTATTAAATAAATGTCTGGTTTAGTTTTGGTTGATTTAAGATGCTCTCCCCCTGACCCCCTCTCAAACAGATATATATTCAATGCTCATTTTTTAGCCTGTTTGAGAGGGGGAGTGTTTTTTAAGAGGGGACGAAGCCCCCTCTTTTACTTACTCCCCTCTCCAGCCAGTTATAATTGCGGTGTCTCACCGATGTTTTCGGCTGGAGAGGGGCCAGGGGTGAGGTAAGCATCCATAAACCAAATTCAGATAAAACCTATGAAAAAGTAATTTGTATTACGGAGGTTCCCCCGTGTATTATGTTTATATTAATGAAGGGAGATTAAGCTAATGGCAGCGACAAAATACGGGAAACACGTAAAAACTCTAAAGTTTAAAGAATACGAACAGGGCGGTCTGCGGCAGGAATGCGTCATGGACGGTAAATACCTAGGGATAGACGCCCATATAAAATACGGGACTTTCTGGACGGCGGGGAAAATAGGTAAGAATCCCGATAAACCGCATGTGCATGACTTCGACCAGGTGCTGCTGTTTGCCGGGTCTGACATGGACGATATCGGTGAGTTGGGGGCGGAAGTAGAGCTGTGCCTGGGTGAAAATCTGGAAACGCATATGATTACCACCACTACCGCCGTAGCCATCCCCAAGGGCATGCCGCATTTCCCGGCAACCGTTAATTTCCTGTACGAGAGATTTTTCTATTATGAGATATCAATTGCGCCGCAATATAAAGAGACAGTGTTTAAAACCAATAACAAACCGACCCCGGTGGTGGGCTGGCGCGCCGATACCAGGAAATACGTTATGCCGCTGTCTTTCTCGCGGAAGGGCGCCTGGCATTACGGTCCGTTGAACCGGGACGATGGGGGCGGCTATATATCGTTCGTCGTTACCAAAGAGAAGGCGGGGTTCGACTTCGTGATGCTCTATGAAAGCATGAAGAAAGCACCCTATAGAATCGGCCCGGACCCCGATAATCCGCACACTCATCCCACGACGCAGGTGATGTGCTTCCTGGGGACAGACCCCGACGACCCCACCGATTTAGGGGCGGAGTTCGAGATATGCCTGGGCAAGGAAGAGGAAAGACACGCGTTTACAAAATCGACCGCCGTCGTCACGCCACCTTTCCTGCCGCACTGGCCGGGGGGTCTCTTGAAAGCGGACTGGCCGATTATTATGGCGGATATTCACCCGTTCGGCAACGACCACTAGGATTTATAATTTATTATTACCTTCCAGGCCGAGGATTTCACTCAGCTGGGCTAAAGTATACTTGCCGGGTGGTTCGTGGTTTGCCGCCATCTCCCGGGTGATTTCAACCAGCTTCTCGTTGAGCGGCGCTTTTAGTCCGAGTTTCTTCGCCACCCGTACTATCTCGCCGTTAAGAAAATCGGTCTCGACGCTGCCCTGATGGCGTGCCAGACTCTGCCAGGTTGAGCTCTGGGCCTCCGTGTTGAGCTGGCCGCGCAGCGGCGCCGTGATTTCCGGCCAGTCTTTGGCGACCTGCTCCTGGGAAATCCATTTAATACCAGCCTTTTCCACCACTTTCGCAGCTTCTTCACCCACAGCGCGGAAAATAGGCATCATGTCCTGCCAGCTACAGCTGGTAATAGCACCGACGGCGTTGCCGACATTAGCCATGAGCTTACCCCATTTATACGGCATGACATCGTTAACCGTCCTGATAAAATAGCCTGCCGTTCGCAGGGCATCGGCTACGGTTTCGGTAAGCTCATCGGTTCCCTGGGGGTACCGTCCGATGATATACCACCCGGGCGGGTCGCGGCGGGCAATGACCTCACCGTCTTTCAAGTATACGGCACCGACCCGCACCATGACGCCGTAGACTCCGGTGAAGTATTTCATCGCTATCTCCTCGTTGCGTACCCCGTTCTGAAAACAAAAGACAGGGATGTCAGCGATTACCGCTTTCAGATTTTGCAGGGCTGCTTCCGTGTCCTGTCCCTTCATACAGAGGAAAACGACGTCATCCGGTCGATAGTCAATCTGTTCCGGGGAGGTGACGGACGGTATCTGTAAAACATGAGTGCCGGTCGGCGTGATAAGGCGGAGCCCGTTATTATTGATAGCATTGACATGACCGGCTCGGCCGATGAGGACGACATCATGTCCGGTGCGAAACAGGTGCCCCCCCATGATACTGCCGATGCCGCCTGCCCCGTAGATAATATAGCGCATAGTTTCCCTGTTTTTTCTCTATCGATATTCTACAGAGATTTAATAACGGATACTTTCGAGTGTCTGCTTCCTTCCAGACCTCTTTTTAGCTATCAGGGTAAAAGCACGGGGAACATCGGCAAGCAGTGATTTTGATTGCTCGGCAGCATCATTATAAAACCGTACCAAACTGTCTTCTATTTCCAGAGCCCGCCTAATTGCTTCAGAGATATCCGCTCCGGCTACAGGTTTATTATTGAGTTTATATGTGTCAGGATTGATGGCAAAAGCAAAGCACCCCTCGATGGCGTCGCTGATAACGCTGTAATAGGCGTTTTCGAATTGCTTGATGAATTTGCGGTTCTCTTTAGCAAAGTCGAGAAACGTTTCCTCATCCCCGGGGTATTGCGAGGAAAGACTTTCGTAAAACCGGGCGCTCTCCTCTTCAAGTTCGCGGGCGAAACTGATAACCGAAGAAGCTGTATTGAGTTCCATTAAAACCACCTTTGAATAATGACTTTACTTTCCGTAAAGAAGCGAACCGCTTCCCTGCCCTGGGTATGCAGCACCCCGTAGAACGATTCCTTCATACCACTGAAGGGAAAGAAGGCCATCGGAGCAACTATGCCGATATTAATGCCGACATTGCCGCTGAGAATATTATATTGATATTCGCGGGCGCTTTTACCACTTGATGTAAATATGGAGTGGCCGTTGCCGAATGAATTGGCGTTGCTGATTTCTATGGCTTCTTCCAGGGTTTTAACACGCATGATACTCATCACCGGTCCGAAAATCTCTTCGGAACCTACCCTGGAGTCGGGCCTGACATCTTCAAAAATAGTCGGCCCTAAAAAGCAGGTATCCGGATAATCACCGTTAATTTTTACTTTCCTGCCATCCAGCAGTAATTTGGCCCCCTCTTTAATGCCGGTTTCTATGTATCTTAAGACTTTTTCCTTTTTGGCTTTATCGCGTAGCGGTCCCACTTGTACCGATTCGTCGAGTCCGTAGCCGACTTTAATGTTGGAGGTACGAGCGACAATCTTGTCCACGAAATCTCTGTAGAACGCATCATCATCACCGACGATGACGGCATTGGCGGCCGACAGGCAGCGCTGACCGGTGTTGCCGAAAAACGAGGTCATCATCGCCGTTACGGTCCTTTCAACATCACAATCGGGCATGACCGTCATAAAATTTTTGGCACCGCATTGAGCGATAACCCTTTTACCCGTCTCACCGCACCTTTTATAAATTACATCCCTGCCCGTAGGAGTCGACCCGACGAAGGTAATACCGACGATGTCCGGATGGTCCAGCATGCCGTTGACAACGGTCCTGCCACCGTTGACGACGTTCCACACGCCGGGTGGAAAACCGGCCTCTTCAGCGAGTTCGGCGAGTTTCATCTGGCTGAACGGCACCTCACTCGAAGGCTTGATAACGACACAGTTACCGGTAGCCAACGCGTAAGGGGCCGACCAGAGCGGTATCATCCAGGGGAAATTAAAGGGCCCGATAATACCGAACACTCCCAGGGGAGTGGGGATAACCCACTCATCGATACCATGAGCTATATCTTCCGAGTAATATCCCTGCATCAACGTAGGGATGCCGCAGGCAACCTCGACGTTTTCTATCCCGCGCCGGCTCTCTCCCCTCGATTCATCGATGCACTTGCCGTGTTCCTGCGTTTGTATCCGGCTGACCTCCTCGAAGTTTTCTTCAAGGAGGTTCTTTAACCGGAAGAGGATGCGGGACCTGGCTAGCGGGGTTGTTCTCCGCCAGTCGGGAAAGGCGGCTTTAGCCGCCTCCACGGCGGCATTTATCTCTTCTTTGGTCGAGATGGGCACCCTGCCAATCGTCTGGTAAGTAGCCGGGTTGACCACATCCACGATTTCTCCTTTCGATTCGACCCACTCCCCGTTGATATAGTTCTTTACGTTTTTAATTCCTTTTATGGGTTCTTCCAGAACTGCCATCTTTAACTCCTTTGATCCTTTTTTTTTCGACGGTGGAAAATCCGATTGTTATCTAAGATTTGAAGCTGTTTTTCAGGTAAATTAAGCAAGCACAAACTAATCTGCAGAGTCCTATAATTTTTTTTGGTGCCTGACAATGAAAGGGCAGCGAACGTACTACGTCATTTATCGCTGCTTCTATACAATATAACGCAACCCATACTCTAAGTCAATTTTGACCCGTTTTTAACCTGTTTAATTCCGGTTGATTTCAGATACTCTCCCCCTGGCCCCCTCTCAAACAGATTTATATTTTATAGGCATGTTTAAATTTGTTTGAGAGGGGGAGGGAATAGAAAGAGTGGTTTCACCCCTCTTAAACACCCCACATTTCTATTGGGGAGTCTCTAAAAAGAGGGACGTAAGCCCCTCTTATAAATAACTCCCCCTCTCCAAATGGAGCTTGTGATATGCCTGTGTTTTTTTTATTTGGAGAGGGGGATAAAGGGGGAGAGGTAAGCATCTACTGTCCAGATGTATAGAAAATTCCAGCTTTCGCGAGCCATGTGGTGGTATTTCAGAGAATCCCTTTTTATTTTTATATTTCGTTACTGTAACCTGGCTTTAAAGCAGCTTCTGATTGCACTATAATTGGAGTTATATCAAATAGATGAAGGAGTCTATCATGACTGTAGAAGAGCTGGAAGCCAAGGTGAAAGTACTGGAAGAAAAAGTCAGGACCCTGGAAGATATCGAGGAGATAAAGAAGCTGCAGAGGGCTTATGGTTTTTATCTGGAACACTGGATGGCCGAGGATATCATCGACCTTTTTGCCGATGGTCCGGAAACGTCGCTCCTGGTAGCTGCCGGGCACTACGTGGGCAAGGAAAACATCCGGGACTTCTTTCACCACGGGAGAAAAGGTATTGAAACTCCCCATGCGGAAAATCCGGAATTCCTGCACCAGGTGATGCAGCTTTCCGGGGTCGTGCATGTTAATCCGGACGGCCTGACCTCCATGGGAAGGTGGTACGGATTCGGAGCCAACGCTTTCCCCGCCGAGGGCGGCAAGGTCAACCCGGGATGGATGAACGGTGTTTACGAAGTGGAATACCTAAAGCAGGACGGCGTCTGGAAACTTTATAAAGTGCACTGGTGCATGACTATTCACTGCCCCTACACCATCGGCTGGGTCGAACCGGAAAGGCGCGCCGATATCGTCATCAACCGCCCCTACCGACGCAATCCCCAGCTAAAACCCGACGGCGCACCGGAAGAGACACTGTATCCTTCCGGATTTATCTGTCCCTTCCACTTTGCCAATCCGGTCAGCGGCAGGAAAACCATTTAAGATAAAGAAAGGAAAGGAGCGCGCGGATGGCGGCATCAAGATATGAAAAATACGTCGTGAGAAAACCGGCTGTCTTCGGTTCGGGTTTTGAGCAGGAGGTGCCGGATAAAATAGATATGAAGGGTAGAGTCGATACCGGACCACTTATCTGGGTCTCCCAGAAGTTAATCGAAGGCTCAGCCGTCGGCGTAGAGTCGGGAGTTATTTCGGGAGACATCGTCGTTGGGGGCGGAGGCGGCGGTAAACTAGGTCCACATATCCATGAAGGCTTCGACGAGATATTTCTCTTCCTGGGAACCAACTTCGAAGATATTCACGATTTAGGAGCCGAGGCCGAGTTCTGGCTGGGCGAGGGAGACGAACTAGAGAAAGTGGAGATAAATTCGTCAGCTTGCGTATACGTACCGGCGGGGCTGGCACATTTCCCCATCGTCTGGAAGAACGTCAAAAGGCCGTGTATATTCTTTGTGGTTGTCTGCACCGGATTTGAGCCCGGGAACTACAAACAGATACCCGTTTCAACCGAGGGCAGACCGCAATAATTTTATAAAAGGAGAACCGAAAGATGGCTGAAGTAGACTACAGTAAATACATCATCAGGGAACCCCTGGCTTTTAATATTTTCCCCCCGTATAAACCGAGAATGCTGTTCGATAGCGCCAATCACTTTCCGGAGATGGGTTTCGGCATCAGGTACACCTATTTAATTTCACCCATCGAGATGGAACGCCCCCACGCTCATGACTTCGACCAGTTTTTCTGCTTCATGGGCACCCCGGAGGATATGCAGGTCTTCGACGGCGAGGTTGAGCTTTATCTGGGTGAGGAAGAGACCAAGAACATCATAGATTCTACGACGGTGGTATTTATTCCCAAGGGCATGATTCACTGTCCCATTATCTGGAAGAGAGTCAGCCAGCCCATGATGTTCATCAATGTCGTCCTCTCGTCCCAGTACACCCGGACCGTGCAGCATGAGGGTTTTCATAACACCCTGGAACTCGATGCCAAAGAAGTATCCATAAAAGAAGCCGGAAATATACTGGGCGCGGATATACCGGAGCCCGCCTACCTGCCCGAAGGCTACAAGGTCCAGGAATGCCATATGCAGGATAACCGACTGAGACTGCTTATCTCCGATGACAAACTGGAGAAGAGGAAAATAACCCTGGGTGACGCGACCGGCGCCCGGGAAAAGTATGCCATGCAAACCAAAATGGAAATAAGCTATCGATGGCATCCTGAAGGGAAACCGGACGGTATTAAAGAAGCGGGCGTACCGGTAACAATCGGTAAGGGACAGGGAATTCGTGCCGACCGTGAAATCAACGCCGAGCTTATCTGGCTGCTGCCGCCGCAAACCACACCCGAACAAAAGGGTCAATTTGAGATAGTCATTTCAGCGAGTAAATCCATGATCCAGGATGAACTTGTCAAAGTAGCCGAATCTATCGTCGGTTGATGGAAATACTCAGGACGGAGTACAATCAGGTACATGCCCGCATTGCGACAAAATTAACGATAAATCCGCGGCTTTCAGGAGGCACTTTATGGAACTGGGTCTCAAAGATAAGGTAGCCCTGGTAACCGGGGCGGGTAGCCAGATAGGCTTCGGGAAAGCTGTAGCCCTGGCGCTGGCGCAGGAAGGCTGCGATATTATCGTCAACGACCTCGACCTCGACGGTGCCAAGAAGACAGCGGCCGAGGTGGAGAAGCTGGGGCGTAAGTCAATGGCTATTAAAGCCGACGTTACCAAGGGCGCTGACTGGGACAGCATGGTGAAAGAAGCGCTGGCGAAATTCGGCAGGATTGACATACTGGTCAATAACGCCGGAGGCTGTACCCCGCCCAAGCCTTTCCTGGAAATGGCCGACAAGGACTGGGACTTCGATATCGATGTCAACCTCAGGAGCACCCGGAACGGGACGAAAACGATTCTTCCCATCATGATAAAACAAAAGGGCGGGAAAATCGTCAATGTTACCTCGGGCGCGGGTATTCACGGCGGTATGTTCACCTCCGGCTACGCCGCGGCTAAAGCGGGAATAATCGGCTTCAGCATGGGAGTAGCCAAGGAAGCGGCACCGCACGGCATCAATATCAACTGCGTCTCGCCCGGTGTTGCCGATACCGGTTTTGCCAGGAATGCCCCTCCTGGTATGATAGAAAATTTCCCGAAGACTCTGCCCATCGGCAGGCTTACGACGACCCAGGATATCGCCAATGCGGTGGTGTTTCTGGTCTCCGATGCTTCCAGTGATATCGTCGGGCAGGTGCTGGTGGTATCCGGCGGGGTGAGTCCCTAGACGGTAATAAATATTTCAATTATAGGAGGAGGTTACAAAAATGACGAAATGGCATGATTACCTGAAAAAAGAAGGCACACCGCCCGTCTGGCCTTACCCGATACGCTATGAAGAGGAACAGGAAATAGATGTGGATGTCCTGGTAATCGGCGGGGGTATTGCCGGGTGCTGGGCGGCCATCAGCGCCGCCAGGAACGGCGCCAAGGTAGCCCTCGTGGAAAAGGGGGATGTTATCCGCAGCGGTGCGGGTGGCCCCGGTTGCGACCACTGGTGCAACGTTCCCGCTAACCCCCACTCGAAAGTCGACCCCGACGAGTGGGCGAAACTGATGACCGAAAAACCCGGTATCATGGGACCGCTGATGAAAGAGCCCGTCAAATACTCCTACGCCAACGGCATCGGCAACCAGATTCAATGCCGCGAGGACTACGACACTCTGCTGGAGATGGAGCAGATGGGTGGAAAAATCAGGGATACCGATGACGAATACCTGGGGGCTGAGGGCCGTTACGACGATACCAAGTTCATGTTTTCACCCCGCTACAGCCCGAACCACTCAACAGAGGTGGTTATCCGTATCTGGGGCACTACATTTAAACCCGCCCTGAAGAAGGAATGCAAACGGTTGGGCGTTAAAGTTTTCGACCGCGTCATGGTGACCAGTCTACTTACAGAGGGCGGCGTACAGGGAGCTAAAGTGGTCGGGGCTACCGGATTGAACGGGCGCACCGGCGAATTCATGATATTCAAGTCGAAAACCACCGTGCTGGCTACGGCCGGCAACTGGAGTCTCTGGATGCTGAACACCGAGCTGGCCGGTTATAACACCTTCCGCTCCCGGACGATAACCGGCGACGGTATGGCCATGGCCTGGAAAGCCGGCGCCGAGCTTACGTTAATGGAGAGAACGGGAATCCTGATGCTGGGTACCGGCTACAAGCATACCTGGTACGGCGGTGCCGGAGATGCCAGCTACGAGAACATCCAGCTCGTTGATGCCAACGGTAAAAAGCTCCCCTGGCCGGTACAGGGCTGGCCGGACGGCGGTGCCATGCGGCCGGGCCCCGAGGAAATGGAAAAGATACTCAAGGGCGTCCAGACCGGCGAATACGCCCTGCCTTTCTACGGAGATTTCCCCGCCATGCCCGACATTGAAAGAAACGTCACCTGGAACCTGATGCTGGGCGAGGAATCCACTACCAAGATAATCACCGATACTTATAACGAAGCCGGATTCAATCCCGACAAGCACTTGCTCATGAACTATACCTTTATCGAAGGCGCCAGCCCGGCCCACTGGCGCACTACCGGCGGCGGCGGTCCGATTATCGACTGGAATTTAATGTCGACCCTCGACGGACTGTATGTAGCCGGGGAGCAGATATTCTCCGCCGGCGACCACAGCTTTGCGGCGGCTACCGGACGTTACGCTGGCCGGAAAGCCGCGGCGCAGGCCAAGCAACTAGGTGGACAAAAGATATCCCGCGACCAGGTTGCTCTGGAAAAAGCCCGCGTGTATGCCCCGATTAAGAGAACCGAAGGAATCGATTGGAAAGAGCTTCATGCCGGTATTGCCCGGGCGATGCAGATGTTCTGCAGCGAATATAAAACGGATTCGCTGCTCAAAATGGGACTGGAAACTCTCCAGGACATCCAGGAAAACCACGTCCCCAGGCTTTATGCTCTCGACCCACACAAGCTGATGCGTAGCATCGAAGACCTTAGCCTACTTGCCCACGGCCAAATCGTTCTTAACGCTTCACTGGCGCGCCGTGCCAGCAGTAACCTAGTCGGTTTCCACCGAATCGACTGCCCGGAAATCGACCCGCCGGAATGGGCAAAATTCGTTACGGTTAAACTGGTGAACGACAAGGTCAAAGAGGGTTCGTTACCACTTAAATACTGGGGAAACCTGAAAGAAAACTACGAAGCCCGCAACAAGGATTACCAAGGCGTTTACCAGGAAAAATAAGGAGACTGTTATGGCTAAAGATAAAGTATACGCACTGCCCAATATAACCACCCCGAACACCCCGGTTATTTTCAACGAGGACGTCTGCAACGGCTGCAACCACTGCCTGGAGGTCTGCCAGGTAGACGTTTTCATACCCAATCCGGAAAAAGGCAAATCGCCGATGATACTGCATCCCGACGAATGCTGGTATTGCGGCTGCTGCGTTAATGATTGCCCGCGTCCGGGAGCAATCAGCTTCAACTGGCCGGTGCAGCAGCGGGCTTACTGGAAGGATAAAGCCACCGGCAAGGTGTACAAAGCCTGATACAGATAATAAGTCAGCTATAAGGAGATACACCATGAGCCGGGAAACGCTGGAAACCAGACTCGATTCCCTGGAAGCCCGGGTAAAAACACTGCAAAAAGAGATAAAGGAAAAAGATAAGCAGATACAGCTTCTTAATGATATAGACGCTATCAAGAGGCTGCAATGCGCCTACGGCTACTACCTGGAGCACTGGATGAGCCAGGAGATAATAGACCTTTTCTCCAGGCGTGACGACGTCTCAGGCACCTTTGTTGAAGGCACCTATAAGGGGCAGGAAGGCATCCGCCGCTACTTCAGGCCGGGGAGAAAGACCCCTCCCGAGTTCCTCCACCAGGTGATGCAGGTCTCGCCGGTGATTACCGTCGATCCCGGAGGGGAAAAGGCATGGGGGAGATGGTATGGCTACGGCACCATCTGTGCCCGTCCGGTCAACGACAACATTGACCCAATATATATAAGCGTTATCTACGAGATGGAATACGTCAAAGAGAATGGGGTCTGGAAGATTTTAAAGCTGGCCTTCCAGATGCACTACGCCTACGCCCCGCCCAAATATCCCCCCGTTTCACCAGCCACACCCGCCGATGACACCGCCGAAGACAGACCCAAACTAAGCCCGGATGAGTTTGCGGAATTCGATACACAATATCCGTCCGGTTACATCTACCCCTTCCACTTCAAGCACCCCGTTACCGGCAAGACAACGTCCGAGGTGGAATATAATGCCACGCTAAAGCTCAAGCCGAACCGCTTCCGACCAAAGGAATAAATTTTAGATACCATACGGGGAGGACAGCTGCTCTCTGAGGCAACCTCCCCGGTCGTTTTCAGGTTAAATCGTCCTTGATGACATGCTCTTCTACAATCCACAAGCCCCCGCTACGCATCTCGGCGAATTTGGCGCCATCTTCCGCCAGCGCTTTTCCTTCTTCGGAACGGACGAATCTCATGGAGTTTTGAAACGCCTCTACATCGTCGTACCACATCTCGACAATACCATCACCTTCGTATTCCATACCCGGTACCTCGACGAGGTGGTTCTGGACGTATTTTCTTAATCCGGGAAAAAGCCGGGCAGCCAGGGGACCATGCTGCTCCTTCCAGTATTTATTGTACTCTTCCCGGGTAAGTCCGGGTTTTCTATGGGCAACGGCAATCGACTTAATCATTACTTGACCTCCCGAAGTCAGGATTGACAATAAGACGATAATCATCTTATCATCTTGTCGTGCTGGATTTCATTAATATTACACGAAGTCCGACGTGTAATCCAAATCAAAGCGGAATAAAGGAGTAGCAGATGCCGATAGAAAACGTCAAACACGGAGACTACATCGTAGAACTGAAACCGGGTTATTCGCTCTATAAGCAGATTAACGCACCTCAGGTTGGGGCTTTCGGGGAGAAAGACCTCTTCGGTATGGACTTCTCGCTGGGCTGGTCGTTCCTCACGGAGCCATTCCTCATGGTAGCCGAGTCCCATAACCATGATTTTGACCAGATTATCTTTTTCATGGGAGGCGACCCTAATAACATCGTCGATTATGATGCCGAGGTCGAGATGGGTCTGGGGGACACCATTCATACCGTCAACTATCCTGCTTGCATACGCATACCCAAAGGGCTTATGCACGGTCCTCTGAATATAAAGACGGTGAATAAGCCGATAATGTTTATTGATATTACGCTTTCGTCCGGTCCGTCAATCAGACCACTTCCCCCAGAATCGAAAAGAGATTAGCATCTCGCTTTTAATAAATATCTTTCCAGAAGGAGACCCATAAAAATGCCAGAGAATAAATACGCAAAATACCTGTTCAGCGACTTTAAAGAGGACTCGAACCTGCCGGCCGTGGCCGATCCCCAGGCTTATTTCCGGGGTGCCCGGCAGATACCCGGCGCCAACATGAACATGGGGTGGCAGTTATTTACTAAACCCATATTCCTGGAAAGAGAGCCCCACACCCATGACGCCGACGAGTACCTTATTTTCCTCGGTGGTGAGCTGCCGGACCTTTTCAGCAGTTTCGAGGCGGAAATAGATTTCTGGATAGGCGGGGAAGGCGAGATGGAACAGTACCTCATCGACAAGCCGACCATTATCTATATACCCAAAGACCTGCCGCATACACCTTTGAACTTCAGGAAAATCGTCAAGCCGGTTCTTTTCAGCGCCCTGCTGCTTACTCCAAAGTTCACCAAGACAGTGGGCGGCAAGGAATATTCCTATGACGGTCCCAATGTCGGTGGTGCCGGACCGATGATTCAAGTCTAAAATAAAGACTGCCCCGGATATTGATACTATATCGTTAGCGAGTTCACCCAGACGCAAGGGGGATTATTATTATGGCAAGATACCTGCTATTCGCTTTCAGCGATTGTAAAGACCCGGCCCGCGAGAACGAATATAATGACTGGTATGACAATATGCATATACCCGATATGCTGGAGGTACCCGGGATGATTAGCGCGACGCGCTGGGAAAGCGCTCATTCCGGGGAAGGCCAGCGCCGGAAATACCTGGCGCTTTACGAACTGGAGACCGACAACCTGGCTGATTTTGATGCCGGAGTCCGGGAACGCGGCATGAGGACGGTGAAAGAGGGCCGTTTCAGCGACCTGCCGGAGTTCGACCCACCTAACATTCCCCGGGTATATAAACAGATAATGCCGGAAAAGAAATCCAAAAAAATCCAGGGGGAGTAAATTATGGCAAAGACTAAATATGATAAATATATACTTTCGGGCGACAGACCCTGGAATCCGCCCGGGACCGGTGCGGTAGTCGCCTGGATTGACGACCAGGTAAATAACGGGGCTTATACCGGCAGCCACCAGTATTACATTCACTGGGTGCCGCCTGCCCCCGAAGGCCTGCCCGGGAAAGAATTAGAGAGGGGCTTCGCCCCCTCTCTCCTCAACTCCCCTCTCCAGTCATCAATATCTGTGGTTTCTTATAAATGATTACGACTGGAGAGGGGTCAGGGGTGAGGTAAGCACCTATCAACCAAATGCAAATAAA
>CAZCZJ010000018.1:6956-32341 GCA_964503235.1 uncultured Dehalococcoidaceae bacterium | reverse complement strand
TCTGCCTCACCCCCTTTATCCCCCATCGATATAATCCTCCCCCTCGGTCCCCCTCCTTTACAAAAGGAGGGGGAGGTATTTTTTAAGAGGGGCTAACGCCCCTCTTCGCAAGCTATTCTCCTTTAGGGGGAATGAGTATCTATTTATCGGGTCCAACCGCTAATACCCAGAGGGCGGCTGGGTGGGAAAAGATAATTTTTATGGGGTGAGGGGGTTGGGGGGGGGGGGGGGGGAACTATCCCCTTTCCCCTACCCCACCTCTTTAAACGCACTGGCAGAGGCACCACATATCGGGCATTGTTCCGGGGGCTGCCCGGTTACCGTATTACCGCAGACCTGGCAGACATAGTAAGTAGCTTCCTCAAATTGCTTGCCCTCCCTGACAGCCGCCAGGGCTTCCTCGAAATAGCCGTGATGAATTTCCTCCACCTTATTTGCCCATTCGAAAGACCGTTTGGCTCTATCGTTTCTTTCCCTTTCAGCCACCTCAATAAAAGCAGGATACATCTTCTTGTATTCCCCCTGCTCCCCGAGGCTGGCGGCGAATAGATTGTCCTTGGTGGTACCTATGCTGTCGACGGCGTTCAGATGATTCCGCGCGTGTACCGTTTCCGCCTCAGCGACAGCCCTGAACAACTTTGCCACCTGCGGATAGCCGTCTTTTTCCGCTTTATCCGCAAAGAACGTATAACGGCGGTTGGCTTTGCTCTCTCCACCGAAAGCTTCCTGAACATTATCCTCGGTTTTATATGCCATTATTTTATCTCCTCCCTTAATATTTCGTAGAATTTATCCCGGGCGTATCTTTCCATCCAGGGGTAATGACCACACTTTTCCAATAATACAAGTTTAAAGTCTTTAATAATACCGGAGAGTGAACCTTTCACCACACGGGCGAGGCGTAAATCATAATCGCCATGGATTGCCACCACCGGGCATTTTATTTTCCCACCAATATTCAATAACTCTTTGGTTTTTAGTATCTCCCAAAATTCCGACCCGACAGACATATTCATACCAAGCTGGTATTCCAACACTTCGTCCTTACAGGGTACGTAAGCGTATGAATCGGCTCTCGCAATCAACCGGAAAAGTTTTCCCATGGCTTCGCTTTTATCGTCTTCTTTCCCATCCCCGACGAAACTCTGTAGAGTCGTAAGCTGAACTCTTTCTTTTTCCGGAAGACGGCTAAGCCATATCGGCGTATAATCAGGGCGGTCTTTCATTTCCAGAGCCGGCATACCAATAATTATCAACTTCTTTACGAGCGCAGGATAGCGGGCCGTAGTCATGTAGCTCAATACTGCCCCCCACGAGTGCCCTATCAGGATTGCCGGGAGGTCGGCATGTTCTTTCAATACTTCAGCCAGCTCCGTTATCTGCCCTTCCACCGAGTCTTTTGTTTGTAGAGGTTCCAGGACTCCCCAATCGGACGAGAGTTCACTGGCTACCGGTGCCATTTCACCGGGCGCGCCGGGCCCGCCGTGAACCACAGCCACTTTATAAGGCGATTTCCCCCATGTCCTGAAGTTTTTCATATCGTTGATACTAAATAGGCCTCCATCCCCTGGTCTTTACAACGAGTATACAGGTCCTCAGCCTCTGTTTTATTCTTAAATATGGTAAATAGCGACGGTCCCGAACCAGCGAGGTGGACATGCGGCGCGCCCAGCTTAATGAGGTGCTCTACGTATACCCGACGGATATTAAAGTCATCGAAGGCTATATTCTCAAATGTGTTGAAAATCAGCGAAGTATCCAGATTCTCTCCCCGCTTGATTGCTGCTGCTATTTTATCCGTTTGTGTTCCGTCAGTATAATGCGATGTTTTCAGGTTTTGATACATCCGCGCCGTCTTGCCCTCCTGCACAGCAATATCCGGCACCACTAACACCAAACACATCTCCGGTAATGACGGCAAAGTGGTTATTACCTCACCCCGTCCCGTAGCCATTGCCGTACCTCCCCGGAGGAAGAAGGTCACGTCAGAGCCCAGATCAGCCGCAATCCCTGATAGCCTTTCCAGAGTTAATCCGAGTCCCCATGTTTCGTTAAGTCCCTTAAGCACCGCGGCGGTATCGCTGCTGTCGCCGCCCAACCCCGACATCAAAGGTATCTTCTTGGTAATATCTATCGCCACCCCCCTGGTGCAACCTGTCGCGTCTCGTAGCAGGTTCACTGCCTGGCTTACCAGGCTCTTTTCCGCAGACCAGCCTGCCATATCGCATTGAATAGTATCTATATCCGCTTCATTAAATGACAGAACATCGCACAGACTTACCGTCTGCATCACACTGCGTATCTCGTGAAAACCGTCGGGGCGTTTGCCCAGTACCTCGAGCGTCAGGTTAATTTTTGCCGGCGCCACAATCTTCAGCATGTTATTGTCTCTTCTCCCTGGAAAATACCCGCCATAACCTCGCCCATTCCTCCAGGGTAAATGTCTCCGCCCGCCGCTGCGGCGTTATTTCCGCTTTCTCCAGTAGCCTTAAAACCTCTTTCTTTGGCATTTGCAGACCCTGTGTCAGCGAGTTAACCACCTGCTTGCGGGCAGCGGAAAAACCGGCTCGTACCAGCTTGAAGAATTCTTCTTCATCCACATCGACAGGCGGACTTGAATAAACGTCTATCTTTAGTATCGCCGAATCGACCTCCGGGGGCGGATAAAAAGCGCTGGCAGGCACATAGTCGATGATGCTCGGGTTTCCGTAAAACCGCACGCTGATACTCAGAACGCTCCGCTGTCCGGGTCGGGCTACAATCGCTTCGGCCACCTCTTTCTGCACCATGACAATCATGGTTTCCGGCTTTACCGGGGCTTCGAGGAAATGGCGGAGAACCGGCGATGTAATGTAGTAAGGCAGGTTGGTGACCACTTTATAAGGACGCAATACGTCCGGAAACGCTGCCCGGGTCTGCAATAACTCGCGAGGGTCGGTTCCGAGTACATCCTCGTTGATAATGACAACGTTATCGAATGATGCCAGCGTTTTCTTCAGAGCATCCGCCAGTTTGCTGTCCAGCTCGATGGTTATTACCCACCCCGCCTGCCCGGCAAGCTCTCTGGTCAAAACACCAAGTCCGGGTCCAACCTCGATGACGGTATCGGTGGGAGCAAGCTGAGCGGTATCCAGAATCAGCTTGAGGATATCTTCATCGACCAGAAAATGTTGTCCCAGGCTTTTCCTCGCCCGGAGACCGGAGCGACGCAGCCACTTTTTCGTCTGCGCCAGCAACGAATCCCGACCGCCCTGAGAGAGGCTTTTGCTCATCATAAATATATGAGGCCGTGCACCTGCCCTCGACTCCACCTAACGGCTTGCCAAGGCCAGCCAGCTCCAACCAGGCGTACCTGCGGCACCCAGAAGAGACCATTTACCGCTGCTTCCTCTCGGACCTGACGGGATTCATGGTTTTCTGCCGCGCAGGACCCGGCCTTCAGCACCGCTTAACCCGGGTAGTCCCACCAGACAACAGCCTCAAGCAGGAATTCGACCCTGCTGTAGCGGATTTCAGGTTCAGGGCACCGCTAGCTCCCCATCTAGCACGACCTCACTAAAAATCGTAATGGGTGGGGGTGGTTCTTGTCAAGGAAAGAATATTATTTTTACAATTTGACATATTTAGGTGTTGGTGCTATCTTTCTGGCAAAACCAACCGAACATCCGTTGATTGAGAGGTGTGAGGGAAATATGAGGATTACATATCTGGTTTTATCAGTTAGCATTATGATAATAACTTGTGGCGTTTTGGGTAGTTGCACAACCACCGAAGAAGTTATCGATCAAGTTACCGAAGAAATCACTCAAGAAGTTACCCAGGAGGAATATAACAAAATAATCACTCTCATACTTACCCAATATTCTGAAGAGGCAGCAAGTCGCGGATGCTATAATATTGTCAGTCCAGAAGCTTCTCTTGGTCATGGCATGCCGGTGAATAAGGAAAATATCCAAAATAAATTTATTAAATACGGGTATGATTATTCCAGGCTGGTCGAAGCTCTGTTTGAACGCAATACTACAGATGTGATTTTGGATATCTCTTCTTCTCCAGAAAATGGCTATATCATAGATTATGACGAAACAAACATTTACCCTGGGAAATCATGGGATCCCGGTGCTTGGGAAAACCTACGCCGTGATAGCCCAGAAGTAAGTGAGATAATCTATATATCCCTGCCAGTATATGACCCCAAAACTGGAATCGTTCTCCTGTACTTTTCTTCAAGCAGAGGCCCATTGTACGGAAGTGGAGGTATCATCGCCTATGAGTACAAAAATGGAGAAATCAAGTTGATAAGTAGAGTAGAAGTATGGATTTCCTAGCCTTTACCGCCCCGTTTCCAGCCGGCTTGCCAGAGCCACCGGCAAACCGTATTCCATGATTTTCTTCTGCGTGGTATCGATATCATAAGGAATGCGGTACAGATGTATCATCTGTCTTTCGCTGTCATAAATAGCGTAGCTGGCTCGCGGGTCGCCGTCACGGGGCTGTCCCACCCCGCCCGGATTGATAATCATCTTGTTATCACCCAGCGCCAGCCCGATACCCGGTGACAGCTGCACTGGCTTACAGCCCACATCCTTGTCCTTCATAAAAGCCATCGGCGCGTGAGAATGGCCCACCAGGCAGTAGGTGGTCTCAATATAGGTAAAATTCCTGACGGCAATACCGGTAGATATCACGTACTCCCAGAGGGGTTCCATAGGGCTGCCGTGCACCAGCATAAAATCGCCCTTCTGGATAGTCAAAGGTAGATTCTCCAGGTATTGAACATCATCGGGAGTCAATTGCCCGGTCGTCCACTGTATTGCGTTAGCCGCCAGCGAGTTGAAATAGGTTGTCTCGACCTTGCCGATAGCCGCCATGTCATGGTTACCGGCAACACAGACATGCCGACTCTGGTTAAGTATTTCTATACAACGATGCGGGTCTGGCCCGTACCCGACAACGTCTCCCAGACACCAGATTTCCTCGATATCACCCTTCTCACCGATGTCATCCAGCACCGCCGTGAAAGCTTCCAGGTTGGCATGAATATCCGCTAATATGGCGTAACGCATTTAGGAATATCATAGCAGGTTTTTCCCGATTGGAAAAGGGGAATACCCAACCGTGCCTGAATCCCTACGGTGTATCGAAGATTCCAAAATAGCGCAGCATTGAACGCAACCCGAAATAACCCAGATAACTGAGTATCATGCTCTGGGCAGTCTTACCCGCCCAGACGACCAGAAAGAACTTCCAGAATCGGTAACGCGTCGCCCCCATACCGAGAATCAGGGGCAGGAGGACAGGATTAGGGTAGATAGAAAGTAAAAATACCGCCCATAAAACCCTGTTCTTGATAAATTCCGGCACTCGCGATATCTTTTGGAAAAATCTCCCTATCCGCGAACGGGGAGTGCTGCTAGGCGGCTGGGGAGATACCAGACTCCTGAATAAATGATGCCCGCCCCGGCCTGTCCAGAAAATTAAAGCATTGCCGACTCCATTGCCGAACCCGGCCACAAATCCTACCAGCAGCGGATTCAATATACTCCCCAGGGTAAAGGTTAATATCATACTCGGGGTCGGTATCGGTATCGGCGAACCGGCGAACACCGAGATAACGAAAAGACCCCAATAACCGTCACCCTGAAGCCTGATGACGTATTCCCAGTGCTGGATAATTAAAACAGAACCACCAACACTTATAAGTATCATCGCTACCATCAGACCGATGGCTAGATATTTACTCTTGCTCAAGTTAATACTGGTCATCTTTGCACCCATTATACGTTATAAGATACGTGCTTTAACAGCTATCACCATCAAATTCCTCCTCAGACCACCTAACCGAAATTGCTTTTTATCGTTATATATAGTGTACGTAAGCCCAATCGTTAAAGGATACTAAGATGAAGGAAGAAAATTCACGCAGGACGTTTATCACGGTGCTGTTCGCGATAATGGGAATGACGCTTCTTATTCTCGCCTGGCTGATTCCCGTAAACGCATCGGACAGGATTATCGCCGCTGCCATTGGCTCGGCGGGGCTCTTCGTAGCTGTCATCCGGATTCCTACCTTGAAACGCACGATAAAAGCAGAATCGGAACAGTTCCCGACAAATATCGAAGTTGAAGAGAAATCCTGATTCTTCAGCGAAATTGAACCGCTATCTTGAGTCCCGAGAAATCGGGACTCTCTTTTTTACCAAGTGCCCTGAAATAGTGAGTCCGAATATGAATATGGTATAATTTTACGTATGAAAGTATCCGAGTTAGGAGAATTCGGGCTGATTGACCTCCTGGTAAAAATGATTGCCGATGCGCAGGATAGCCAGCCTGGCTATCCCCCATTTCTGGTGGGCATCGGTGATGATGCCGCCGCCTGGCAAGGAAAAAATCAGACACAACTGGCTACGGTCGATTCCCTGATTGAAAACATCCATTTTTCACTCGACACCATATCATGGGAAGAGCTGGGCTGGAAATCGCTGGCGGTAAATCTCAGCGATATTGCCGCTATGGGCGGCGTCCCCGAATACGCTCTGGTCTCACTGGGCTTACCCGATGAAACAGAAGTTGAGGACGTTTCCTCTTTATATAGAGGGATGATCGAACTGGCTAAAAAATTCCACGTGAGTTTAGCCGGTGGTGATACATGCAGGTCGCCAGCGGTTATGATTACGGTTACTGTTCTCGGCACTGGTCAGGACGATTTATTACGTCGCTCAAACGCCAGAACCGGCGATACCATTGCTGTCACCGGCCATCTCGGAGGTGCCGCGGCCGGACTGGACATGCTTACCCGCAAACTCAACCTGGCAGCGGAAATAACCGCTTCCTTAAGAGAGGCTTTTCATAAACCGTTTCCGCGCGTAGCTGAAGGACAGTTACTGGTCAAGCACGGTATCAGTACAGCCATCGACATCAGCGACGGTTTCCTCGCCGACCTGCGTCATATCTGCGAGACGAGCCACGTCAGCGCCCGGGTGGATGTTGATAAGCTGCCGGTTTTCCCCCCGGTCAGGCAGGTTTACGGCGATAAGGCAGTGGAGATGGCGCTTTCGGGTGGTGAAGATTACGAGCTGCTTTTCACCGGTGATGCTAGCGATATGGCGAAAATACAGGCAGAATCATCCTGTCCTATAACCGTCGTCGGTGAAATCACCGATGGCAATCCCGGTGAAATCAGTCTGTTCGACAGTAACGGTAATCCCGTTCAGATACGTCAATCAGGCTGGGAACATTTTATAAAAGAACAACCCGACAGGTAAGAAATGGAGAAATACTCATGGTAGCCGTACCAAAAGTAACGCTTAACGCCGACCTTGATGAAGGTCTCTGCTTCGGGTGTGGCATGAACAATCCCATCGGACTGAAACTCAAGTTCACCAGAGACGGAGACATGCTCCGTACCGAGTTCACGCCGGATAAAACTCACCAGGGGTGGCCCGGTCTCCTTCATGGCGGCATTCTGGGCTGCCTTCTGGACGAAGTAATGAGCAATGCAGCCTATGCCACGGGCAATACCTGTCTCACTGCCAGCGTCAACATTCGACTCAGGCAGCCGGTAAAGGTTGAAGTGCCACTGGTCATAACCGCCCGGATAGTCCGGCATAGCAAGAAACTCATCGAGACCGAAGGAAAGGTATGCCTGAAGGATGGTACTGTAATTGCTGAAAGCACCGCCAAGCAATTTATCGCCGAAAACGAAGCTGGCAAGGTCGATAAGGTCAGGGAGAGCAAGAGGCATGTCTGATACGAGATTTCAGGCAGTGCTCTGGGACCTCGACGGCGTTATTGCCGATACCGGTATCTACCACTGTCGCGCCTGGCAGGAAATCTTTTCTCAAATGGGCATAGAATTTACCGAAGAGCACTTTATGAAGCATTTCGGGCAGCGGAATGATACGATCATCCGGGATACGGTAAAAGAGACCATATCTCAGCAGGCTCTCGATGCTATTGCCGATAAGAAAGAGGTAGCCTATCGCCGACTAGTCGCCGATAACATCAAAGCGCTGCCGGGAGCAATCGAACTGCTCTCCTCGCTACATGAACGCGGGATAAAATCAGCGATAGCTTCTTCGGCGCCGCCTGATAACGTACGGATTATCCTCGTAGGTCTGGGGATTGAAAAATACTTCGGTGCCGTTGCCTGTGGGCGGGAGGTCACCGAGGGCAAACCGAGTCCCCAGATTTTCCTGCTGGCCGCGGAAAAGCTCAAGGTTGAACCCACTGGCTGTGTTGTCATTGAGGACGCCGTAGCCGGGGTCGCCGGGGCTAAGAGAGCCGGTATGAAATGCGTTGCGGTGGCTAACAGCCATCCCGGAGATAAGCTTAAGGAAGCCGACCTTATCGTTGCATCACTGGAATCGGTCAGCGTCGATGACCTGTCCAGACTTTATAATTAATCCGTTTCTGTATAATAATAAGTTATAGATGAAATTGGAGGCGATTCTAAATATGGAGAAGTCACTGGTCCTGATTAAACCCGATGCTATGGAAAGAGGGCTGGCAACCGAAATACTGAGTCGACTTGAAGGTGCCGGACTTAAACTTGTTGCGATGAGAATGCTCCACATGGATAGAGCCCTGGCCGAACGGCATTATGCCATCCATAGAGATAAACCCTTCTTTAAGGACCTGGTGGAATATATCATATCCACGCCGATAGTCGCGGCTGTTTTCTCAGGTGAAGGTGCTGTCGATAGAATACGTGAGTTAATGGGTGCCACCGACCCGGCTAAAGCCACAGACGGAACGATACGGAAAGACTTCGGACTGGACATCCAGCGTAACTCGACACACGCTTCCGATTCGCCTGAGAACGCGGAAAAAGAGATTGAGATTTTCTTTTCTGAGAAGGAAATTTTTGATTAAAAACTGGCTTCACTGTATCCTGATAACCGGCCGGGCATCTTGCCAGAGCTCATCGAGTCGGTAATACTCGCGTTCTTCCTCCGAGAATATATGCACGATGACGTCGCCGTAATCGAGTAACAGCCATCCTGAATCTATCGTGCCTTCGTTGTGGTGAGTTATTTCGTTTTCTTTTTTTAAACTCTGTTCTATATCTTCGTAGATAGTGCGTATCTGTCGCTCGTTATCCCCGGAACAGATGACAAAATAATCGCTGAAGGTGCAGATATCGCGCACGTCCAGCAGCACGATATTGCTTGCCTGCTTCTCGCTGGCTATTTCCACGGCTCTACGGGCTATGTCTATTCCTTGCAGACTTCCTACCTCTATAAATATATCCGTACCCAATTATTATATCACAGCCATACTAAAGCCTGCTTTTCACACGTTCTAATTATTTGTTATAGTGAAATATATAAATAACTAAACCCGACTTTATTTTTTCTATAGAAGGTAAAGCAGATAATCCCTATGACTACCGGACCGCTCCTTAAAACGCTCACCGACAATGGTATCGGCTCACGCCGTCGTATGGCTGATATCATCAAGCAGGGCAAGGTTACCGTTAACGGTGAAGTAATCGAGAATTTTAATCATGCTATCAACCCAGCTACAGACCATATCCTCGTTGACGGCAAAGCAATCCACCTCAAACCGAAAGAGACAGTCTGTCTGATGCTCAACAAGCCGGAAGGCATCATATCCACTACCTCCGATGAAAGAGGACGTCGGACGGTTATGGATTTACTGCCGGAGAAGTACCGTCGCCTGAGGCTGTACCCGGCTGGCCGCCTGGATGAGGACAGCACCGGTCTGCTTTTGCTCACCAACGACGGCAACCTTACCTACCGGCTGACTCACCCGCGGTTCGAGCATGAAAAGGAATACCTGGTCCAGATAACGGGCAGCCTTACCGCCGGTGAAAGACTGAAACTCAAGAATGGTATCAGGCTGGAAGACGGTATGACGCACCCGGCCAGGGTAAAAACCGTATCTTTACCACCCTTTAATTACAGCATCACCATCCACGAAGGCAGGAAAAGGCAGGTACGCCGTATGTTCGAACGATTAAAACACCCAGTCCTGGCATTAAAGCGTATACGTATCGGTAATCTCTGCCTCGGTGATTTAAAAGAGGGAGAAATAAGAAAGCTGAACGCCAGCGATACACAAGCTCTCTTAGATTCATAATCCGGCCCGGAATTTTCAAATTCCGTTGAGGTCTGGTATACTAAAATAACCCGATTTAATACCCGTGTTCTGATGATTGCTCCGTTAATCATGAACCCGATATTTGAACAAGTTCGAAGTGAAGGCAGACTGTTCCTGACAGAGATTGAGTCCAAGAGACTACTCGGGCAGGCGGGAATAAACTGTAATCTTACCGAACTGGCCACTTCAGCATCGGAAGCGATTTCCCTGAGCAATCGACTAGGCTACCCCGTGGCTCTTAAAATAGCCTCACCGGATATCATCCACAAAAACGATAGTGGCGGCGTCAGGCTGGGCCTGGACAACCCGGAGAAGGTAGAACAGGCCTACGGGGAAATCCTGGAGAACATCGGCCAGCGGAATCCTCAAGCAAAGGTCCAGGGTATTTCCGTGCAAAAGATGGCGTCTCCCGGTGTTGCCGTGATTATCGGCATGTCCAAAGACCCGCAATTCGGACCGGTAATCATGTTCGGACTCGGTGGATTACTGGTAGAAATTATTGAGGATATATCACTCAGAATATCACCGGTAACCAGGAAAGACGCCGGAGAAATGATTCGGGAGGTAAAGGGATATAAACTGCTCACGGGTTACCGGGGACAACCACCCGCCGACCTTCCGGCACTGGAGGATATGCTGATGGCTGTGTCCGATTTCGTAGAGAAAAATCCGGTTGTTAAGGAAATAGACCTTAATCCGGTGATAGCGGGCAGCGATGGCGCTGTAGCCGTAGATGCCACTGTGGTGCTGGAAGAACCAATAATCGAATAGAAACGAGAAGAACGATGAATTTAATTCAGATGCTGGAGAACGCCGCCAGGAGTTACGGTGACAAGACGGCAATTCTTCTGGGTGAACGCCGTGTATCTTTCCAGGAACTGGAGGATACATCCAACAAGGTTGCCAACGCCCTTTTGCAGATGGGCGTAGAAAAAGGCGACCGCGTAGCCACGATGCAGTCCAGCAATCCGGAATTCGTTACTGTTTTCTTCGGCATTCTGAAAACCGGAGCCATAGCCGTTCCTCTAGATTCCCGGTACGTCGCCGATGAACTGGACAGTCTTTTCCGTGACTGCCAGCCTAAAGTATTTGTAGCGGACAATCCGCCGCTGGCATCGCTGGTACCGGCTTTACCGCGTTTCCGTTCTATCAAGCATGTCATCACCATCGACCCCGAACTGGATGGCCGGTTTATCAGCTATAACCAGATTGTCTATGAGAATCCACCAAAAGCCGTCGATATCCGCGTTGAGCCTGATGACCCCGCCACGATTTCTTATACAGGGGGTCCCACGCAGGACCCGCACGGCGTCGTTTTATCCCACCGGAGTATCAGCACCGAAGCTATTACATCAGGAGACGTATTGAATCAGACCGAAAAAGACGTGCTGATAGGCTTTGCCCTGCCCATGTATCACCAGTTTGGCCTGGTCTCGGTTTTACTGGGGTCTATCGCTAAGGGCAGTACCCTAGTCGTGGTGCCGGGTACGGGGCGCTCGATACACAGCTTCATGGAAATCGTAGAGAAAGAAAAGGGCACGATTTACATGGGCGTTCCTTATATCTACGCCCTGATGATAAACGTCGCCCGTAAGGAGGGAGCCAATTACGATTTAAGCTCGCTCCGCGTGTGTCTCAGCGGCGGTGCGCCCCTGCCGGTTGAGGTTATCCACCTGTTCAAGCAATATTTCAACCTGAACCTGCTCGATATCTGGGGTCAGACCGAGACGGTATCGCACGCTACCGTTTCACCCATCGATGGCACGGGTCCCATCGGCGCCTCGGGAAAGGCTATGCCCTGCTGGGAAATGAAGATATTCGATGATAATGACAATGAGCTCCCCCTCAACCAAGAAGGGGAAATCGTTATGCGGGGTCCGGTTATGACCAGCTTCTATAATAAACCCGAGGCAACCGCCAGAATCTTACGAAACGGATGGCTGCACACCGGCGATATCGGTCGGATTGATGAAGAAGGCAACCTGTTTATTACCGCCCGTAAAAGAATAATGCTCATATTAAAGGGACAGAATATCTTCCCCCGCGATATTGAAGAGGTGCTTAATACTCATCCTAAAATAGCCGAATCAAGGGTTGTCGGTGTGATTGACATCCTTCGCGGAGAAACGGTAAGAGCACTGGTACGCCTTAAACCGGGGGAAACCGCCACGGAACAGGAAATCCGCCAATACTGCCAGGGTCGCATGGCTGATTATAAACTACCCAGAGAGGTTGTTTTCGTAGAAAGTATCCCAGCGGTCACGCCGAATTGGAAACGCCCCAAAAGCCAGGAAATATCAGGACTCAAGCTATAAGAGTAAGCTGGTATTCCAGAGCACGACACCGCCGTAAAAGATCACACAGCACCAGGTAACGACTATGGCTACCCTGGGAAAATGTCTATAAATATCCAACAATATAAAAGCGCAAAGCAATGCGCCGACCACTTTAAGAATAAGAAAGCCGTTCTCACCCACCAGCCTCTGTAATAAAGGATTGCCTTCCCGCGCCAATCCTCCGTCGATGAGAAACCGGGTTAGAAACCCATCGAGTACCACGAATACCACGAGTATGCTCAGCAGATATTTCATAAATTCCTCGCCATTTGGCGAATTCCTGTATGTTCTATATCATTATCCTGTTTCGGTTAGATTATCTTGATCCGACTAAACGATAATATTCAAAGCCGAAGGTAAAATACGAAAGCGTGCCGGTAATTCGCCGAGTAGTTCACCGTCAGCCTGTAAATTCAAAGGGTACGTTGACTTTATCTCTATTTCTCTGGCCTTCTTCATGGTTACCTTTGGATGGGTAAGGTGAGTGCCCTTGTATATACGCGGCAAAGAACGTATAAGGTCAGCCTTGCCGATATTACCGATAATCAGCAGGTCCAGCAAACCGTCGGTAAGGTCGGCACCGGGCGCGGTAAACATACCACCGCCGCCGTACCTGCCGTTATTCGCTATCACCGAGCATACCTCCCTCTCCATTTCTTCACCATCAATAATAAGTTTAACCTCCCTGTTCCTGTACGCAACCAGGGTAGTAAATACGCCTAAAAGATAAGAAACGGTGCTACCCAGAGCCTTGAAATTACGGGTAGTCCGTCTGACTATCTCAGCGTCAAAACCTATCCCGGCAAAGTTCACAAAAATCCTCTCCATTTTGTGTCCATTATCAGCGTATTCCACAACACCAAGGTCGACGGTAAGTTTCTTCGGCTGTAAAATCCTCATACAGGCTTCCTCGTACCGACGGGATATACCTACGGTACGGGCGTAATCACTGCCGGTTCCCGTACAAACCATCCCCAGCACTATATCTTTATTGCCACCCGCTTTATAAAGACCATTGACAATTTCATTAATCGTGCCATCCCCGCCAATGGATATTACCGTCTCATAGCCGTTTTTCGTAGCGTCTCTGGCCAGCTCCACCGCGTGCCCGGGGGCTTCGGTAATATCATGCTCGAAGTTTAATCCCTGCCTCTTGAAAAAGTTCATTATCCGCGGCCATTCCCGTGCCGTCCGGCCCGCTCCGGCTACCGGATTTACGATTACCCTGGCATAAGACAAACTTACCGGTCTCCTAGACTTTCTCTGTCTATTTTATAATAAGTAATCAATCAAGCGTATCCTTTAAAGGTATAAATTAAGTAGAAATCCATGGTATTTTGGTAGGAATACCATAAACTCGCTCTTTTTTAGCTCCATTCACCCGTTTCCGGCCAGACTCTGGCAAGTTCCCAGGCAAGAAGACGGTGCTCCGCTTCCTTCATCTCCGGGTCTTTCTCAAAAATCGCAATGGCTTCTTTCCTGGCAAGCTCCAGTAAAGCCACATCCGAAAGTCTGGCCATACGCAGGTCGGGCAGACCGCTCTGACGCGTGCCGAAGAATTCACCCGGGCCTCTTAGTTTCAAATCTTCCTCCGCCAGCTTAAAGCCATCCTGGGTATTCTCTATTATGTCAAGGCGTTCTCGGCCCACTTCCGAAGGATTCTCCGCAACGAGCATGCAATAACTCTGTGCCTGTCCACGGCCTACCCGACCCCGAAACTGGTGTAACTGGGACAGGCCGAACCGGTCAGCGCTTTCCACCATCATTACCGTGGCATTCGGTATATCGACACCCACCTCTATCACCGGAGTCGAAACCAGAATATCAAGGCTACCAGCACGGAAGTTTTCCATCACACTGTCCTTGGCCTCCCCGGAAAGACGACCATGCAAAAGGCCCAGACGTAAATCGGTGAAGACCTCCTGCGAAAGGCGCTCGTATTCCACCACAGCCGCCTGGGCGGCGATAGCCTCGGACTCTTCTATCAGGGGGCAGATAATAAAAGCCTGGTACCCCCCCGCTACCTGTTTCCTGATGAAAGCATAAGCGCTAGCCATCTGCTCAGGCTGGAGCCATTTTGTTTTCACCGTCTGTCGTCCGGGGGGCAACTCGTCAATCACCGAAAGATCGAGATCGCCATATAACGTCAGAGCCAGGGTGCGCGGTATCGGTGTAGCCGTCATCACCAGCATATGGGGACTTAATCCCTTGCCCCTTAACGCCGAACGCTGCTCAACACCGAAGCGGTGCTGCTCGTCGACGATAACCAGCCCCAGCCTGGGAAAATCCACCCCCTTTTGCACCAGGGCATGAGTGCCGATGACGATATCCACCTCACCGGAGGTAATAGCCTTCTGGAGCTGACGTTTACCTGATTGCTTGATATCACCGATAAGCAAGGCCAGGGTAAGCGGTCGGGAAAGGAGTCCGGAGTAGGTACGCAAATATCCCTCCCCTTCTTCCTGCCCCACCCGTGATAGCAACTCGCAAATGGTGGCGAAGTGCTGCTCGGCGAGAATCTCGGTGGGGGCCATGAACGCCGCCTGGAGGTCGTTAGCCGCCGCCACCAGCAGTGCCGCCGCGGCCACAACCGTTTTACCGCTGCCCACTTCCCCCTGGAGCAAACGGCTCATCGGCTCCGGTTTCTCCAGGTCGGTTAATATTTCCCTCAGCGTCCTGTCCTGGGCAGCTGTTAGCTTAAAGGAAAGCGATTCAGTAAAGGCGTCCAGCAGCGAACGGGGGATGGTAAAAGGACTGCCGGGTCGGCCCTCTTTCCAGTCGCGTTTCTTCCCCATCACCCCCAGCTGCAACAGGAACAGCTCATCGAAAGCCAGCCTTCTCCGGGCTTTGTCCTTGATATTCTCATCATCGGGGTAATGCGCCTGGCTGATAGCCTGCGGCAGCTCGAGAAAACCAAGTCGATTTATCAAATCCGGAGGCAGAAAATCCTCCACCTGCCAGGCCCAAAGGTCGATGAAGTCCTTTAGAAGCTTCCTGACCTGACGCGGTCGCAAACCCTGGGTCAGCGAATATACGGGAACGAGTCGCCCCGTATGCACATAGTCCTGGCTTTCCAACATTTCCCATTCCGGTGATTGAAATACGTGGCGTCCCTTAAACAGGCTGACCCGCCCGCTGATTATTATCCTGCTGTTTGTTGTCATTTTCTTCGCCAGATAGGGCTGGTTGAACCAGACGACCCGGATATTCCCCGTCTCGTCACCGACAATCGCCTCGGTGCTGCGTCGTCCACCCGGCCTGGTCTCCTGCGCCTGCCACACGCTGGCAATGATGGTCTGTTCTTCACCCTCGGCAAGCTGTGAAATAGACTTCAGTCGGCTGTAGTCCAGATGACGGTGAGGGAAGAAATAGAGCAGGTCCCGGATAGTCTTCACACCCATCTTCCCGAATTTACCCGCCAGAGCTGTGCTGATGCCCCTGACGGCCGTAACCGGTAAATCCAGTCCTTTAACGCTTTCCGCTGCGGGAGCCTTCTTGGGTTTGGCAGGACGTTTGATAGACTTGGGACGTACCTTTTTTGTTTCGGTTTTTTCAGAAACGCTGCTTTTACCTTCAAGTTCATCCAGGAAATCTAGAACGTTTGCCACCCATTCCTTCCTCTCTTCCACCGTCATCGATGCATAGTCGGTCTTGAAAAGCTTTCGGAAGGACCTCAACGTTTCAGGATTGGAAACTGACTCTACAGCCTGTTCAGACCAGTTATTCAGGAATTTATTCAGGCCTCCGAACACCGCTGAATCGTCATAACCTTTTTCACGCTCGAGAGCCAGGATTTTACGCAAAGGTTCAGCATTCATAGAAATTTTATCCTGGCAATATTATAGGCTATAAACGCTATGGAATGAAAACTGAGAGTCGATATGGTTCTATTTGCATTTGATTGGTGGGTGCATACCTCACCCCTGACCCCTCTCCAGCCGGAAACATCGATGTAATACACCGTAAATATCATTGGCTGGAGAGGGGAGTAAGCGAAAGAGGGGGCTTCGCCCCCTCTTAAAAAACTCTCCCCCTCTCAAACGGACTAAGTAATGAGCATTGAATATGTACCTGTTTGAGAGGGGGTCAGGGGGAGAGCATCCTAAAATCTACTAAAACCAAACAAAACCGACGATATCCGGGCGGTCTATTTGTCGCCCAGTACCGCTACCAGTATCAGACCAGGACCGGTATGAGTGCCGATAACCGGGGTGGTACGGGAGCGGTAGATACGTTCCTCGGGGAAGATGGTCCCCAGACGCTTCACCAGATAATCAACGTCCTCAGGGCAATCAGCACCCTCTACAGCCAGTTCTTCGATATAGGAATAACTCTGTGCAAATTTATAGAGACGGTCTATCGCCTTAGCGCGCGAACGGGTTCGCCCAGCTGGCTCGACGACGCCGTCTTTAAGAGTAACGAGAGGATTTATTTTTAGTATAGAGCCTAATAAAGCCTGAGCTTTCCCGATACGCCCGCCCCTCTGGAGGTATTCGAGAGTATCAAAAGCGGCCCGCATCTCGGAGCGGGGAAGATTCGTACGGACTAAATCCAATAGGTCATCCATGCTGGCTCCATCTTGTGCTGCCCGAGCCGCCTTGATAACGACTAAACCCTGTGCCATGACCGCACAGCCGGAATCGACTATTTCGATACGGCATTTGCTCTCTACTAGATCAGCACTCTGGACAGCTGCGTTATATATACCACTGAGTTTTGAACTGAGCATGATGACCAGTATCTCATCGTTCTGCTCAGCAAGTTTGGCATAAGTCCGAACGAACATATCGAGTGAAGGCACCGAGGTAGTCGGCATGACCCTGCTATTAACTAACTTCTCATAGAACTCATCGGTGGTGATGTCAATGCCGTCATGATATATCTCTTCTCCAAAACGTACCACCACCGGAATAACGGAAATACCCAGTTCATCAATTACTTCGGCGGGAATATCGGCTACGCTGTCGGTTACGATTTTTACAGGCATAATAAAGTTAGTGTATTTACCTCAATATCGGCTTTACTTGCCACCCAGCACCGCCACCCCGATAACACTGGGTCCTACATTGGTGCCGATAACCGGACTTACCTTGGAACGATAGATAGGCACATCGGAAACGCTATCGGTAACAATTTTAACCGGCATTATTCCTACTCTGCTTCCAGGTATGAAATCGCCAGGGCATTGGGACCGGCATAAGTCCCGATAACCGGACTGATTATGGACCGGTAAATATTATCTTTGGGGAAAATCGAGCTGAAACGTTCCACGAGTTTATCAGCATCACCGGGAGTGGTGGCATGTTCTACCGCCAGTGACTCTATTTTCCCGGCATTAGCCACCACGTTGTAAAGGTAATCAAAACCACTATTTAGAGAACGCACCCTTGTCAGGGGTGACATCTCACCGTCTTTCACCGTCAAAATCGGCTTCACCGAAAGCATTGAACCCAGCAGGCCCTGCGCTTTACCGATACGCCCTCCCTTGGCCAGGTATTTCAAGGTATCAAAATAGGCAATAAGGCGTGACCTGGATAAAGCCTTCCGGGTAAACTGGGTTGCTTCATCTAGGTTGGCACCGTTTTTCACAGCGTTGACGGCAGCGATTACTATCAGGCCCATCCCCATGGCTACCGATAGCGAGTCGACGATATTAATCCGGCACTTCGCCTTGAGCATATCCTTGGCCTGGGTTGCCGATTGATAGGTTCCGCTTAGCTTACTGGAAACAACAATCACCAGAATTTCATCGGTCTCCTTGGCAAGCTCTTCATAGACAACCAGGAAATCATTGGGTGTCGGCTGGGTTGTCGATGGCAAGATATCCTCGTATACCAGCCGTCGATAGAATTCTTCGCTGTTTATTTCCACCCGGTCACGGAATATTTCATCACCGAAGCGTACATAGAGGGGAACGACGGTAATATCCAGATCCTTTGCCAGGTCACCGGTAATATCAGAGAGGGTATCCGTAACAATTTTGACAGTCATGTCCCAACACCACCTTTCTACTCTACTGATATAATATAGCTATAGTGCGGCTGACCACCCCGTACTACCTCAACCTGTATCCGAGGATATTTTTCGGTGATTCCGGCACTAATTTGTTCCGCTTCGGCTGTCTCGACATCTTCCCCATGATAAATGGTAACAATCTCCGCTTTATCCATCTCCATTTTATCCAAGAGCTTATTAAGAACATCAATATCACTGATACCGGCAACTACAAGCTTTCCATCCAGCAGGCCGATAGGCTGTTTACGCTTTATCTTGAGACCGTTTACCTTGGTGGAGCGAACAGAGCGTGTTATTTCAATTGACTTTACCGTTGAAATTGCGTTTTCCATGATGCGAGTATTTGTCTTGAAGTCGGCTTCATAGTCGAACGCCAGGAGCGCTACCACTCCCTGTGGAATCGTGGTGCTGGGTACAACCGCTACCTGTTTTTGCGTCAGTGATTGAACCTGTTCAGCGGCGAGAATTATGTTTTTATTATTGGGCAGGATAATTATCTTATCGGAAGGGGCGGACTCTACCGCCTGGAGGATATCTTTAGTACTGGGATTCATGGTTTGCCCTCCGGGTATGACAGCGGTCGCTCCCAGGCTGGCAAAGATATCACTAAGCCCATCTCCGGAGACAACGGTGATAACGGCCGTATCGGCGGTGGGCACTCTTTCCTTTTGCATCTCCAGGAAATCCTGATGCTGTTCGTCCATATTTCTAACACTAACCTGGTGCATGGTACCCAACTTGGTAGCCCAATGTAAAATATTACCCGGATCTAAAGTATGAATATGGATTCTTACCGCCGATTCGTCACCGACAACGATTAAAGATTCACCTTTATGTTCAAGTCTCTTTATAATAACATCGGTGTCTATTTTTTCTCCTTTGAGCATAAACTCAGTACAGTAGCCGTATGGAACCTCATCAATGACACCCGTTTGTGGTAGTGGTGTCGTATGCGGTATTTCACTGACGATTATCTGCGGCTTGCGCAGCCGCATCAACTCTACCTCTCCCCGCAGGTAACGCAGAGCACCTTCAAAAAGCGTATAAATGCCCTGCCCTCCGGCGTCGACCACTCCCGCTTCTCTCAATACTTTGAGCAGAAGAGGTGTATTAGCTACAGAATCCCTGGCTGCTTCAACAACGACTTCCAACAGCGATATGATATCTTCGTTGCCGCTGTCAACCTGGTCTCGAGCCGCTGATGCAACCGCCCTCATCACAGTAAGCATGGTGCCCTCGACCGGGTTGCTGACACCCTTATACGCCGTTGTTGCCGCCTGCTCCAAGGCACTGGCAAAATCGGCGGTAGTAATAGACTCCTTACCTGCAAGTCCTTCTGCCAGACCACGCCACACCTGCGACAGGATAACACCGCTGTTTCCGCGGGCTCCCAGAAGAGCCCCTTTAGCCATGGCGTCGGCAACACCCGCAGCACTGTTGTCCGGCGCCCGGAAAGCTTCCTCCATGGTAGAACGCATCGTTAGCATCATGTTGGTTCCCGTATCACCATCAGGTACAGGGAAAACGTTAAGTGCGTCAATCTCAGAAGAGCTTTTTTCCAGCCACGTTGTGGCTGCCGAGAACATGTCCCTCAGGTCCTGCCCGGCTACAGTCTTTATTTGAGTCATATTTATCCATCCTTATCGGATTTACCTGAGAACCCGGATATAATTCAGATATTAACGTTCTTGATAATCTTAATTCATTATGTTACTATTATTCACGGGATATTGCAATAGTTACACACAAGAAATCCAAGGAGAATCCAAGTTGAAATGTGATTTATGCGGGAAAACACCGCTGTTTGGTCATAATGTCAGTCATTCCAAGCGACGTACTAATCGAAGCTGGACTCCCAATATTCATCCAGCTACCATTACTATAGACGGTAAGCAAAAGCGCCTTAACCTGTGCACCAGATGCCTGCGCACCCGTCATAAGGTCGCCTGAATCATTCCACTCCGGCTATTCCAAGATTGAATCCCCGTATATTATTCTACCACACCGTATTATCTACAGTGGCAAATAGGAGAATACCCGCTAACGCATGACGGTAAGATATACCTGATTATATAAATCATGAAATTCTAGTCATCACCTGTGCATGTACAGAAAGCCGCTGGCTTTCTCCATGGAATTAGGTGAGAGCTTTTCTGGCTGCCGATATCGCCTTGGCTACCTGACTTGGTGCGGTACCTCCGGTGATATCTCTTGCCGCCAGAGACGATTCAATCGTAATCGTACTTACGTCTTTATCGAATAATGGTGAAAATCGCTTGAATTCGCTTGCCTTCAGCTGCTCGAATGTCTTTCCTTTTTCCTCGGCATAATTCACCATCTTGGCGACGGTTTCATGAGCTGAACGGAAAGTCTCTCCCTTTTTCACCAGGTAGTCCGCCAGATCGGTGGCCAGTATATAACCCAGCTGTAGTGACCTGGCGATACCCTTGGGTTTGATTTTCAGGGTCTTTATCATTCCGGTAAATACTTCCAGAGTCGACGAGAGTATATCCACAATATCAAACAATCCCTGCTTATCTTCCTGCATATCCCGGTTATAAGCCAGTGGGAGGGCTTTCATCGTTATCAAGAGAGCCATAAGGTTACCGTACACGCGCCCCGTCTTACCCCGCGCCAGCTCAGCGACATCAGGGTTCTTCTTCTGCGGCATGATACTGCTGCTGGTAGCGAAAGCTCCGTCAATCTCGATAAAACCAAACTCAGCCGAAGACCATATCACCATCTCCTCGGCCAGGCGGGAGAGATGCATCATGCAGATACTGGCAGTGGCTTCAAACTCCAGGATAAAATCCCGGTCGGAAACAGCGTCAAGGCTATTCTGGCTTACCTGGCTGAAACCAAGCTCACGGGCCAGGAATTCACGGTCAACTTTATAGCCGACACCGGACAAAGCGCCACTGCCCAGGGGCATTACATCGGTACGTTTTTGACAATCCCAGAACCGACTGGTATCACGCACAAGCATTTCATAATAGGCTAGAAGATGATGCGCCAGCAGCACGGGCTGTGCCGATTGCAAATGGGTATAGCCGGGAATCACGACATCTTTATTAGCCTCAGCCAGGTCAATAAGTGCCAGCTGAAATTTTTTCAGGCTTGCTACCGTTTCCGAGATGGCCTCTTTGACAAAGAGCCTCAAGTCCAGGGCTACCTGGTCATTACGTGAGCGGGCGGTAGGCAATTTACCACCGATTTCACCGATTTTCTCAATGAGCCGGGCTTCAATTGCCATGTGGATATCTTCCTGCTCCGCCTTAAAGGATAATTTCCCCTTCTCCATTTCCTCACGGATGGAGGCCAGCCCCCAGGTTATCGACTCAGCATCCTGGTCCGAAATAATACCCTGTTTAGCCAGCATATTGGCGTGGGCTATACTACCGGCAATATCGTATTTACAGAGACGCTGGTCATAAGGCAAGGAAACTGTATAAGCTACTACTGACTTATCAGCGGGTTTTTTAAAACGACTTCGTATATTAGCCATATCAACTCTCCTCGGGCTCTTCGGGGCCTATGATACTGAGCGGCCCTTCTTTATCACCCAATAGCTGGACTTGTGCCTGGGTTTTTACCGAAAGACCCCACAGGTCAATGAATCCTTTAGCGGAATCCTGGTCGAATTTATCACCCTTATCATAGGTGGCCAGGCCGATATTGTAAAGGGACTTGGGTGACTGCCTCCCGACCACCATCGAGTGCCCTTTATAAAGCTTTAACCGGACTGTCCCCGTAACGTACAGTTGAGAACTTATTATGTAAGCGGAAAGGTCACGGTTAAGCTGGCTGAACCACAAGCCGTTGTAAATTAGATCGGCATATTCTATAGCCACCTTTTCTTTAAAACGCAACTGCTCACGCGAAAGCGTCATCATTTCCAGCGCCTGATGAGCCTGTAGCAATATCGTGGCGGCCGGTACCTCGTATATCTCCCGCGACTTGATGCCAACCACCCTGTCTTCTATATGGTCTACTCTGCCGATACCATGCCGTCCGCCTATCTCGTTAAGTTGTTGAATCAGCTTTACTCCGTCCATCTCTTCTCCGCCAAGGCTTATGGGAATACCACGTTTGAATTCTATCTCAAGGTACTGCACCTCATCGGGAGCCTGAGCAGGTGATTTTGTCCAGGTAAAAACATCATCCGGTGGTTCAACCCAGGGGTCTTCCAGCACCCCGCACTCAATAGCCCGCCCCCAGAGACTTTCATCGATGGAATACGGACTCGATGCCGAAATAGGAATTGGAATGCCGTGTTCGCGGGCGTAGGAAATCGTCTCGTCCCGCGTCATTCTCCATTCCCGGGCTGGAGCCATTATTTTGATATCGGGCGCCAGGGCATTAATGCTTACCTCAAACCGGACCTGGTCATTTCCTTTGCCCGTACATCCGTGAACTATAGTCGCGGCGCCCTCCTCGATGGCCGTATCCACCAGTAACTTAGCCATCAGCGGACGCGACAATGCGGTAGATAGGGGGTACTGTCCTTCATAGAGTGCATTCGCTTGCAGAGCTGGAAAGACAAAGTATTTCACAAAAAGCTCTTTGCCATCAATAACCAGCGCTTTGACGGCGCCGATGTTCAATGCTTTCTGGCGAAGAGCCGAATAGTCTCTCTCGCTACCAACATCGATGTTTACGGCGATGACATCAAGATGATACTTATCCTGAAGCCATTTGATAGCTACCGATGTATCCAGTCCTCCGCTATATGCCAGAACAACTTTCTCTGCCAATCCAATCCTCCGTATATTAAGACCTTATTATTTTACCGGACTGAAATGAGTCTGTAAAAAGTCTATCACTTTAGTATATACCCCGGGGTATTCCCATGTATAGTGATGCCCCGGTGCTTTCAGCCAGCTTAATATGTCGCCGGGCTCATCTTTAGGGGATGATAATCCCAACCAGCTCTTGATGCTGGTTCGTACTATCACGGGTACTTTACCATAACTGAAAGTATCTACGGTACTCCCGTTGGTATTTATCATCAACGTCCTCTCGTAAATACCTGGTTTGTGCCAGAAAGGCACACCCGTTTGGATGCTATAAACCTGCGGATTATCTTTTAAAAGCACCATAGTCCGGTCAGAAATAATTGTGCCCGTGCTCTCTCCGGTAATAATAACCTTCAGGTCCGGCACATGCTCGGTAAGAAACTCGATACGTTTCGCCAGGTCCTCGGCTCTACTGGGATATCGCCTGGCCGATTCGAGAAATTCACGCACGCAGCCACGTACACCGCTACTCGTCCGCCGATAATTAAGTACAACCGAACTGTATCCAAGTCTCTCCAGCTCCGATTTGATACCATCCAGAATGCTAGCCCATCCGGGTGTTTGTAGCGTTAAATTCCACCCCCAGCCACCTGAATTAAAGATAATAACGATATCATTGTCCTTAACTTCCATATACATCCCCACCAGCTGGTCTTTAAAGCTTGTTACTCTTTTCTGACTTTTCCCGATCAACTCCTTGGCAGACTTGATAGCATCATTGAGAATGGTTTTAGGGACTTCCGCTTCGTCATATGATGATAAACCGGGTTCATGAATTCCAATTTCTTTCGCCATCGCCACCTCTGTATAAAATAATTGGAGCTATAAAAGAATAATCAGGGACAAAGCCACCAGGATTGCTGATATCCCGAATCGGCTAATTTTCCTCAACATCAACGTTTTTTAGACTTTATTCTAGCAATAATTATATAACAACTCCAGATAATACCTCATCAAGTATACCGACAGCCTGGTCTATTTCTTCTTTGGTAATAATCAACGGCGGCACCAGGCGGACGGCATTTGGCTTGACCCTGTTGACCAAAAGTCCCTTATGAAGGCAGGCAATTAAGATATCCTGGGCGATATCTTTTTTCAACTCAACCGCCACCAGCAATCCTTTTCCCCGCACCTCAGTGATAAAAGGATATTTATCCTTTAAACCGACCAGCTTGTCCATGAGATACTGGCTTACCTTGGTTACCCGCGTGGGGAAATCATTATCGACGATATATTTCAAAACAGCGCAGGCGGCGGCGCTGGTAACCGGATTACCGCCGAATGTGGAGTTATGGTCTCCGGGTACGAATACAGCGGCGTGCTCTTTAGCCAGCACCGCTCCGATGGGCATACCACCTCCCAATCCCTTTGCCAGCGACATTATATCC
Organism: uncultured Dehalococcoidaceae bacterium; assembly: GCA_964503235.1. Lineage (GTDB taxonomy): Bacteria > Chloroflexota > Dehalococcoidia > Dehalococcoidales > RBG-16-60-22 > W425. The sequence continues at coordinate 7,681 of CAZCZJ010000018.1, read as the reverse complement.
GGCTCAACGCCGTATAGCTGATAGCCGAAAAGCGGCCCGAGACGGCATATTCCCGTTTGAATCTCATCCATGATAAGCAGTATACCTTTTTGGTCACACCATCCCCGTACCTTTTTCAGGTAATCTTCATCGGCAACGTTGACACCACCCTCCCCCTGCAGGGGCTCCAGCATCACGGCACACGTTTTATCCGTAGTCGCTGCCTTGATAGCTTCAATATCATTATTAGCCACGTTGATAAACCCTGCTGGTAATGGAGCGTATGGCGTATGCATGGCCGGCTGTCCGCTGGCTGCCGTCATCGCCAGAGAACGACCGTGAAACGAACCGCTGGTCGTAATAACCTCATAGGCGCCATTGAGTTTCAGATGACCGTAGCGTCGGGCAAGCTTAACGGCACCTTCATTGGCTTCCAGTCCGCTGTTGCAGATAAAGACACGGTCGAAACAGCTGTTCTCAACTAGGAGTTTAGCCAATTGCACCTGCGGAATAGTGAAATACCAGAGAGAAGTCTGTATGAGAGTACGAACCTGTTCGGTGACGGCATCAACCACGACAGGATGGCAGTGCCCCAGAGAATCCGTTGCCAGCCCGCCGACACAGTCCAAGTACTCCTTACCGGTGTCATCCCAGACCTTCATACCTTCCCCCCGCACCAGCGTCACCGGGATACGTATGTTGGTCTGCATATAATATTTCTTTTCCAGCTCCTGCCAGTCAGTCAT
>CAZCZJ010000018.1:0-6856 GCA_964503235.1 uncultured Dehalococcoidaceae bacterium | reverse complement strand
GGCTGCCTACCGTCTATTATACGGGCTATCGCCCCGGCATTCAAAGCTGTCAGACAGGCATTCAGTTTGGGAATCATACCACCCGATATTACCCCTGACTCTACCAGGGATTGAGCCTCTTTCGCCGCAAGGCGGGGTATTACTTCACCGGAGGCATCATTGATACCGGCCACATTGGTAAGGAAAATAAGCTTTTCAGCCCCTAATGCAGCCGCTAAATCACCGGCGGTAGGGTCAGCGTTAATATTCAATATCTGTGCAGCATCGGCGGGTCTATCGACGGCGTACAGGCTCATCGATGAGACTATAGGTATAAATCCCGACTTAAGCAGGGTTTCCAGAATCGCTGGATTAATATTTACCGCTTCGCCGACATAGCCCATTTCCCGGTTCTTTAATTTCCCCTCGATAAGAGACCCGTCGATACCGCTGATGCCGGCAGCCCGGCCTCCCAGGTTATTGATTGCCGCCACGGTTTCTTTATTGACCAACCCCGCCAGCACGGCGGTAGCTACTTCCAGCGCTGCGGAGTCGGTCACGCGCTCGCCACGCACAAATTCCGTCGTCACTCCCTGACGATTCAGCCATTCGGTAACCTTATTACCACCGCCGTGAACAACCACCATCGATTTGCCCTGTTTCTGAAGAGCCACCAGGTCTTCGATAGTCGTATCGCGGCTTCCCATGGTAGATCCGCCTATTTTTATTACGGTTATATTTTTCATTGTTTACCCAATATATAAGATACTACGTAGTATAATCGCTGTTTATAGTCACGTACTCCTCGGAAAGGTCACAACCCCACGCCGTTGCCTTCCCGTTACCTATTTTTAAATCCAGCTTCATCAACACTTCGTTACCGTCCATATGCTTCACTACTTTATCCTTCTCAAAAGGGACAGGTTCTCCCCCGCTGACCACGCCAATACCGCCTATCTCCAGTTCCAGCTTGTCCGTGATGAGCTCGACACCACTCCGTCCCGCGGCGGCTACTACCCTGCCCCAGTTAGGGTCGCTGCCGTGCACCGCTGCCTTGACCAGCGAAGAGCTAACAATCGTCCGCGCCGCCATCCGCGCTTCAACATCGTTCGCCGCACCGCAAACGGTAACCTCAATCAACTTGGTCGCTCCCTCACCATCACGGGCAATTTCCCTCGTTAGATATAGGCATGCTTTCTGCAAAGCCTCCCGGAATACCCCGGCCCGGCGGCTGCCCGCCACTACTTTTTCCCCTCCTGCCTTACCGTTAGCCATGATAAGCACGGTATCGTTGGTGCTGTTATCACCGTCGACTGAAAGCATGTTAAAAGAGATATCGACGGCTTCTTTTAATGATTTCTTCAGAAAATCCGCATCGACATCGGCATCCGTGGTAAGAAAACACAGCATAGTAGCCAGGTCGGGGTGAATCATGCCCGACCCTTTAGCCATCCCCCCGATGATAAAATCGCCCGCTTTAACCGCCACCTCCTTGGGCACGGTATCCGTAGTCATGATAGCCTGTGCCAGCTCATGTCCGCCTTCGGCGGAGAGGACTATTTTCTCGATTCCGTTCAAGATACGTTCCATCGGTAGATAGGTGCCGATGACACCGGTACTTGATACCTGCACATCATCTGTCGCCACGTTCACATGCCGGGCGGTAAGCTCCGCCATCATTTGGGCATCCGCCAGGCCCTGCTTCCCGGTATTGGAGTTGGCGCACCCGCTGTTTATTACCACCGCCTGAGCCCGATTCCCTCTCAGTTTTTGCTGGCTCAGAATAACCGGCGCCGCTTTTACCTTGTTCGTACTGAATAGGGCCGCCGCAGTACAGGATACCTCGGAACAGAGAATGCCAAGGTCAAGGCGTCCGCTATTATTAGTTTTAATACCGGCGCTGGTAGCGCCAGCTAAAAATCCCCGGGGTGACGTTACCCCACCACCGGGAATAAGGTCAATGCTTTCTTTCATTTACACAAACTATATCATAATGGATAATTACAGGCAATTTCCCCCGCTGGTATTCACGCTTGAAATGCATATTGCCCAATGATAAACTCAAATTATGAAAATCGTCCGTTATACTATCGGGAGAAAGACCGCGTATGGGATACTTGACGGCGATATTATTCATAGTCTGACGGGGGCTCCCTATCGCCATCTTATCAGGACCGGTCACACTCACAGCATATCGGACATAAAACTGCTGGCGCCATGTACCCCTTCGAAAATAGTCGCCCTCGGGGTTAACTACCGCTCCCACGGTGAGGAAATGAGCCACCGCATCCCCGCCGAACCCCTCATTTTTATTAAACCATCGACTTCGGTAATCGGGCCCGGAGCCAATATCAATTACCCGCCATCGTCACAACGCGTCGATTACGAAGGCGAACTGGGAGCAGTAATAGGAAAGCGTACCCGGCCTGTGTCAATACAAGAAGCCCGCGAATTCATCTTCGGTTACACCTGTGTCAACGACGTTACCGCCCGTGATATTCAGGCCCGGGACAAGCAATGGACACGCTCCAAGGGCTTTGATACCTTCTGCCCCATCGGACCCTGCATCGAGACCGAACTTGACGCGCGTAATCTGACGCTGGAAACCCGTCTCAACGGTGAACGCAAGCAGCACACGAGCACCGCCGACCTTATATTTCCCGTTTACGAACTGGTGAGTTTTATATCTCATGTCATGACATTGTTGCCCGGCGATGTCATTGCCACCGGAACCACCAGCGGCGTCGGCCCCATGCAGCCAGGCGATATGGTAGAGGTCGAGATAGAAGGTATCGGCATTTTGAGGAATTACGTCGCTAAACGATAGTGTGTTTATATGTTCATTAAAAAATGAAGGAGAATATGCTGGAATTAAAAACAACCTACTTCGACAAACCGGGTGGGGAGGAGAACACCAATAAAACATTAGCTCTTGCCCGGCAGCGCGCCGATGAACTGGGCATCAAGACCGTGGTGGTAGCTTCCACCGTCGGCGGTACGGCCGTCAAAGCCGTGGACGTTTTTGCCGGATACAAAGTAGTTGTTGTTACCCATACCGATGGTTTCCGCGAGCCGAATACCCAGGAATTAACCGCGGAAAACCGGAAAATCATCGAGAGCAAAGGTGGCATTATCCTTACCACCACTCATGCTTTCGGTGGTATCCAGCGTGCGCTGAGTCGCGGTGACGGACCTCCGGCACCCACCCTGGCGATGGGCGATATTATCGCTATGACCCTGAGGACTTTCGGACAGGGCATGAAGGTTGTCCTCGAAATAGCCGCTATGGCTGCTGATGCCGGACTGGTGCGTACCGACGAGGATGTGATATGCATCGGGGGTACGGGTCGCGGGGCTGATACCGCGGTGGTATTAAAACCCAACTACGTACATCGCTTCTTCGATACCAGAGTGAAAGAGATTATCTGTAAACCGCATTTCTAGAGGTAGGCACTATGCATCATACCCTTAAGTTTTACAGCAAGAACCGTAAATTTACCCTGAGGTTTTACATGTTCTTTGCCAGGTGGACGAGAATACCTCTTCTCGGTCGGCTGGTACGCTGGCTGATTAATGCCTATGCGGATAACCTCCACAACGCTTATCTGCTCACGCCGACAGAAGCCGAGAGACTACTGGATATCGCCGGAGGATTAGCCGTTGGACCCTGCGACTGCCGAAGAGTCTTCAATAATTGCGATAATCCCAAGAATAACGAGATACTCCTGGGACCCACCCGACACATTTTAATGGAAGCCATGCCGGACGACTCACGCGAAATAACCAGGGAAGAGGCCGGGCAAATCTTACAGGAGAGCCACCAGCGAGGACTCATTCATACCATTATCAAGTGCCACGGCGATTTTTACGCCATCTGCAATTGCTGTTCCTGCTGCTGTGTACCGCTACGACTCAGCAAGCAATACGGCATCGGCAAGGTGCTTGTCAGGCATAAAGATATCGTAAGAGAATTCGAAGAATACCAGGAATCTTATGAAGCTGGGCACGTATCTTAGTTTAGAAATCCCCTGACGACGTGAGAGAATTCGGCCACTTCTTCCCGGTGTACGTTATGTCCGCGTTTTTCAAAAACCTTCAACTGGCAATCGGGAATTAACAGTGCCGCCGCATAGGCCTGTCTTACCGGTACGATACCGTCTTTGGCTCCCCATACCAGCAGGGTCGGTATCAAGACTTCTGAAAAACGGTCAGCCAGTACCATAGTTTGCTCCTTGAAGGTGGAGACACTACCACCGATATTGACACTGGCCGGTGAAAACGGGATAACGAATTCAACGTGTTTTACGGCTTTCTTTACCACCCATTTAATCCCTTTGAATAGCGATAGAGTAACTGCCCCCAGAAACCGCAGCAACGTGGGAACCGAAATCAATCTAACCCACCAAGCTATCTCGCTTCCCAGACATAGACTGCTGACCAGCACCAGTTTCTTTATCCTATGAGGTGAGTGCAAAGCGTAGTTCAATGCTACACCACCTCCGAGGGAATGACCAACCAGGTGAAACCTCTCCAGACCCAGATTGTCCGAGAAACCGTCAAGAAAGTCAGTTAATTCCGGAATGTAATATTTACCATCCAGAGGCTGGCTGCCGCCATATCCGGGAAGGTCGGGAGCATATACGGTATAACTGGATGAAAGCTCCTCGATATTACGCAACCATGTCCTAGCATCACCGCCACCACCGTGAATCACGATGAGTGGTTCCCCCTCTCCCGCTGTATAGTATCGGACATCATGGCCTTCTACATTTATTTGTTTACAACAGATATCACTCATAATATTCCTTGTATCACTCAGTTCCGGGGAGAGGGTAAAGTTGCTTTTCATCATATACGTGACGCAACACAACTTTATCTCAGCACCGGGGTTAAACATCACAAAAAAGTCACGAAAAAAATACCACCCTACCTAATATAACGATATTGGATGGTATCAGGTTGTTCCCGGTTCTATTTATATTTTAACACACCTGGAGCCTATCATAAATACCGCTAGCCAGTACCTTTGATAAGGGATACCCCGTATTTTCGTAGGTTTCTGATATTATTGTACCGCAGCAATATTAAGAACATATTAAGAAACATGTATATTTGAACGCTGGAAAGTGGGTTCTTATACTTCCAAATAACAGGTCAGAGCGCTAATAAACAGGTATTACTTTACTAACGGCCTGAGTATGGCGCGGCAGGGCCCGGCATCACCCTTATACATTAGGAGCGGCAGACAGAGCAATTCGTACTCGCCGGGTGGCACGTCGGCCAGAGCGCAATCTTCAAGAATATAAATACCGGCCCCGAGTAGCGTCTGGTGCGTCTTCATGAGGTTATCCTGTTCCTTAAAATGACCGATGGTGATGTTATCAAGACCGAAAAGGATTATACCCTTTTCAACCAGGTACTCGGCGGCGGCGCCGTCCAGGTAGACGTAGTCCTCGACAAACCTTTCGCTTTCGTAGGTCCTGGGGGAATTACGCGTCTTGAAAAGGACTCTTTCGCCTTTTTTAATATTGTGCTTTTCCAGTTCCGGCACTTTTATCTTTTCCGGGTCCTTTATCTCAATAACGCGTGCCGGTCCGATGGTGGCGTCCAGCGGCATATCGGAGATAGTTGAGCCATCGGGAATAAAGTGAAGGGGAGCATCGATGTGAGTACCAGTGTGGGAGATAATCTCCAGCATAGACATGGTTACTCTAGCCCCCAGGGCTCTGTCATGATAGCGATAGATTTTGGGCGGGAAGGGGTCGGTGGGGAAATAACACATCCCCTGCTTGAGAGGGACGGAGATATCATACCAGCCTTCAGGTACCTTAACAGCCATGATTGTCCTCCTTGAAGTCATTAAATAGCTACGCTTCTAAGGATAGAGGAATAGCATTATGGCGTCAAGGACTTGTGATATCCTGCCTCAGATAATAAAATATAGACGATTTACGGAGGCAGGCAATGAAAGTATTGGTAGTTTACGACTCGGTCTACGGAAACACGGAGCAGATTGCCCGGGCTATCGGAGGGGCTATCACCAATGATGTCAAGGTACTTCACGCCAGGGAGGCAGAACCTTCCGAACTACAGGGTATCGATTTACTTATTGCGGGTGCGCCGACTCAGGGTGGCAGACCTACGCAGGCAATGCAGGATTTCTTAAAAAGGGTATCAAAGTCTGATATTAAGGACTTGAAGATAGCTACGTTCGATACCCGAATATCGGCGAAATGGGTAGGTATTTTCGGTTATGCTGCCGGTAGAATCGCCAGGAACCTGAAGAAGAAAGGTGGTGTTCTTCTTCTAAATCCTGAACCTTTCTTCGTCGAAGGCACGCAGGGTCCTTTGAAAGAGGGAGAACCGGAGCGTGCCGCCGCCTGGGCGCAGGAAGTTATCAAGAGCCTGGAGTAATTTATTGAGACGATAAAGACCATTCTCTCCAGGATTGACATTGGCAATCTAAGAATATTATTTGAAGGAGACTTGAAATGAGTAAAAGCATGATGGACAGATTGCACCCGGAACTCGTGGGACCGGTGAAGGCGATGCAAAACATGCCGGGAGGTGGTCTAAACCTGGACGACATCCCCGCCGCCCGGGCCGCCGGCGATGAGATGATGAAGTCGATGAAGGAGCAAATGCCGGTTATCGAGGGTGTAACTTCGGAAGACCGGCTGGTGCCCGGTCCTGCGAACGCCCCAGATATAGCTGTAAGAATCTATAAACCGATTAGTCAGTCCGGTACGCTTCCGGCCCTGATGTGGATGCACGGGGGTGGCTATATTATGGGCAATATCGAGCATGATGATATATCAGGAAAGCTATTAACGCTGGCCGGAGAATGCGTAACCGTATCGGTAGAATACCGTCTGGC
>CAZCZJ010000017.1:0-33570 GCA_964503235.1 uncultured Dehalococcoidaceae bacterium | reverse complement strand
CTAAGATTGAAAAATATCTTGACATAGAACTGCTTGGCATGCGGAAGGTTCTGGGGCTGTGGATGAAAGAGCTCGTCGATATGGTGCTGGCAAAGGATGAGGGGAAAAAGGTGATTTACGTGAGCTACCCTCCCATTCCCCAGATAGCAGCGGCCATGTCCCTGAGCTCGGACATGATTTACTGCGCGTCCCCGGACATAGTATTAAGCAACACCCTGAATCTCCTCTTCGATAAAATCAACCCTGTCCTGGAGACCGCGGAAAAAAACGGACTAGCCCCCGGCACAGCATTTTGTTCGTACCTGCAGACCCGATTAGGGGCCATTGTAAAGGGGATAGTCCCCAGACCGGACCTGCTCATCCCGTCCAGCTATCTCTGCGACCTGACGCCGGCGACCGACCAGCTACTGCACGAACTCTACGGCACGCCCGTGGCTTACATAGACAACCTGATAGATGAAAAGGGCGACCGATGGCCGGAAGATATCAATCCACGAAAGGTTCGATATTTCGCTAAGGAAATGGCGAATTCCATAGATATGTACACTCAGGTGACCGGCTGCCGACTGCCCGAAAACGAGGTGCGGGAAGCCGTAAGTAGAGCTGATAAAATCCACTTTATTTGCGGCCAGATACAGGAACTGCGGAAAGCCGACCCCTTGCCCTTCAGCCAGAGCGATTATCACCTGGCCATGTCGCTGTCCAATATAGGAAGGGGATTGAGAGAAGGGCCGGAAATACTTAACAGCCTGCTGGTGGAACTGGAAAAGAGGATTGCCGCCGGAGAAGGAATAACGGAGAAGGGAGCACCGAGGGTGATGCTCGTTATGATACCGCATAATCCCGCCCTGGCAGCTACAATCGGGGCACTGGGGCTGGCGGCATGTATTCACGCCGGAGCGACACCGAGAAGCACGTCGCGCCCGGTAACATATACGTCTCTCTGGGAGGAAGTGGCCGACGCAAATATGCGGGGAAGAGGCGCCAATTATTCCAGCCTGGCTTATATACTTCAGTTGAGAGAGGTAGCCAAGCTATGGAACGTAGAGGGCATAGTCTTTTTCCGTCATTATTCCTGCCGACAGTACAGTATATTCCCCATTAAGGCGAAAGAGATTATAGAAGAGGAATTGGGCATACCGGTGCTGAATCTGGAGGGGGACTATTGCGATTTCCGGAGCTACAATATTCAACAAATGAGAACCAGATTAGAAACATTTGCTGAGATGGTTAAGTCAGGCAAAGCGTCGAGGGAAAGGACGAAGTAATGCCAGTTGCAGGGATTGATATCGGTGCCGGAACCGCCAAGGCTGTTATCCTGGATAATAAAGAAATTATTGCCTTCTCAATTATACCGGTGAGCGGCGATATCAACAAAGCTATAGAAGGGGTAATTCATGACGCTTTAGACAAGGCGGGATTGTTATTGGGTAGTCTGGATTATGTGGTCTCGACCGGGTGGGGTCGCGACGCCGTCTCATTTGCCAATGCTTCAACAACCGAGATTATATGCCACGCCAGCGGGGTACATTTTTTAATACCGCAGGCGAGAACCATCGTTGATATCGGCGCTCAGGACAGCAAAGTAATAAGGGTAAATGACAAAGGCAAGGTTATTGATTTTGTTATGAATGATAAATGTGCCGCCGGAACAGGCAGATTCCTGGAAGTTATGGCGCAAGTCCTCGGCCTGAAGCTTGAGGAAATGGGACCTATATCTCTGGCCAGTAAGAACGTGTGTAATATTAGCAGTACCTGCACGGTGTTCGCAGAGACCGAGGTTGTGTCGCTCCGGGCGCAGGGAAAAGCTGTTGAAGACTTGATTGCCGGGATACACAGGGCGATAGCCAGCCGGGTTGTGATTATGGGCTCAGGTATAAATCTTGAGCAGGAAACGGTGTTTACCGGAGGGGTAGCTAAAAACATCGGGGTTCAAAAAGCCTTGGAGGAAGTGGGTGGATTGAAGTGTATCGTTCCAGAGGAACCACAAGTTACCGGTGCTTTGGGAGCTGCTTTGATTGCGCAGGCTGAATTGAGGTAATGTCAGAGCAAGAGAAATACAAGGTTAGTTCCGCTCAAAACTTCGGGTTCTTTTTAAGGCAATTTTTATGACGTTACCAACAGCCGTAGTCCTTGTAACTATAGGGGTCCTGTTATACCCCTGGTCAGTTCTACCGTATCTAGTAGGAGCAATATTAACCTTCACTGTTTTGTTTTATTTCTATAGAATTAATGAACCATGGCTCTATTATTTATTACAGTGTAATCTTGGTGGCACTTGCGCTGATGATTTTTAATCTTCTCGGCGGTGAAATATAACCAACCTCGTTACACGATTTAGAGTAATGTTAATCTAAAATCTTTCTAAATATCGTTCCCATATGAAAGTCTTCATTAATAAGATCATCGATATTACTTAATACCAATTCGTTGAACTTTAATCTAATTTACGCCCGTTTCAAACATTTACCGAAGGATATGCGGTAGAGTAAATAATCCAGGGTATTGCCCATTAGATTGCCTATCCGAATCATCCGTAACATCAGATGAACGGCCTCCGCTTTCTCAACGCCGTATGTCTGCTGGAGCTTCCGGACAATTCCGAGGTCGGGATGAGCGTCTGAATCAGCCCAGTGCTGTGCGTACATTACTGCGGTAGCTTCCTCTTCCGGACAGGCATCAATATCTCCTGACAGCAGCCGGCTAATCTCTGGTGGTGGAACCCCACTTTTTAGCGCTTGTTTGGTATGGAAATAGGAACAATAGCGGCAGCCATTTACGGCAGTTACTGCCAGCATAAGCCTTTCCTGAAAAGCCGGTGATAGTAAACCTCTTTTTTTTACTTCCCTCAGTCGTTTCATATTCTTTATTGGGAAAAACAGGTCCACAAAGAGTTCCTTTATATTTTTATATGTTCTCTTGTTGAATTTCATGGCTGATACTGCCGGGCCAAAGCCATCAGGAAGCGAATAGCAAGATTATATCAATACGTTAATTATAATCATGTCAGGCAAAAAAGTCATCCCGAATATATAGGCCAGATAAATTGACAACCGGATTCCGTAAAGATTAGATTAAGTATGAATCGAGAAGCATTAATATACCCCGTCACGAACTGAGAGGAGAAATGCCTGGTAATATCCACTTTTAAGGAGGTTATGATGAAACCGCTTCAAACTGATTTGTCTATTTACAAGAAATTCAACTTCGAGAGACCACCCGTGGGTGTCAAGTTCCTGTCTGTCAGCCCTGAAGGAATAGAACCGCTTGACACTACCATGGCTTTATGCGAGATGATTAATGAGGCCCAGAAAAGAAAAACCGCTTTTTACATTGACAAAGATAATGAGGACTGCGCCGGGGCCATGATACTGGGAATGCTAGAACCCAGGTCACACGCGGGCGGCGGCGAACTGGGAGTAAAATGGGGCATCTATCAAGAGGCACGCGTCAACGAACGGCTAGTCGCAAGTACGCCGAAAATGCCCCCGGGTAATATAAATTACGTCCTTTTTGCCCCATTGGAACAGATAACCTTCGAGCCTGACCTTCTGTTTCTTGTGGCCAATGTAAGCCAGGCGGAAATCTTACTCAGAGCTACGAGCTATTCGACCGGCGAACTATGGTCGAGCAAGGCAACTTCGGGTGGTGCCTGCGCTTACCTTTTCGCCTACCCGTACCTGAGTGGCAAAGTCAATTATATCACCACCGGGCTGACCCTTGGCTTGAAAGGAAGAAGGGTTTACCCTGAAGGACTGCTTCTATTCTCTATACCGTATGACCGGATACCCGCCATTACTCAGAACCTACGGCAGATGGAATGGGTGCTCCCGGCATACACCGATGACACCAGGGAGCAATTTCTAGCGCGACGTAAAAGAATATTCGAAGAATTAGCCCGGGAATTCGGGAATGGCTAAATGACTAAATAAACGTAAACCCCGCTTTCCCAGGATTTATTAAAATAATAATCGGATTCATTCAGGGACAATTGAGTTTACACTCTTACAGGTCCATGCCAAATTTTATGCGAGGGCTCTTTCTATATTTCCAGCAGCTAAGGCTATAGGTTCCGTTCCCGGGTCCGGAGACAATTTCGGCTGTCCGGCAACTCAAGCGGACTAGTGTGCCAATCCCACATGCTGGAGGACAATTCCCTCCGAAAGAGCATTTTGAAATACTTTCGGGTATGGATGTGCGTTGGCAACCAAGACCAGCCAGTACAAATAAAGAATCTTGAAACGACATTACCACACCAATAATCAACTCTTTTTGAATATATTACTATCGGTCAGATTGTACAGCCTAAAAAGGTTCCTTTTTAGCATTTTGACGTTTCGTTGAGTCCACCGTCTCTCCAATTCATCCAACCCCATTAGCTATCCTAGTTCTGCTGAACCTCATCAACCTTTTGACCTTTTATTAGGCGGGCCCAGGTTAGTGCCTCATCTAAGTGAGATCGAAGTACATCGAAGCTGAAGTACCTCTTCAACCAGGTAGTCCATGATATAACGCTGGCTGCTGGTGAAACTGGCCGAGAACTCCGGGATGTTCTTCTGGTGACGCAGGGAAAGGGCTGCCATTTTTAGTCCCACCGCCCAGCCTTCAGTATGACTATCCGGGGTAATAACATCACTTTCGGAGAGTTCCGGGGTATTCAAGTGATTAAATAAGGTAACCGCCTCCTCTCGGGTAAAACGCATGTCATCGGTACGCATTTCCAGCATTATGTCTTTACCCCGAAAACGTGCCAGAGGCAGGGGAGGGTCAGCTCGGGGAGTTCCGTGTGGGTAATACGAAGCTTATCAAGGTTAATCCTGGGAAAGTCTTTTATCTTGAATATCTTTTTAGCAATCATGTCGACATCCTTCAGTTCCATACACACGTGCTCGGTATCGGCCACGATACTCCGACGGATATATGGCTCCGGAATATTAAACCCGGCAATACTTTCCTTGCTCTTGGGCAACGCCAGCGTTTTGAAGAAGTCTCTGAACACTTACGGATTATGGCCAAGCGTACCGGGTATATCCCCATCGTGCTCGTATCAGCAGGAATGGATTCAATCCTGGCGGTCATGGACGGGCGTCTTGAAGAAGCTCTGAAATAAGCCGAAAATATACGCACTCGTGAAGAGGAAACCGACATTTTACCAGTTTATTCAGGATTTGGAGGAGTTAGAGCCTTTCATAATAGAAAAACTTAGATAAATAAATTCACCGTGTTAGTGTTTACATCAACTATGCCAAATCGACTAAAATCAAGCTTGATTTTGAATAGCGTATAATGTAAGTTAAACGCACGTCAATATTTCATTGCGTATCAGCTAATTCCCTGTTTCAAATACTAGCATTTATGTTATTATTTTGTTGGTAAAACCACATTACGATGAGTAAAACCTAATTGGAGATTGATGAATGAATAACATACAAAATAAGACTGGGGTCTCTGGTTCGAGTCCAGAATGGCCCACCAACTTTTTCAGTCGTCTTTCTCTCTGTATCGAGTATCATTGTTAAACTGGACTTGGCAAACCCCAAGAACTATACTATGAACACGGTTTAGTTATGATACGACCTGGCAAGACTTCCCTTTGGGTCATATTAGCCTCTGCTACTTTAACAGTAATGGCAGGTTCCGTTATCGCTCCGGTTCTTAATCAAATGGGAGAAGGACTCGGAGTTACCCCCGGTGCGGCTCGGCTTCTTATAACCACCCATGGAATCATGATTGCCGTTTGCAGCCCGGCAATTGGTCTTCTAATAGACAAGGTGGGGGTAAGAAAACCTTTAATTCTGGGCTTGATTCTATACGGACTTGCCGGTGGGTCCGGACTTTTTATTACAAATTACGCTCTCCTAATTAGCAGCAGAGTGCTTCTCGGAATCAGTGTCGCCATGATATTCACTTCTATCACGGTTACTATTCTTAACCTGTATGAAGGGACACAGCGGAACAGGGTAATGGGGTGGAGGGGAAGCAGCAATAGCGTCGGTGGTATCATATGGCCGCTAATCGGGGGTTCACTCGGGATGCTTTCCTGGCACCTGCCTTTTGTTGCCTACCTCATCGGCTTGCCTATTGCATTTATGGCCTTCCTGGCTATTCCTGTAACTCAAAAGAGCGCGGACCATCCAGCAAATGGCGCGGCAGGTAAGAAAGAGTCGACCTTTAAAATTTTTAAAAGCACACCAATACTCTTTCTTCCTTACGGTCTGGCCTTTGTCGGGAATATCCTCCTGTATGCAATAATCGTATTCATGCCCAAACTGGTCGGACAGTATAATGTGACCAGCTCTTTCTATATAGGGACATTCATCTCAACGGTAGGCCTTGCCGGAGGCGCAACTTCTCTGTTTTACGGAAGAATCAAAGCAAGACTATCCTTTAACTCAATCGTAAAAATATCCCTATTTCTATGGTCGGCAGGATTCATTCTGATTTCCCAGGCACCGTTTCTCTGGTTAATCTCGGTATCTATTATATTCTTTGGAATTGGTATGGGTATGGTCATACCTACAATTTCAGTATGGGTAGGCGAACTGGTACCTGCTTCATTTCGCGGTAGGATGACTTCATATATCTCTTTATTCTCTTATACAGGACAGTTCCTATCACCTATAATTTTAAGCCCTTTGGAAACGTCGCTCGGATTGACCACTCTTTTCCTCGTCATAGGAGGAACCTGTGTTTTTCTCCTGGTATTATTCCTGATTTTGATGCGGTTATAGACCGTTTTTTAGTTATTTACGTTTAACTAAAGGAAGAAATGCCATATACCTACAGGGGGTATAGGTAATACCCCTATATTAAAGGTTGACAAGTGAACAAATCTAGATTATATTTTACACAACGTCATGAAAAATATATGTGAATATACGTTTCAGCAAGCTTTCATCTTATCTTAATCCACGTACTACATGTGGGAGATAATAAAAATATAACGAAGAGGAGGAATTGATAATAAGCAGAAGAAGATAATTAAGTACAACTATACTATTTACTTGGAGGGAGAAATGAAAAAATTATTGGTTATCCCATTAATCGTGGTTCTTGTAGTCGGGTTTGTCCTCGGCAGCTGCGGTGAACCCAAAGAGACAACTACAACGCCACCGCCAACTACGGCACCAACCACCGCACCAACCACAGGACCAACCACCGCACCAACGACGGCACCAACCACCGCACCACCAACCACAACAACCCCTGCTGGCCCAAGCGGCACGTTGCGTGCTTGCGTTTCTGCCTGGATAGAAACCACTGATCCGAACCTCCTGACAGATTTTGAGTTCCTGCTTTGGGAACACCTGATAGGTATCGATGAGAATGGTAACTTCATCGGAGAGCTGGCCACAGACTGGTCGGTAAGCGATGATGGATTAGTCTGGACATTTAATATCCGGCATGGCGTAACGTTCCACAACGGCGACCCGCTTACCTCCGCTGATGTCAAATTCAGTATCGAGCGTGTCCAGGTAGAAGGTTCGACTTCACCGTGGAAAGGCGAATATAGCGAAACCATCGACCATATCGTCTGCCCGGATGACTATACGGTAGAAATCTACTGTAAAAAGGTCAACTACACGTTCTATACCTCTATCTGGGGTTGTACTATCCTTCCCAAGAACTATATCGAGGAAGTTGGGGATGATTATTTCAGAGAGCATCCCATCGGAACAGCTCCCTGGAAGTTTGTCAAACTCACCCCGGGTGTGAGCATCGAATGTGAGGCAGTACCGAACCACTGGCGCATCACCCCGGAATGGCAATACCTGATTATTGAGCTGGTGCCTGAGTCCAGTACCGCTTTAGCCAAGCTCAGGAACGGAGAGACCGATATCGTTGCGGTCAATATGGATGAAGCACTCGATGTTCAGAGTGAAGGTTACGAACTGCGAGTACTGGGACGCCCTACCCAGCCGGTAATACCTCTGTTGGGTACATGGGCTACTAGTGGGCCAACATCCGATCCACGTGTTCGCAAGGCTCTCTCGCTGGCTATAAATCGCCAGGAGATTGCGGATGAATTCTTCAATGGTCTGGCCGAACCGGGAGGCGTTATCTGGACAGCCCCATCCAGCTGGGGATTTGACCCGGCCTGGGAAGACGAATATTTTGAATACAATCCAGATAAAGCCATTGAGCGGCTTCAGGCGGCGGGATACCCGGACGCCTTCGCGGACCCGGTGATTAAGATATATTCTCACACTATGGGCGGTACCTGGCTTCCCGACCTAAATATGATCATCTCGAGTTACTGGAATGCCGTGGGCGTCCAGACCGAAGTGGTGAACATAGAAGGAGGAGAGTTGAGGAATGGAATGTATGGAGCGTCTGACACTACACTCTACGGCGGTGCCTGTATCTGGAATATGCCGACAATGCAGGTCAGCATCCCGTTCATTTTCAGCGCCATGCATTCGCAAGGCAACTGGCAACTGCTGCATGACTCAACCTTTGATGCCCTCTGGGCAAGTATCACCACGGCGCCGGACCAGGAAACTCAGATAGCGCTTTTCCGACAAACCGTAGAATATTTCCTCGACGAGTACATTTGCCCCGGCATTGTGAAACTGTACACCTATTATGCGGTGAGTGATGACGTCGGCGAATGGACACTGAGCTTCCAGTACAACATTTACGGCGGTTTTGCCGGTATGAAGAAAAGATAGGTTGAACCGGCAGTATTTTTAACTGCATAAGTTTAACTGATTAACTTCGATAATATATTAACCGAAAAGGAACAATGATGGTACTGGCAACCGGGAAATACCTCTTGGAGAGCCGGAATGGTTGCCAGTACCATCGTGTTTATACGTCTTATTTGATAATAGAACAACCGGTACTTCCATACATTGAAGACAAGCTTGACCACTGCACCTCTCATAGTGTAGCCTGTATAATGATTAATAATAAAGCAACTCCGGTATGTTTATGTGCCTGAATATAAACCTCACTACTGATGATATAAGCAAGGAACGTGACTTAATACAAGTCACCGGTACCGATATCAGAATAAACGTCTAAACTGCAAAATATAAAGGCAACATGTCGTTGCCTTAATAAAATATATAATCAATTCACATAGCCGTACTTAAAGGACATAATGGCGCGTTTTATAATAATACGCATGTTTCAGACGCTGGTAACCCTCATAGTTATTTCGATGGTGGTTTTTGCTCTGGCCCGTGCCAGCGGTGATCCGGTGATGCTGATGGCACCCGCCCAGGCCTCAATGGCAGACATTGAGGCGCTGAGACAGTACCTGGGGCTGGACAAGTCACTGCCCGAACAGTATTGGGTTTTTCTGAAAAACGTGGCCAAAGGCGACCTTGGAGAATCAATCCGTACCAGGAGACCCGTTGCCACAATAATCGGAGAAAGGTTACCTTATACGATCCAGCTGGGCTTGCCGGCCATTTTCATAGGGATATTTGTGTCTCTCATCCTGGGTGTTACGGCAGCAGTGAAGCGTGGTACATGGGTTGATACCGCGGTAAAATTTATCGCAATTCTAGGACAGGCTCTACCGAGTTTCTGGTTGGCTATTGTGGCCATCCAGATTTTCGCTGTATCGTTAAGTTGGCTGCCCACCAGCGGTACCGGCGGCCCCGATCATTTTATCCTACCAGTCTTGACGTTATCGTTTTTCATGCTGCCCATCATGACGAGGCTGGTACGGTCCAGCATGCTGGAAGTCCTCGATAGCGAGTATGTCAAGCTAGCACGGATAAAAGGACTTTCAGAGATGTTGGTGGTCTGGAAGCACGCGCTGAGAAACGCGATAATACCGCTGCTGACCGCAGCCGGCATCACCTTTGCCACGATTGTCACCGGCGCGGTAATAATCGAAACAGTATTCGCCTGGCCGGGAATCGGACGGCTAATAGCCGAGGCCGTGGTAGGTCGCGATTTTCCCGTGACTCAGGCAGTGGTATTGCTTGTGGCTGTCATGGTACTTGTGGTGAACCTCGTAGTGGACATTTTATACGCGTATGTCGATCCGCGTATCAGGTATTAGTTAGTAGTTCCGGAGAGGTATGGAAAGAGTGAGCTTCTGGAAAAAGATTAAAAAAACATGGGATTTCTCGCGCAGGCTGCCGGTTATTCCAATTGTTATAATGTTTGTCCTGATAGTATGCGCGTTATTCGCCGACCTATCATGGCTTGGCCTTCCTGATATCCGCCTCGCGCCATATGAAGCTAACGAGATGTCACTCAGTGATAGGCTTACACCCCCGTTCTTTATGCCCGGAGGCAGTACCGAACATATCCTGGGAACGGATAATATCGGGCGTGATATCCTCAGCCGCATGATATTCGGCGCCAGAGTCTCTTTAAGTGTATCACTGCTGGTTATCGTAATAGCCAGCGTCATAGGTACGGTTTTAGGCATGTCGGCGGGATACGCCAGGGGGCGTACCGATGCCTTTATCATGAGGGTAACCGACGCCGCTATGGCATTTCCTGCGCTTCTGATTGCGCTGCTTCTCGCCGTCAGCCTCGGCCCGAGCTTTAAAACTGTTGTACTGGCGTTGTCGGCGCTTAGCTGGGCTCCCTATGCCCGCATGATGCGGGGAGAAGTTATAAAAATCCGCGAAGAGGACTTCATCGCGCAGGCACGAATCACCGGCGCTTCTCCGGCTAGAATACTGATAAAGCATGTCTTTCCCAATGTGGTCAACACACTGGTAGTACTGATGACGATGAGTGTGGGACTGGTGATTCTAATAGAGGCCTCCTTGAGCTTTCTTGGTGCCGGTGTTCCGGCCACGACGCCGACATGGGGCTCGATGGCATCCGAAGGCAGGGATAAAATCGTTAAAGGTTGGTGGATCTCATTATTCCCCAGCCTTGCTATCGGCCTTGTAGTATTGTCATGCAACTTCCTGGGCGACTGGATTCGCGATAGGATGGACCCGAGGTTGAGACAGCTATAAACCTGGTTATTATTCTCTCTAGTGGAGAGCGAAACCCGAAATCCTTACGGGTAGCTCAGATATAAATAGAAATGGCAGCGGCTGGATTTAAACAAGTTTCCAATGTTTTATAAGTCCTCTTGTTCGTGACTATCCCAAGATTCTCCTGTTATTAGCTATAAAATTCATGAATCATGAAAGAATTAAACGAAAAACCAATAGAACTCGTATTCCATAATATCCATGAACACGGTGTGGAAATCATGGATATGTGGATGAACGAGATAGAGACACGTACCGGGGGTAGAGTCAGATTTAGTAATAGCACCGGTGAGAATCCTGAATTAATCGCAGCTGCTGACGTGGTCCGTGATGTTCCGGTTAATAGCAGCAGTTACCCGTTACTCAACCTTGTTCAGATTCCTTTTGTTTTTCCCGGTTCAACCGTGGGCAGCAGGGTTATTGCTCAACTCTATTCAGAATTTCACGAACTGCGAGACGAATTAAGCGATGTAAAGGTAGTCGGTCTAGGAATCGGCGCGCTAATGGCAATCTTTTCAAGCAAAGCCTGGGGGCCGCTACGAACAATAGAAGACTTCAAAGACGCCAGAATAAGGTCTCTACTACCAATAGACGGGGTCGTCGAAGCCCTCGGAGCCAAACCGATGCATGTCGGGTATCTGGAAATTAGCCACCTTCTGGAAACGGGACAGCTGGACGCCACGGTCCTGGGAATACTCCCAGCCTATAATTTTAAATTAGCTGAAGGGGCAGCCCCTTACTGCACCATACCAGGAGAACGCTCGATAACCATGCACCCGATAAGAATATATATGAAATGGGATACCTGGAACAGCCTGCCACCCGAAATCCGGAAAATTATTGAGGAAATCGGTCCCGCCGGCAGTGATTGCTGGTACGCCGTCCAAAGTGGCCTGGATGCCGATAATCATTTACTTGAAGCCATGGAGTATATAAAGCAAAAAGGTGAACTGGTAAAAGTTACTCCAGAGGAGCTGGCCCGATGGCGTCAGCTGATACGACCAAATATAGATTCAATTGTGAGGGCTGTGGAAGCAAAAGGACTGCCGGGCAGTAAGTTTTTTAACCGGATGAATGAACTTGTAACCGAATATATCTAAAGGTGTATTTGATATTACACGACAACCTAGACTTACAATACTCCCGGTAAGGGAACTCCTTGTTCTTTTAAAGTATTTTGCAGATTTTTATAGTCCACATTTCGGGGATTTATACCCTGTTTCACCGCGATTGCTGCCGCTGTTCCGGCCGCCTGTCCCATGGCAATACAATGCGGGATAAGACTCGCCATATTGTTGGCTGCCTGGTCCGAAGAGAAACTTCTTCCGGCGACGAGAAGGCCTTCAACATTTACGGATACCAATGCCCGATAGGAAATGTAAACATGCTTGACCTCTCCTGCTCCGGGTGGACCCAGCCGTGGAAATACAGCTATGGAATCATCAAATTTCTTACAGGATTGGAAATCCTCCCCGGTAATCACGTATTCGCCTATGAGTCGGCGGCTACCTCTTGTCCCGGTTTGCGAGGCGGTGTCGAGAATGAAGCTGTTCTCAAATGTAGGTATATTCTTCTTTATAAAATCGAAGCCCCTCCGCATAATCTTACGCATTTCAACTTCCAGCCTGGTAAGGTCTTCAACATTGGTGCAATCTAAACCCGGTATCCAGTTATTCACCCACATAACGTCGTTCCGGGGTGACGGCAGCGGCAACAGCATGGTACCGGCAACCTCCGACAGTCTTTTCATCAACTCCCGGTGCTTTTCCGGTTCAGCCTCCCTGAAATCGCAATATTTCTGATAATCACAGTTGCCGATTCTAAACACCAGAGCCAGCATGGAACTTCTTGATGTAGAGGCCCATTCGCCATCAAATTCTGCTCCGGATAATGGTAGAAGGTCGCCATCGCCGGTACCGTCAATCACTACTTTTCCGAGTACCGCCTGTCTGCCCGATTTGCTTTCAAACGTGATACCTTCGACTTTACCATCGTTAACGATAGCCTGAGTGCCCCAGGAATGAAGATATAATTTTACACCTGCTTCCTCCACCATGTCATTCAGTATACATTTTAATAACTCGGGGTCTACCCAGGCCGTATGCTCGATTCTGCCATTGATTACGTTCCCCATAAACCGCTGCCATTTGCGCACCAGTTTTTCATCGGTAGAACCGATATCTTCCATCCTGGGACGGAGAGTCCCTCCGATAACATCCAGCCTTTCAAGCCATTCCAGACAAAGACCGGCGATTACCGGTTCCTTGCCTCCGTCACTCATATGCGGGATCTGGATGACGATACCACCGGTAGCCATTCCCCCCAGATGTCCGTACCTTTCCAGCAACACGGTTTTGGCTCCGTTACGCGCTGCCGCAATAGCTGCCGAGTGTCCTCCGGGTCCACCGCCAACCACCACGACATCGGCTTCCTGGCATACCTTAATTTCTCGTGCGGATTCCATAATCGTCTTCTTTGATGGGCTTTTGTTCATAATGTCACCTGCTAATACCGGTATTCTATATTCCTGTTGAGAGCTTTGTATGAAGTCCTTTTGGATAAACAAATTATACACTGGTCGTGAAATGCAAACAAATTGTATTTATTCACGTCTTTAAAGTAAACTACCTAACAAGACATCCCAGAATATGCTGCTGTACTACTATCATAATATATAAGGAATTAACCTATGAGACGATTAGCGGTTGATACGGGCGGAACCTTCACGGATATTGTTTACATTGATGATGATACCAAGCAGTTAATCGTGGATAAGGTACCAACCACACCCAAGGACCTCGGGCAGGGAGTCCTGGAAGCCATCAGAAAGATAAAAGCAGACATGTCTAAAATTGCGCTGTTTATCCACGGGACGACAGCCGGATTAAATACCATCGCACAGCGTAAGGGCGCCAAAGTAGGCCTGATAACCACCCGAGGTTTTACCGATGTTCTGGAGATGACCAGGAGCAGTAGAAAAGAGGTATATAACTACTTGTGGAAAAAACCGAAACCTCTGGTGCCCAGGTATTTACGGCAGGGAGTAGGAGAGCGGACAAACTACAGAGGTGAAATACTGGAAAAAGTCGACGAGGAAGATGCCAAAGCGATTGCCGGGAAATTGAAGGAGAACGGGGTGGAGGCTATCGCTGTCTGCCTTTTACATTCTTACGTCAATCCGGAAAACGAACGAAGGCTAGGCGAAATTATTCGTAGAATCTGGCCGGAGATGAATGTATCCCTTAGCTATCAGGTAGCCAGAGAAATCGGTGAGAACAGAAGGGCTAATACCACGGTTATCAGCGCCTATATGGGTAAAGCCGTTGCCGGGTATATCAGCCGGCTTAACGAAAACCTGAAAGATATGGATTTTACCGGGCAGCTGTTAATACTGGGGCCCAGTGGAGTTCTGGGTATCGATTCTGCCAAAGAAAAACCTTTATATAGCCTGGCGTCGGGACCGGTAGGTGGTGCTGCCGGTGCAGCTTATCTTGCCAGACTATGCGGCGTTAAAGATGTAGTGACCATGGATGTCGGCGGCACCAGCTTCGATGTATCCATAATAAAAGACGGTGTCAACATAGAAAGACACGAGTCCGAATTGATGGGCTACCCGGTACTTATGGCTGGCATAGAGATACGCAGCATCGGCGCCGGTGGCGGGAGTATCGCCAGGGTTGACGACGCGGGACTGTTAACGGTGGGACCGGAGAGTGCCGGAGCCGACCCGGGTCCGATGGCCTACGGACTGGGAGGGACGGAGCCGACGGTTACCGATGCCGCCCTCGTAAATGGCCTTATTGACCCCGATTACTTTCTTGGTGGTGAAGTACGCCTTGATGTAGACCTGGCCGAAAAGGGAATCAATGACATTGCGAAGAAGCTGGGATTGAGTCTGCACGAGGCCGCCGACGGTATCCTGGCGGTGGCCAGAAACAACATGACCACCGCTACCACGGAAATACTAATCGGGCAGGGCTACGACCCGCGAGATTTTACTATTATGGCTTTTGGCGGCGGCGGCGGCATATTCGTCGGGAATATAGCGAAAGACATGTCTATCTCCCGGGTGATTATTCCACCCAATCCCGGGGTTTTTTCCGCCCGGGGTATTCTGACTATGGATTTAGTACACACCTACGTCCGGGCTTATGCCCGTTCAATGGATAAACTGGATATTCAGGAGCTGGAGAATATCTATAAAGATATGGAGACCGGTGCCTTTGAGATACTCGCTGCGGAAGGGATGTCAAAAGGTCAAATAGAGTATATACGTTCGCTGGATATGAGCTACCAGGGCCAGCAATATTACATCGAAACACCGGTGCCCAACGGAAAACTGACCGAAAAAACCCGTGCAGAAATCGGTAATACTTTTGAGAGTCTCCATGAGAATAAGTATGGCCACCGCATTACCGCTCCGCTGGCAACGGCGAACGTCAGGCTAAAGGCAGTGGGAAAGATTTCAGATGTGCCTGTAGCTGAAACTAATCAAGGCGAAGATATACCGCCGGGGGCCGTAAAGTCGCCGCGAAAAGTGTATCTGGACGGGGGATTTATCGATGTTCCGATTTACGAGAGGGACGGGCTTCTCGGCGGCAACTCCATAAACGGTCCGGCGATAATAGAAGAACCATTTCACACCACGGTTGTCATGCCGGGGCAGATATTACGGGTGGATAATCTGGGCAATCTGCTCATTGATACGGGAGGTATTTAGATGCCGAAGGTAGACCCGATTACATTTGCCGTTGTCCGCAACAAGCTGATTTCCATAGCCAACGGGATGATAGAGACAGCCGCCCATTGCGGGGTCTCGTCTTTTCTCAGTACGATAATGGACTGCTCCTTTGCCATTCTCGATGCGGACGCCAGTATTATCGCCCAATCGGAAAAGGGCATCCTTCTTTTTCTAAGCAGTTCCAGTCCCGGCACCAAGAATTGCATAGACTTCATCGGCAAAGAGAACATCGAGCCCGGGGACGTTATCATCTCGACCGTTCCCGAGTTCACCGGCAATCATACCTCGGATGCCGTGCTGTTTACGCCGATTTTCTTCGGTAATAAACTGTTCGGTTACGCTACTACCAAAGCTCACTGGCAGGACGTCGGCGCTAAAAACACATATCCCACGGATGCTGCGAATATCTATGAGGAAGGTCTACGCATACCCCCGGTCAAACTCTACCGAAGGGGTGAGCTGCAATCGGAAATTCTAGAAATTATCAAGTGCAACTCGAGGGCTCCGGAGCAGGTATGGGGGGATATTCAGGCCCAGATAGCCGGTTGCCACTTCGGTGAAAAGCAGGTTGTAGAACTGCTGGACAAATACAGCGTCGGGACAATAGACGCTTGTATCAAGGAGATGTACGACCACAGCGAGCGTATCACGCGGCTAGCTATCGAAAAAATACCCGACGGCACCTGGACTGCCGAGGATTTCATCGACAGCAACGGAATAGACTTGGACAAGCCTATTAAGACAAAGGTCACGATAACGGTAAAAGGGAGTGATATTACGATTGATTTCACCGGCTCTGACCCGGAGCAGAGAGGTCCCATGAACGGACTGTGGGTTACCACCCTGTCGGCGTCAAGAATGGCCGTAAAGGCGTTAACGAGCCCGGAACTGCCAGCCAACGAAGGGTCTAACAGGCCGGTTACGGTGATAGCTCCTGAAGGCTGTGTCTATAATGCCGGTCCTACAGCACCATGCTTTTTATGCGGCAACGTGGCTTCAACAATATTAGAACTGATAAACAAAGCCCTTTACAAAATTCTTCCGGAGAGAATCCCCGCCTGTTCCGGGGGTGATGTGTGCGGCATGGGATTTTTTGGTATTAATCCCGATACCGGGAGACACTGGGCAACCCTTTCCAGCGCCGCAATCGGCAATGGTGCTGACCTGTATTCCGACGGTGATAACTGCACTGCTCATCACTCTATTGCCGGGGCTGGCGGCGGCCAAGGAAGCTCTATAGAATTAACGGAATCAACTTTTCCACTAATGGTAGAACAATATGAGCTTATACGGGATAGCGGCGGGGCCGGGAAACACCGGGGCGGTCTTGGTTCCAGTCTTCAGATTCGGCTTCTCTCATCGGCAACGCTTTTCGCTTTTGTCGAAAAGGGTAAATCTCCACACTGGGGTGTCGATGGGGGGAAAGAAGGCCTGAGGAATTACTCGATAATCAGGCCCGAAAACGAAGAAGAGTTTGAGATTCTCAAGACTTCAGGCAGGCCACTGGCGGCAGGATGCCGGGTGATAGCTGTGGCGGGCGGTGGAGGGGGGTACGGGAATCCGGCGGAAAGAAATACCGAAGATGTACGTCAGGACGTTATTAATGGCTATGTTTCAATCGAAAGCGCCCGACAGGACTACGGGGTAGTTATCGACCCGCAATCATTTGAGGTTGACAACAAGGCTACAGAAGAATTACGGAATAGTGCTTTGAGATAATAAGCAGTGCATTCCGAGCAATGCATACAGGCACGTTACAGGTAATTACCTCCGATGCTACGGAGGCGGGATGGATGGCTTTTATATGTAATGCATCTCCTCCTGGCAATCCCAGCAGAGAATTTCACAGTCCGCTATATTATTCAAGTACGAACCACTTTTACTGTGGGCCTCCCACCCGTAGTCTGATTCGTCATCACCCCGGTATAATTCAAGTAATTTCTTCTTGCATATTCTAGCATGACCGTGCGTTTTTATAACACACTCGCATCTACCCCCTGACCTTCTCCACGCCTGCTTGACAATATACTCTGAGAAAGGCATATCGCACCTCTACTTATTATTACATATAATTATAGCATATATTGATTGTATTTAGGTTTCTCTCAAGAAATCATTCCTCAGCCTTCGAATCAGTGTAATTACTCTCAAATGTGGTAAAATTTAATCATATATATTCAGGAGGTCAGACTTGGAAGAAAAAATCGTCTATTTTGAGGAACCGGGAATAGAAAATACCGAAGCCACCCTACAGCTTGCGGCTGAGAGGGCTAAGGCTCGTGGTATCAAGAAAATCGTTCTTGCCTCAACGCGAGGCGAGACCGCGCGTATGGCCGCCAGGCTCTGGGCAGACAGCGGGATAAAAATCGTTGTGGTGCCGCATCAGTACGGTTTTATGGCCGGACAGCGGTTCACACCTGAGCTGGTCCAGGAGCTGGAAAAACAGGGGCATTCGGTTCACTTCGGCACCATGCTGTTCCATACCGAGAACCTGTACGGGATGGATACACCCAGGATAATGGCCAATCTCCTGCGTACTTTTTGCCAGGGGATGAAAGTTTGTGTAGAAATAATTTTCATGGCTACGGACGGCGGGCATTTAGAAGTCGGTGAGGAAGTCATCGCCGTCACTGGTAGTGGTCGCGGGGCGGATACGGCGGTAGTGGCGATTGCCGCCCCTTCTACTCGTTTGCCGGAACTCCACATTACGGAGATTATCTGTAAACCACTCCAGACAAAGCAGGGACCACCACCGAAGATGCCGCCACCACCTCCACCAGAGAAGAAGGAATAGGCAGGAATTTATCCGTCGGCACGTCTTGAAAACACGGGCAGAAATGCTAATATCATAATTACGATAATTAAAGAAGCCGCCAGATAGAATACGGTTGACAAGCCCAGGCTGCTACCCAGAAATCCAGAGGTAAGGGGACCGGCTAACATACCGACGGCATAGACAGCCTGAAAAACTCCCATGGCTGTCGCCTGATGTTGTTGTGGTACGCCATGGATGCTAAGAACCATAAACAACGTCATAAGCACGCCACTACCCAATCCACAACTAATCTGACTGGCCATTAAAACGGGGACTGCAGTAATGAAAGGAATGACAAATAGACTGATACTGATAAGAAATGCACTCAAAGTTATTGTTATGCGGTAGCCCAACCTCTCCCAAATCCAAACCGCTATTAGTGCCCCAAAGGCTGAAAATCCCAGGTTTATCATGGTGATGAGACCCAGTTCGCCATCGGAGGCGCCTATTTCCGCTGCATAAATCGGAATGAAGCCAAATACCCCCGTAAAGACGGCAAAATGTAACAATATTGCCATCAAAGATACTGTAACAAGCAAGGGGCGGGTAGCCACAGACAGAGTGCTTCGCCTTGATGGAGCTGACACCTGACTTATCGGAGATTCCTTAGTCAACGATAAAGCGAGCAAAGCGGGTACTCCAAGCAGGGCCGCCAGGAAGAAAGGCTTGTTCATGCCAAATCCTTCAGCAATGAATCCGCTCCCGGCAGTAGCTGCTATAAGCGCAACACTCCGGACAAAGTTAATCAATCCGATTGCTTTCCCACTATCATTCGCTGGATAGTAGGCATTAAAGTAGAGGGGAAAGACCACCCAGGCAGCTGCCCCGATACCGGTGGTCATCCTCGATAAGAATAATATCCAGGGATTCGTCGTCAGGCCGAGGCCAAGTGCTCCTAACGATGTGAAGATAATACCGCCCGCAACCAGAGGTTTTCGCCGGCGTAATCTATCCGACCAGATACCCAAGGGAATGCGGAATAAAACCTGAGGTATTGCGTAGGCTGAAAGTATCACTCCCACCATATTAAGGTTAGTTCCGGCTGATTGTATGTAAACAGGAAATATCGGAACATACAGGTAGAGTCCTACCCACCAGAATAAATTGAGAATACAAAAGAGGAAAACAGAACTCCTATTGGATGGAGGTATCAATTTTGAAAATGGTGATTCATTAGTGAATGACAACGGCTCTTTGAAAGATGGTTCAGCCATACGAACATTTTAGCATAATCATAGTATGCTGCACGTTCTTCTTGTGTGGTTATCTCGTTAATAATAATGTATCTTTAACGACATCATACTAAATACGTGCTTTTCAGAGAGACGTGCTCCGGTTCCATATCCATGTATATGTTATTTAAGGGCCAGCGCCTTGACTATACGGATGTAAGCGTCTATAGTTTGTTAGTAGAGCCCTTTAATTGCAATTCTTTGTACCATTGGGTAAAATCAAAATAAGGATCTACCTGGTTTACTAGATAACTGGAAAAGTACATTACTCCTGACAAGGCTGAGGAAATTGACAGACACAAATGTATAGCTGTAAAATTCATGGTTGACAAACCAAGGAATGTGTTTTATATTATATTCAATTTAAAAAAATGAATGAATATATTAAGATATTAGCATGTAATAATTAATGGGCAATACTGTCCTTATCCATAAATTTCTATGGGTAGTACCCAAATACAAAGTGATAAGGAGGGTTTAATAATAGGCAAGACTTGAAAAATAATATATAGACCTAATAAAAAGAGGAGGTAAAATGAAAAAACTATTACTTATTCCGTTAATCCTGGTACTTGCGGTCAGTCTGGTTATTGGCAGTTGCGGCGAACCAGAAGAGACAACCACCGCACCACCGCCAACCACTACGACTACCGGACCACCGCCAACCACAACAACCGGACCACCGCCAACCACTACAACCACGGCACCACCGCCAACCACCACTGCAGCTCCTGCAGAGCCCTACGGCTCGTTAACCGTCGCCGTGGCGGACTTCGGCAACGAGTCGACCGACCCCATTAACGTCGAATCCACCTGGGGTTGGGCTTATTATGACGCCCTGCTCCGGTGGGACAAAGATGGGAATCTCAGCCCTGGAGTAGCTGACGAATGGACGCTCGAAGGGAATACCTGGACTTTCAAAATCCATGAGGGCATCAAGTTCCACAACGGCGACCCGCTGACCGCCTATGATGTCAAGTTCTCACTTGACCGGTTCTCGGATATGAGCCAGGCAACCAATCCCTGGTCTTTCTACCTCAGCAAAGCCTACAACCAGGTTGAAACCAGGGTCGTCGACGACTATACCTTCCAGTTCGTCCAGGACCACCCCGAGCCGTCTCAGATTATCGTTTTCGCCTGGCTACGCATCCTGCCCAAGGACTACTACGAGGAAGTTGGTATGGACGAGTTCCGTGCCCATCCCATCGGCTCCGGTCCCTGGAAGTTCGTCGAACTCGTTTCGGAAACAAGTATAACATTTGAAGCCAATACCGAATACTGGCTGCCGGAAGAAATACCCCACTTCCAGTATTACACCGAGCTCCAGGTACCCGAGCTAGCTACCCGCATCGCCATGCTTAAGACAGGTGAAGTTGACATGGTTGCCTACCCTGACAGGGACCAGATTGACGCTCTTAAAGCCGATGGGTTCACTGCGTTTAAGATCGGTGTCCCCGGCACAGCCAGTCTGGCTCTCCAGGGCTCCTGGTACTCTCAGGAGCAGGCCGGGCCGATAACTGACATCCGCGTACGAAAGGCCCTGTCCTACGCCATTGACCGCCAGGAGTTATGCGATACCCTGTTTGCAGGTTATGCCACACCGGGTGGCCAGTTCTACATGTATCCGGGGAGTTACGGATGGAGCGATGCCCTAGGTCCCGACCCGTATGACCCCGAATTAGCCATGAACCTTCTGGAGCAAGCCGGCTATCCGGACGCCTTCGATGACCCGACCATCACCTGCTACACGACGTCCACCGCCGGGCTTGGCGGAGGACCGGACATCTTCCTGCTCCTCATGAGCTACTGGCAGGATGTTGGTCTTCAGGTCGAGCTGCGCATTGTCGATGCCACTATCTTTAGCGCCTACATATTCAACGGCTTCCAACGCTTCACGGGCGACGAGGAGAATATAGGCTGGATAGGCATGTGGAACTACGATGCCTTCTTTAACTCCACGTATCATGCCGCCAACATGTATTGTTCCTGGGGTATCCACAACGCCGGTAACGACCCGACCGCGGACGAGCTCTATCTCAAAGCCGCCGGTGAGATGGACCCCAACTTAGCCGCTCAGTACTTTAACGACTTCGAGGTCTACGCTAAATCGATGTACGTCAATATCGGTGTCGCTCAGACGGATCAATATGTTGTCTGGAACCCGGAAGTCATCGGGGGATGGACCGGCCGAACCTGGGTGAGCTATTGGGACTCCTGGAACGGCATCGAGCACGCTCAATAAGTTGTACGCCACGTTTTAGGCTCACTTGACAACAATAACGAGATTCCGGGGCGAGGCCCTACACCTCGCCCCGGAATCCGGGTAAGTAAGTATCCGTTATTCTAATGATAAATGGCTTCATGTTTTCCGTCGGGAGTAAAAATTCTATCACCACTCAATAATAAACCTCTCCTGAAGAGATTGGTGACAATCTACAGGTTTTGATATCATAATGACGGAAAATTTGATGTTCCTCATATAAGCTGATATAATCTGGGATAGAGCCAATACCAGAGTACGCGGTGCTCATCAAAAGCTGTACCATCGTTAAGGATAAAGATAGATGACGCGTTTCATCATTATCAGGCTTTTGCAATCTTTTATCGCCCTTATCGGTATCACCATACTGGTCTTTTTTCTCGTCCGTGCCTCCGGCGATCCCTTGAGTCTGATAGCATCCCCCAATATGACGGTGGAACAATATGAGGCTGTCAAAGCCAAGTGGGGATTGGATAAGTCATGGGGCGAGCAATTCATAATTTACATGGGAGACCTTTTCCAAGGCGACTTCGGCGATTCGCTCGTCAAAGAAAAACCAGTCATCGGTATAATCGGCCAGGCGTTGCCCAATACCCTCAAATTAATTGTTCCCGCCTTCTTCATTGGCATGCTGCTGGCGCTTCTCTTGGGGATTTTAGCGGCAACCTACCGTGACTCCATCTGGGACCAGGGTATAAAATTTCTGGCGGTGCTGGGGCAGGCTTTGCCGGGCTTCTGGGTGGCTATTATGGCCGTGCTGATTTTTTCCGTGAATTTAGGCTGGTTGCCGGTTGCCGGCATGGCTACCCCATCCCACTATGTACTGCCGGTCGCCACCATGGTCTTCTTCATGATGCCGGGTATGATGCGCCTGGTCCGTTCCAGCATGCTTGATGTCCTCGATAGCGAATATATCAAGCTGGCCAGAATTAAGGGACTTCCCGAGAGGGTTGTTATCTGGAAGCACGCCCTGAGGAACGCCATAATAACGCCTCTGACGGTGTCGGGCATGATCTTCGCCATGTTTATTACCGGCGCCGTCATTACCGAGACCATTTTCAACTGGCCAGGCATAGGCAAGCTGCTGGTCGAAACGACTTTTTCTCGTGATTTCGCCATAGTACAGGCAATTACCATTATCGTAGCAATTTTCGTTCTTAGCATAAACCTCCTTGTAGATATCTCTTACGCTTACATTGATCCGCAAATCAGATACCAGAGGTCCTAGAGTTTTTGAATTATGTTGAATACGATGCCGGATACAACTGAAGAAAAGCCCAAGAAGAAGTTCACCGGCCTTCCTTTGCGAGCGCGGGTTATCAGGAAGCTGTCACTGATTATCCCGTTAATAATCATGTTTTTAGTAGTTATAATGGCGGTATTTGCCGACCTGTCATGGCTTGGTCTACCCAATGTTAGACTATCGCCGCATGACCCTGATGACGTTGTGATCAGAGACAGGTTTCTGCCACCAGCTTTTATGGATGGAGGCAAAAGCGAATATCTGCTCGGGACGGATAAACTGGGACGGGACGTCCTGAGCCGTATTATCTATGGTAGCAGGATATCTCTCAGCATCTCGGCGCTGGTTATCTCCATTACCGCATGTATCGGGACGGTGCTCGGGATATTCGCCGGTTACGCCGGAGGGCGTATTGATGGCTTTATCATGAGGGTAACGGATGTAGCTTTGTCATTTCCCGGTCTTCTTATGGCCATGCTGCTGGCCGTCGCCATCCAGCCGGGTTACTGGACGGTAGTATTCGCTCTGTCCATACTCGGCTGGGCCCCCTACGCGCGTCTGCTCAGAGGAGAAGCCTTGAAGATACGCGATTCCGATTTCGTGGCGCAGGCACGTGTTTGCGGTGCCTCACCCTGGAGAATCATGCTCCGGCACATTTTCCCTAACGTCATCAATTCGTTGGTAGTTATGATTACGCTATCCGTGGGGATGGTTATCCTGGCGGAAGCCGTTTTAAGCTTTCTCGGTATCGGTGTCCCGGCGCCGACGGCTTCGTGGGGCTCGATGGTTAACGACGGCAGAGGCTATCTCGATACGGCATGGTGGATATCCGCCTTCCCCGGTATCGCTATCGGACTGGTAGTGATGTCTGGGAACTTTTTGGGTGATTGGCTGCGCGATAAATTAGATCCGAGGTTGAGACAATTATGAGTAAGACTATTCTTCAAGTAGAGGACCTACACACCTCATTCTTTACCAGAGCCGGTGAGGTAAAAGCTGTTGATGGGATAAGCTTCCACGTGGACGAAAGAGAGACGTTCGGGCTGGTGGGTGAGTCCGCCTGTGGAAAGACGGTGACCGGTCTATCACTTCTTCGCCTGCTCCCGGAACCTGCCGGCAGAATTGTTGGGGGTAAAATCATCCTTAACGGAAGGAATATCCTGGAGCTTAGCAAGAAGGAGATGAGGTCTGTACGGGGTAAAGAGATATCGATGATTCTCCAGGACCCGATGACTTCACTCAATCCGGTATATACCGTGGGAAACCAGATAGCGGAATCGATAAAGCTACACCAGGGACTCCAAGATGACAAGGTTACCGATGAGGTAATCTCGGCACTGCGATTGCTGAAGATACCAGCACCTGAATCCCGTCTCCGGGATTATCCTTTCCAGATGAGTGGAGGCATGAGACAGCGAGTAGTCGGGGCTATCGCGATGTCCTGCCGTCCGAACTTACTGATTGCCGATGAGCCCACAACCGCTCTAGATGCCACGATACAGGCTCAATACATCGCTCTGTTCCAGGACGTCCAGAGAACGACCAATGTGGGTATTCTCTTTATTACCCACGACTTCGGCGTTGTCGCCAAGATGTGCCATCGGGTGGGCGTGATGTATGCCGGAAGGATAGTAGAGACAGCCACGACCAGTAAAATATTCAAAGATCCCAGACACCCATACACAGTTGCTTTAATTAATTCGGTGCCCCGTCTCGAAGAGAAGGATAAACGTCTTTTCTCGATTGAAGGACAACCCCCCTCACTTCTGAACCTGCCCCCTGGCTGTCGGTTTGCGGCTCGTTGCAGCCAGGTAATGGATAAATGCCGTGAACAACAGCCCGCCGAGATAGATGTCGGTGACGGCCACCTCGTATCTTGCTGGAGGGTGAAATAGATTATGGCAGAAGTTATATTAGAAGGACAGAACCTGACCAAACATTATCCGGTTACCAAAGGGCTTCTTCAGAGAACGGTTGGCTGGGTAAGGGCAATCGACGGTATTTCATTTACCGTAGAACAGGGTAAAACGCTAAGCCTGGTAGGAGAATCGGGGGCCGGTAAGACTACCACAGCCAAAATGGTATTGTTACTGGAGAAGTTAACCTCCGGTACCATCTTGTACAAAGGAGAAGACCTGAGTAAATTCTCAGCGGCAAAGATTAAGGCACAGTATCGGCCAAACGTGCAGTCGGTACAGCAGAATCCCTGGAGTTCGATGAATCCGAGAATGCGGGTCAGAGATATTGTAGGTGAGCCGCTGGTGGTAAACACCAAGAGAACTAAGCAGGAAATCCGCAACAGAGTACTGGAGATACTCGACGATGTGGGCCTGAAAGCTGAACATGCCAATCTTTACCCGCATGAGTTCAGCGGAGGGCAGCGACAGCGTATCGCGGTGGCACGCGCTTTAGCTTTGAATCCTAACCTGGTAGTGCTGGATGAACCTGTCTCCGCCCTGGATGTGTCAATTCGGGCACAGATAATGAATCTACTTAAAGACCTTCAGGACCAGCATAATCTGAGTTATCTGGTCATAGCGCATAATCTGGCAACGGTACGTTATATGAGCCATAGTGTGGCGATTATGTACCTGGGAGAGATAGTTGAATACGGTGACGCTGAAGAGCTATTTCAAAATCCTCTACATCCCTATACGAAGGCGTTAATATCCGCATCCGTGCTGACATTGCCCGAGGATGAAACCGAGGAAGTCCAGCAGATTATTTTAAGTGGAGAAATGCCCTCGCCGTTAAATCCGCCTCCCGGTTGCCGGTTCCACACACGCTGTAGCGAAGCCTCGGCACAATGTTCAGAAGAAGTGCCGGAGATGAGGAGAGTAAAAGCAAACCACCAGGTCAGGTGTCATCATCACGTATAGCAAAGAACGCGATATAAGACCAGTATATTAAGATACGTTAATCCCCAGAGTTAGGCCTGCTCCATGAAGCAGGCCTTTTCCTAATACTTTTGTGCTGCCAGCTTTTTCCCGAGTTCTTTGCAGGCATCAAGGTTTTCCTCTGTGGGCTGACGCTGGACAGCCAGGCTTTCGGTTACCATCTTCATTTTTAGTCCGTTGCAGATACCTTCAACAGTGTCGATTGCCTGACGACCACCCCCACCGTAACTGCCGAAGGCGACGTAGGGCTTATCCGCCATTTTCTCGCGGACAGTAATCCAGACACGGTCAAAGAAGTCCTTGACCATACCCGCCATATAGCTGAAATAATTGGGCGTACCGATAGCCACGATATCGCAGTTAAGCAGGTCAGTATCAACAGCATCGACGGCTTTTTTCAAGACCACCGTCGCGCCGGCAGCGCCAGCCCCTTCCGCTATTGCTTTGGCCATAGCTTCGGTATTTCCCGACTGAGAATGATAGACGACGAGTATATTTTTCACTATGGATAATCCTCCCTATTCAGATGGTGATAATTATCGCTTCGGGGGGACGAAGGGTGGTCCCGATGTCGGTTTGGTAGCCAGCCATCTACCAGTCATTTCTAACATAGGCAGCTTCACTTCAAGGTTCTGGCGCCGGGCCGGAATCATATCGACGACATCAAAGCCGCAGGTCTGCAATACCCTTTCCAGACTGGCACAGCAATTAATGGGGCCGTTGCCGCTACCCCCGGCGTAGCAGATAGCGATAGCAGGCGTGCCTCCTCCGGAGGGAAAAGAACCGGGCCCACGACCGGCGGCAATGAGTCCGATGTGGGTTGTCCGGCGATAGCGGTCGAGGAAGGCCCTCATGCTTTCACTAAGGTCACCGAAATAGACGGGATTGGCGAAAACGACAACGTCGGCTGCCTCTATCTTCGTTACTATTGAAGCAAAATCATCCTCAATAACGCATTTCCCCTCCCGCCGACAAAGTCCCCAGCCATCGGCGTCACACTGACGACAGCGCTCCAGGTTTAACTCGGTGAGAAACAGAGTCTCGGAATCCTCTCCTCCATCGGCAATGCCTTTACAAAGTGCATTGACAGCCCGTGCCGTCTGGCCTTCACGGTTCCGACTCCCCGATATTATCAAGATATTCATATCATTACCTCCGAATGGTATTTTCTACAGTGTTTCTCTATTTCTGATTATAGCATTTATATCTCCGTGGCTGTATCTAAATTACGACACGCTCCAGCACCAGGAAGCCGCAGCCCTTACGCTTTTCCCGTGCCGTGATGCGGAGAAGGTCCTGTGATGCAAGGTCAGCGACGAGTCGGGTGATAGCCGTTGAACTGGCAGCTATGATTATCACCCCCCGGTAAGAAAGCTTCTCAGCCGCCTGCCGTACTGTCTGAAAGGTGGCTTCTCTTCCTTCTTCTTCTCTCAGAATACCGATAAATAGGTCTAATTCGTCGTCGCATTCAAAGTCGGCACTCACCCCGTGGAAGATACTTATTCTCTCGACGGAGCAATTATTCAATAAAAGATTACGGCGGGAATATCTTAAAGCCAGTAAATCCCTATCGACAAGGTGAATATTATGAGGCCGGGCAATCTTCCATAGAGCCACCGCCGTGTGGCCCTGTCCCGGATTAAGTACCACGGCATGTCTAATACCGTTACGAGTACTGATGTTTATTAACGCCTGTATGAGTAATTCGCTTCGATAGTCGAGGGAATCGAACTCGGATAAGCCATAGGCAGTCTGCATGGAATATTCAAGGCTGCCCTGATGTATAATGATATCTTCCCGGTGATATACACCGCGCTCAATACCGTCGATGTCCGGTTTAGTAGTTTCAACTTCATCAGCCAAACGGTAGTGAAAAACGGTGTGACCGGACTTTCTACGCCGGGTAATGATATCAACTCCAGGAGTATCCTGCAGTATTGCGGTCGCCGTATCCTCAAGCGGGCTGACAACCACAATAGCAACGACACCGTCCGGCGCCAGGTAGTAAACGGCATCGCGGAGGAGGTAACCAATAACCGGCTCTCCAGCCTTACCGGGGATGTTAGCCACGATAAGATTAAAGTCGGCATCAGGAACATCGTCATAACCCAGGCTGCCGTAGATATGTAATCCGTCCAGGTCGTTGATTTCAGCATTATAGCGTGAGTAGCGTAATGCCAATGCGTCTCTGTCGACCAGGTGTATATCACTCCCGGGATTCAGCTTCTTCAGGCAGAGCCCGAGGGGACCGTAGCCGCAACCGAGGTCGAGGATACGCTGTGATTTATCGAGTCCCGCCTCGACAACACTACGCAGGAGAAAGCGGGTACCGACATCAATATCATGGCTGCTGAAGAGCTCCTGCGACGACATAAACCGGAGGTTGTGTCCGTAAGCCCGGTAGGTTATCGTCTTGTGAAAATAGATATCCTGGTCCATATACTAAAATGCCTCTAAAAAGCGGGGGGAAGCTAATTATTTACGACTGTGTTTGTAGATATCTCTGGGCGGCCATAGCCGCCGCAGCGCCATCGCCGACGGCGGTACTTACCTGTCCGGGCGAACCGCTCCGGATATCACCGGCAGCGTATATACCGGGAGCTTCGGTCTCCATCCATTCGTTGACGACCACCTGTCCTCCGTCATCCAAGGGAATAATATCCTGAAGATAATCGGTCCTGGGGTCGAGTCCGACATGCACCAGGACACCATCCACTTTCAGGGTTTCCTTTTTGCCGTTGGCGTCGATTATTTCTATCCCCTCAACCTGATTTTCGCCGACAATCGAGGCGACCCTCGTCCCACAGCGTATCTCAATCTTATCATTTGCCATAGCCCTGTCTAAAAGGATAGCCGTGGCCGTACATTCGGGCATCGCCTCGATGAGAATGACGCGGGAAGCGATATTAGCCATGTACAAAGCTCCCGTAATGCCGGAATCGCCGCCGCCGATAACTGCCATGACGCGGTCGGCGAACTGACCGCCGTCGCAGAAAGCACAGGTAATAATACCATTGCCCATCAGCTCATCTTCTCCGGGGACGCCAAGTCGTTTGGGGGTGGAACCCCCGGCGATAATTACCGTCGCGGTGGAATAGGTCGTGCCGTCAAGGCAGGTCACATACTTACTGCTCGGGGAACCCTGCAAGCCGTTGACTTCGCCACGCTGTACCTGTAAGCCATACTTGAGCGCCTGGTTTTTCATTTCCACCGCCAGCTGCGAACCGACGACGCCGTCTTTGAATCCGGGGTAGTTTTCAATAAACTCAACGTTCATGATATAGCCACCGACGATTTCCTTCTCAATAAGGAGAGTCCGCCGGTTACCCCGGCATAAGTACAATCCCGCCGTAAGTCCGGCCGGTCCACCGCCAACAATCACAGCATCCCAATCAGGCATAGAAGAACTCCTTTGATGTGTTGAGTATTCGGTTCTCAAATCCCGGCTTTGGTAAGAGTAGCACCGGTTATCGGTTTGGTCATAATGGCGGTGTAGTTATACGGTGGTACGCGATAATAGTCGAAAGAGAAAGCACAGCCCGGGGCACCGCCAGCTACAAACAGATGAAGGTTCTCCGGCATCATTAATAACGGTACTATCTTGCCCGGTTGCAGAACTTCCTCGAACACGGCTTTACGCTCGTGGGGTACCACGCCCAATTCCATCCCCGTTTTGATAGCCTGTACCTCTTCCGGGGAAAGGTCTTCGTAAGGCACCGAGACGCGCCGGTATATTTCATCCTGGAGTTTGGTCTGGTCGTAACCCATTTTCTTGTATTCCTCCACCAGTTCCGGGAAGAGGATAACCATGTGATTATTAGCACCAACACCGGAACCGGGGACGACACCCATACCTTTCATACCCCACTGCCTGAGTGTCCGGCGACTGGTCCTTACCAGGTCATTAACCATGTTGTCTAAAACCCCGTCCGCCGTCCAGGTCATAATCATGCCGCCGTAAAAGTGCTGCAGGGGGCTGCTGCCGTGAATAGAAGCTACCGTGACACAGCTCTGTTCCGGCGCGAAACCACGGTTCACGTGATACGGTTGCCAGGGGCTCATGCCAGCATTCTCGCTGAAAGTGAAGAAGGTATGCGCCGAAAGACGGCCGATAAGCGCCATATCGTTCTTGGCGGGCCAGGTACGACCGATATTGAGTGTCGCCAGCCTGACAGCCCTTCCGATGGTGTTATTAGCCCGGTTGCCATGTCCCAGGAAGCCGATACCGGAGTTCATATTAAGTTCTTTAGCGATGGGACCACTGACCACGATTAGCAGTCCGAAGGAACCCGCCGATGCCAGGACATGCAGGTCGTCGAAGGTATCATCCGTCAGGGCTTCGATAGCGGAGATGATTACCGGAAGGTATTCGGGACTGGCTCCCGCCATCACGGCATTAATTGCTATCTTTTCGATGGTGGCGGTCCCCTGCTTGGGATTTATGTTTCCGAGTACTTCCTGCGGGGAACGTTTGGTACCCGTGAGCATCCACTTCACCCGTTCGGGCGTGGGTGCGACCATGGGCAATCCGTCGCCCCATTGCTTGCCGAGATAGCTCTTATTATAGTTTTCATAAGCTTCTTCGTAAGAATCACCGATATACAGAAGCTCCGGCAATCCGTCCGTATCCGGTGGCAGCTGGGACGTATCGGTTTCTTCAGATGACAGCGGCGCAATAATAGCGTCAATCAGCTCATCGAAAATCTTCTCTACCAGAGGCCTTATCGTTTCAACGCTGCCGCGGAGCTTGTAAAACTCCGCCGAGCTTATTTTCTTGTGTCTTACGGCGGGCATGCCGTTATCGATAGCCGCCGAACTGGCATCGTCATCGAAGGTATCGCAGTTCATGAACACCCCGGGTACACCCAGTTTTTCCAGTTTAACCGTGCCGGCCACGCCGACAAATGTGCACGAGCCTCAGTCGCCGACGCCATAGACAAAGGCATCCGCTTCCTTAGCCATTGCCTCGGCATCTTCGTCTCTTATGAGGAAAGCGCCGCTAACCTTCATAGTAGTTGCTTCAGGATATTTCTTTTTCAGAAGCTCTTCAAAGACGATATAGAAGTTATCCATACCCTGTTTCATATTGGAATACAGTCCGATTTTCTTCCCGGATAAGTCCGCGATACGTGGACTCGGTGAAAAGGCGGATTTAGCTTTAATTTCTCCCCGGGGATTTAATACCCTTAACTCAATTTTTTCCTGATTCATTGCATACTCCTTTTCATGTTTGCCTTGTCTTCTGGAAATCAGGTACAATAT
The DNA here is from genome assembly GCA_964503235.1 of uncultured Dehalococcoidaceae bacterium. Taxonomy (GTDB): domain Bacteria; phylum Chloroflexota; class Dehalococcoidia; order Dehalococcoidales; family RBG-16-60-22; genus W425. The sequence continues at coordinate 2,159 of CAZCZJ010000017.1, read as the reverse complement.
ACCGAATCGATATATCAGTATTTCTACATTATGTTGCCACCTAGCTGAAAAAGTCAAACATATAAAAACACGAAAGGTGACGGAGGAACAGAATGCCAACAGGCAAGATATTACAGGAACTAGCCAAGTACAAAATCGGGACGTTTGCTTATATTATCCACCGGCATTCATTACTAAGACCAAAGGCAGAGGCCTATGTATATCAGGATGAAAGAATAACCTACGCCGAGTTTAATGCCAGGGTAAACAGCCTGGTACATGCCCTCCAGGAGCTCGGGGTAAACAAGGGCGACTCCATAGGTTTGTTATCGTGGAACTGCCTGGAATACGCAATCGTTTACGGGGCGGCGATGAAGGGCGGTTATATACTGTCGCGCTTTAATCCCCGACTGAGCGCCGAAGAGCTGGATTACCTTATCAATTACTCCGAGGTCAGTACCCTCTTTGTCGGGCCGGAACTGATAGATATAGTAAATTCATTAAGACCCAAATTATCCATAGTAAAGAACTACCTGTCGCTGGAGGGGCCCGCCGAGGATATGATATGCCTGCGAGACCTGCTGACTTCCTATCCCGTCGAAGAGCCGGACGTACAGATAGAGGAAGACGACCCGCTTCATATTATATATACCAGCGGCACCACCGGCATGCCCCGCGGTGCGGTATATACCAACCGTCACGTCTGGGAAGATACCCGCACGTATATAATAAATACAGGACTGCAGCCAAATGACAAGCATATCCAGGTATCACCCCTTTTCCACATCGCCGGAGATACCATATTCAGGGCTATTTTGTATCTGGGAGCCTGTAATATAATACTTAAAACATTTGACCCGGCGGAGACACTGCGGATAATTCAGGATGAGAAAGCCACCCACATGAGTATCGTCCCAACGCACCTCGTGGCTATACTTGCCCTGCCCGACGTTAAGAAGTACGATACCAGCAGTCTCAAGATGATGTGGTACGGGGGTTCGCCCATGCCGCTGGAAGTGCTGAAACGTGGCATCGAGGTTTTTGGCCCGGCTTTCGGACAGGGCTACGGACAGAGCGAAAGCGGTCCGGCGATATCTCACCTGCCCAAAGAAGAGCATACGGTACTGGGAACACCGAAACAGAAAATACTCACCTCGGCAGGCCAGCCCGATACAGGGGTACAGGTCAGGATTGTAAAAGATGACGGTGAAGACACCGCTCCCGGTGAACTCGGGGAGATTATCGTCCGCAGTAAACATATCATGCAGGAGTACTGGAAGAAACCCGAAGATACCGCCAGTACCATTGTCGACGGCTGGTTATATACGGGAGACATCGGGTATTACGATGAAGAGGGTTACGTGTATATTGTCGACCGCAAGAAAGACATGATTATCACCGGCGGTGAGAATGTTTTCCCCCGAGAGGTCGAGGAAATTATCTACCGCTATCCCGGCATTCACGAAGCGGCGGTAATCGGCATTCCCGACCCGTACTGGGTGGAGAAAGTACATGCCGTCGTCAGCTTAAAGAAGGGCGCAAACTGTACCGCCGAAGACCTGATTGCGTTCTGCAAGAAGCACCTGGCGGGATATAAATCGCCCAAATCAGTAGAGTTCGTCGATGCCTTACCCAAGAATGCAGCCGGGAAGATACTTAAACGTGAATTAAGGGAAAAATACTGGCAGGAATCCGGTAGAAGACTTTAGAAAAACCGGCGTTTCTTCTCCCTATTATTTTAAGGTTGCAGCTTATTTCTTTTCAGACAGGTATCTTTCCGGGTCTTTATCGAAAGCCTTTTTACAGCCTACCGCACAGAAATAGTAGGTTTTGCCATTATATTCCGAAGTAGCGGGGGCATTCTTTTCATCTACCTGCATTTTGCATACCGGGTCAATTGCCATGATAACACCTTCCTTTGTCATTATGTAAACTTTGCTGGCTTAAAACTCCTCAGTCGCAGGGAATTGGACACCACGGTGATTGAGCTGACAGCCATAGCTGCCGCCGCCAGAATGGGATTTAGAAATCCGTAATTACCGAGGATACCCTGCAATCCCGAAGGAACTCCCCCATTTCCGAAAGCCAGATACAGGATGCCAGCGGCCACCGGGATGAGAGCCGTGTTATAGGCAAAAGCCCAGAAGAGGTTCTGCTTGATAGTCCTCATGGTGCGGCGG
>CAZCZJ010000016.1:0-34066 GCA_964503235.1 uncultured Dehalococcoidaceae bacterium | reverse complement strand
CTGTTGCTTTGTTCACAGTCCTGTTTTATAATATAGGTACAATATAAACGCTGGGGGTGCTCAGGGCTGAGAGTCCCGATAATATCGGGGCGACCCTTGGAACCTGAACTCGTTAATTCGAGCGTAGGGAAGCGAGAGAAAATCAGACCAGGGGTCTGGCATTACCCGCCCAAGCCCTTGGTCTTATTATTTTGGGGAGGTGCCGGAATGACACAGTTGGAAATAGCTAAAAAGGGAAATATCTCGCCGGAAATGGAAGCGGTGGCGAAAGCCGAAGGGCTTGATGTTGAAGTCGTTCGCCGGCGTATTGCCGAAGGAACGGTAGTCATTTCGGCTAATATTATGCATACTTCACTTACGCCGCGCGGTATCGGTAAAGGTCTCTCCACCAAGGTAAACGCCAATATCGGTACATCGTCGGATTTCGGCAGCATCGATACCGAGCTTGAAAAATTGCGGGTGGCTGTAGATGCCGGGGCGGATACGGTCATGGATTTAAGCACCGGTGGTGATATCAATGCTATCAGGCGCGCGATTATTGCTTCTACCTCGCTTCCTGTCGGTACGGTGCCGATTTATCAGGCCGGTATTGAAGCTATTGAAAAACACGGTGCCATCGTCAAGATGGGCGCCGATAATTTGTTCGCGGCTATCGAGGAACATGCCCGGGACGGAGTGGATTTTATCACCGTACACTGCGGTGTTACTTTGAAGGCTATTGAGCGTTTGAAACAGCAGGGAAGGGTGGCGGATATCGTCTCACGCGGCGGGGCTTTTCTAACCGGCTGGATGCTGCACAATGACCGCGAGAACCCGCTTTACGAGCAGTACGACCGCCTGCTGGATATCGCCCGCGAGTATGACGTTACCCTGAGTCTGGGTGACGGTATGCGTCCCGGTTGTATCGCCGATGCCACCGACCGTCCCCAGGTGGAGGAACTGCTGACGCTGGGAGAACTGGTGCAGAGGGCCCAAGATACCGGCGTTCAGGTAATGGTAGAAGGACCGGGGCACCTGCCGCTTGACCAGATTGAGATGAATATCCGCCTTCAAAAATCCCTCTGCAAAGATGCTCCCTTTTATGTACTTGGGCCGCTGGTAACCGATATCGCTGCCGGTTACGACCATATTACCGGGGCTATCGGTGGGGCGGTAGCCGCCGCAGCTGGAGCCGACTTTCTCTGCTACGTCACGCCCTCGGAGCACCTGGCGATACCCGATGTTAATGATGTCAGGGAAGGCGTCATCGCCTCACGTATCGCCGCTCATGCCGCCGATATCGTTAAGGGTGTAAATGGGGCTAAAGAAACGGACAGACAAATGGCTCTGGCGCGGAAAAACCTCGACTGGGAAGAGCAGGCAAGACTTTCGCTGAATCCCGAGCGTTCAAGGCTTGTTCACCGCGAACGGGCTACCGCAGGTTCGGCCTGCAGCATGTGCGGACAGTACTGCGCCATGGACCTGGTGGCCCGGTACCTGGGTGTCAAAGTGGCCAAGTGTTAGTGCAGGCTATTCATCATCAGAATTCTCTTTCAGACAGCTAGCCTCAACATCAGGGTTAACTTGGTTGACATTTGTCACTGTAAGAGTAGAATTAGTAGTATATGAGGTTTTTTGGCACTTCAGGCATACGTGCTCTCTTTAATAAAGACCTGATTGACCTGGCTTTACGCGTCGGTCTGGCAGTGGGCAGAAAGTACGGCAATATAGTCGTCGGCACTGACACGCGCACTTCCCGGGACGTTATGAAACATGCCGTTATCTCCGGACTGCTGGCGTCAGGCGCCGGTTGTCAGGATGCCGGTGTGACACCCACGCCGACCCTGGCTTACGCTACCAGAGAATTTGATGCCGGGGTGATGATTACCGCCTCCCATAATCCCCCCGAGTACAACGGTATAAAACTGCTTAATCCGGATGGTTCTTCGTTTACATCCTCTCAGCAGGAGCAAATAGAAGAAGCAATTTTAACCTCATCGCTGGACACGACCCGCTGGCAAGATGTCAAGCTAAGCGGCTTCTATGAAGGAGCGGTAAACAAACATATCGACTTTATATTAGCCCGCTTCCCTGCCGGATTAAAGCTCAGGGTAGTGGTAGATGCCGGCTGTGGAGCGGCTTCCGAGGTCACTCCCCCGATGCTTCAGCGACTCGGTGCTGAAGTTATATCCCTTAACTGCAATCCCAGCGGTTTCTTTCCCCGCGGCATCGAACCAACCGCAGCTAATCTGGAAGAACTATGTCAAAAGGTCAAAGATACGAAAGCCGACCTCGGTATCGCTCATGACGGTGATGCCGACCGCATGATGGCAATTGATGACCGCGGAGAGTTTATCCCCGGGGATAAACTGCTGGCAGTATTCGCCCGCGTACTGGGAGTGAAAGACCTGGTGACAACGCTGGATGCCTCTATGGCTATCGAGGAGATGGGAGGTCATGTCAGGCGAACGCGGATAGGGGACACGGCTGTTTCCGAGGAACTCAGGAACGGCGGCGAGTTCGGCGGTGAGACCTCCGGCAGTTGGATTTTCCCGGAGATGTCGCTCTGCCCCGACGGTATCTACGCCGCCGCTCAACTGGCGGCTATTGCTGCAAGGCAAAAATTATCCGAGCTTGTTGATAGCATACCCTCGTATCCTTTACTCCGGGGAAGTACTGTCAGTGATAGCGTTGATATGTCCCGCCTGGAATCGAGCTTGAAGGCTCTGGAGCCGCTTTCGGTCAGTAATACCGACGGTATCAAGCTCAATTTCCGGGATGGCTGGCTGCTGGTGCGTCCCTCGGGTACTGAGCCCAAGATAAGAATAACAGCCGAGGCAAGAAGCGAAGAGACCGCCCGGCAGCTGTACGAAAGCTGTCTTCAGGCGATTAAGGACTCCGCGGTCGCCGAAGGAGAAAGAGATTGAAAGCCGTGATTTTGGCCGCCGGTGAAGGCAACCGTATGCGTCCGCTAACCGCCACCAGGCCCAAGGTGATGTTGCCCATTGCCAATAAACCTATTATGGAACACCTGCTCATCGAAGCCAGAGAAGCGGGGATAAAGGAATTTATTCTCATCGTCGGTTATTGTGACCAGCAGGTCAGGGACTATTTCGGTAAGGGTGAAAGGTTGGGGGTGGATATCAGCTACTGCGAGCAGAGGAAGCAACTGGGAACGGCGGACGCCCTTAAAATGGTCGAGAGCAGGCTGGACGGCAATTTTCTGGTAATGAATGGCGATGTGGTCGTTAAGCGCGATGATATCGGTAGACTTGTCCATAATCAAAATATAACTACCCTGAGCGTTATCGAAGTTAAAGACCCCCGTGGACTGGGGATGGTGGAATTGAAAAAGGACAGGGTCGTCCGGATTTACGAAAAAACAGTAAAGCCCCCGACCAGTATGGCTAACGCGGGTTTGTATCTATTTACCCCGGATATCCACGAAGCTATCGCCAGGACGCCGAAGTCACCGCGGGGTGAATATGAACTAACCGATTCTCTCCAGTTATTGATGGAGGCAGGACAGGAGATTGCCTGCCAGGAAATCAAAGACTGGATTGACCTGAGCTATCCCTGGGATTTATTATCTGCCAATGAATCCCTGCTGGCCGGGTTGGAACCTTCGAAACAGGGTAAGGTGGAAGCTAACGTAACCATAAACGGTCCGGTCGCTATCGGAAAGAAAACTGTTATCAGGTCGGGTGCCTATATCAACGGACCGGTAATTATCGGCGAGGGCTGTGAAATCGGGCCGAATTGCTTTATACGTCCGTCGACATCGATAGGAGACTTCTGTCATATCGGCGCGGCGGTTGAGGTAAAAAATTCCATTATCATGAAAGGCACCAAGATACCGCATCATAATTATGTTGGCGATAGTGTTATCGGTGAACAGTGTAATCTCGGTGCTGGCACCAAGATTGCCAATCTACGATTGGACAAGAAAAACATAGTTGTATCCGGCGTGGACACCGGCAGACGTAAGCTCGGCGCTATCATCGGAGACCATGTTGAAACAGGGATTAATGCTTCCATAAATGTGGGCTGCGTGATAGGCAACAACACGCTTATTGGACCCGGTGCCGTTGTTAGTGGCGTTGTCTCGCCCAATTCTAAAATATTTTGAGGTGTGGATATGAAACAGGCAATAGTCCTGGCGGCAGGCGAAGGGCAGAGGCTCAGACCGTTTACCGTTACCAGGCCGAAAGCAATGCTTTCCATCGCGGATAAGCCGATACTCCAGTATGTAATCGAATCTTTGACCACCAACGGTATCCGTAATATCGTCATCGTCATCGGTTACCGGAAAGAGCAGGTATTAGATTACATGGGTTCCGGTGAGCAGTTTGGAGTTGATTTGACCTATATCACTCAGGAAGCCCAGCTGGGCACGGCTCATGCCCTGTCGCAGGTGGAAGATGTGGCTGAGGACGAGTTTCTGGTTATCTCGGGTGACAATCTCATTGAAGCTGATACTATATCGGGCTTCGTGCAGATAAAGCCGGAAGCGGTACTGGTAAAGCGGGTTAATAATCCGGTGAGGTACGGCGTGGTGAATATTCATGAAAATGCGGTAACCGATATTATTGAAAAACCTAAAGAACCCATCGGAAATTTGGTAAATACCGGTATCTACGCCTTCACCCGCGAAGTTTTCCGGTTTACTCAGTCCATACTGGATATCCCGGACGTATTGAATGATATGATAGCCAAAGGACATAACATTAAAACCTTGGAGACCACCGGTACCTGGCTCGATGTGGTTTATCCCTGGGATATCCTGAGTCTCAATGGTGCCGTTCTGCAGGGAATGGAAGCCAGCGCCGGCGGTGTTATTGAAACAGGTGTCACTTTAAAAGGGCAGGTTGCGATTGGTGAGGATACCATCATACGGTCAGGCTCGTACATAAGCGGACCAGTAGTCATTGGTAACGGTTGTGATATCGGGCCTGGCGTCAGCATTATGCCCGCCACCAGCATCGGTGATAATGTGACGATTTCTTCTTTTACCGAAGTTAAGAACAGTGTAATCGGTAATGATGTAAGTATCGGCCCCGGTTCGATATTAAGCGATTCTGTAGTGGGTAAAGGCTGCGTTATAAAAGGGCGATTCACCGCGTGCGGTGGTCAGAGCGAGGTCAGAATCAATGATGAAAGCCCGCTGGTGAATGTCGGTGCTATGCTGGGTGAGGATTGTATTATAGAAAGCAGCGTCGTCGCTCAACCCGGTGTAATTGTCGGCAATTACTCTCAAATCCAGACGATGAAGATGATAAGCGGCAGATTACCCGACCGCAGTCTGGTTTATTAAAAAGAAATACTCGATTATTTAAGGGACTCATAAATTATGTGCGGTATCATCGGATATATTGGAGAAAGGAAAGCTCAGCCGATTCTGCTGAATAGCCTGGGAAAGCTCGAGTACCGCGGCTATGACTCGTGTGGCATCGCCGTAGTGGCGGGAGATGATAGCGTTGAGGTCCATAAAGATGTAGGCAGGGTAAAAGCGCTGTCGGAAAGTCTTTCTTCTCTAAACGGTACCATTGGCATCGGGCATACCAGGTGGGCAACCCACGGCGAACCATCACGAATAAATGCCCATCCCCAATCCGATTGCGCGGGGAAAATAGCCGTAGTGCACAACGGAACGATAAATAATTACCAGCGTTTGCGGGACAGGTTGACCGCTGAAGGCCATACCCTGGTCTCCGAGACCGATACCGAGGTAATCCCCCACCTGATTGAAAAATATTACCAGGGTGATTTGCTAAAAGCTGTGGAGATGGCTCTGAGCGACATCGATGGTTCTTATACCATGATTGCCTTAATGGCTGGTGAGCCCAGGCTGGTAGCTGCCAGGAAGGATAGCCCGTTAATTATCGGTCTCGGCGATGGTGAGAATTATATAGCCTCCGATGTCCCGGCGATACTTGATTATACCAGCCGTGTTATTTATCTGGAGGACGGTGATATCGCTATTGTCGCGGCAGATAGTGTTTCGATAAAAAGTAACGGTTCTATTATCAGCCGTGAAGAGCATAAGATAACCTGGAGTGTGGAAGACGCCCAGAAGGGTGGCTACGAACACTTCATGCTTAAAGAAATTCACGAGCAGCCTAAAGTAATCAGGGAAACCCTGGCGGAATACATGTCGACGGTAGAATCGACGGCCGATTTAACCGTGCAGGGGAGCGATATTCCCGAAAACGTACTCATACTGGCTTCAGGCACCTCCTATCATGCCGGATTAATCGGGAAATACATCATCGAAGAGCTTGTAAAGACACCGGTAAGAGTGGAGTACGCTCACGAATATAATTACTACGGTCGGGCGTTGGCCGGGAACAAGGCTATTGTAATAACGCAGTCGGGTGAGACCACGGATGCGTTTAAGGCAATCAAAAGATTAAAAGAATCGGGTTGTGAGGTTGTGGTTATTACCAATGTGGTGGGGAGTACTGCCAGCCGATTGGCTGACCAGACTGTTTACACTCACGCTGGCCCGGAGATAAGCGTGGCCGCGACCAAAACACATATCGCGCAGATTATCGCCTTATACTGGCTGGCTTTGCCATATTCCAGGATGGATATTCGAAAACTGGATGAACTCATTATGGAATTGAGGCAGTTGCCGGTCAAGGTACAGCAGGTACTCGACAATCAACAGGATATCCTGGAACAGGCTCTAAAGCTGGCTGAATATGACAATGCCTTTTTCATCGGGCGTGGCATTAATTACCCGGTAGCACTGGAGGGAGCGCTCAAGTTGAAGGAAGTCTCTTACGTGCACGCCGAAGGGTATGCCGCTGGCGAGTTGAAACACGGTCCCTTCGCTCTGCTGGGAACACATACACCGGTGGTGGCGGTGGTAGCCCGTGACGATACCTACGAAGCCGTTATGACCAATATTAAAGAAATCAAAGCCAGGAAATCCCCGTTGTTGGCTCTGGTTGAAGAGGGTAATGAGGAAATAAATTCTTTGGCTGATTCGGTAATTTATGTACCGAAGGTAGACCCCCTGTTTTCACCGGTAGTCAATACCGTAGTCCTGCAGCTCATTGCCTACTATGTAGCTCGGCAGAGGGGCTGTCCCATTGATTTTCCCAGGAACCTGGCTAAAACCGTTACCGTGGAATAGCCGCAACAGGGAATTCTACCGGTACCGTGGTAAACCTTCTTTTCGATAATTTATCTGATATTACCCTTATTACTTCGGCGTCATGATTTAACTGTGATATGAGTAATATCGTTGCCGGGGTCGGAACCTGTTTGGTGGCACTTGACAGGGCGATGGTGGCCGGATGACTTTTGGTAAATTCTTCGATAGACCGATATTTAAAGTCTAAAAGGCTGAGTAATCGCTGCGCCGGCTCCGACTTCGCCTTTTTTAGCTGGTTGATATTTCGTTTGATGTCAGTTATATCAGCGATTTCCAGGTGTCGGTTGACTGTTTTCACCGGGATTATTTCTCTCAGCAACGATAGTGCCTGCTTTAGTACCTCGTCGGGTTCGGTGATATTTGTGCAGAGGACAACCTCCCGGTGATTATAGGCGGCCAGGGCTGTCGGGATATTTTCTCTTGCCAGGGTCAACGCCACCGTGACCAGCTTGAAAGATAGTTTATCCGCTTCCTCGGCGTCGGCAACGGCAAGATTTACGGCGATAATCGTTGCCGATTCTTCGTCATTTGTGTAGTCTTTCACAATTAACTGGCTTAATCGCAGTGTATGTTTCCAGTCTAGGTCTTTAAGCTGGTCGCCCGGTGTGTAATCACGGCTTTCCTGATAGTCGGTTCCTCCCTTGGGCTTTATAATGGCTTGAAGCCGCATTGAAGCTGCGGTCGTCATACCCACCCCCGACCGCTCGAGGTATTTGTGCGCCAGCCACTCGGCATATTTGGCTCTGGGAATTATCCGTAATTCTATCGGCTCGAATATCTGGTATATCTGAACGAAACCTCTCAGGTCTTTGGTTATCGACTGGATTTGCGGACGGGAATTTCCCGCCAGTGGTGGTGTGTAACTAACATTGAGTTTTACTCTTCCTTTTTCCAGAATAGCCGCCAGTGGTACTACGTTCAACCAGGGTTCATGACTTCCGAACTGACAGTGTATTCTGGCAGATGCCCGGTTGATCAAATCGACAATCATATTACCGGAGGTACCGGCGATAATTCTCCCGGTCGTTGTGATGGCTGTCAGTGGCGAATGACGAATAGTTAGGATTATCCCGAATACCACACCGGTCAAATAGAGGATAAAAGCGACGCCGGTATATAGCAGGATACGGTTATTGACAACAAACGATATAAATATGATTATCCCGGTTAGCACCAGCAGCGACACGAAAGTGCCGGAGATATATATCCCTTCCTTTTTCTTCATAGGAAGCCGCATTAGCAATGTATTCTGCCTCAAGCTGTAGTCAAGAAGGAAGAAGACCGGTATAATCGTCACCACCGTGGTGATATGAATTGCCGCCGGTTGTAGACTTATCACATTTTCAAGAGCTGGTGCCAGAAACAGCGGCGTCAGGAAGATAACTGCCGCGTAGATGGCGATGTTATATCTGGGATGCAATGGTCGTATTGTGAATGTCAGTAATATTAACAGTAGCCCCAGTGCTGGCGGAAACCGGGGAATCCCTGACAGGATAACGGTCGCCAGCAATAAAAGCAGCGTATATATTTGACATAATACTGAAGATAAAGTCCTATTCATTGTCCATTTTAGGTACCGGTACTACGGAAGATACCTCTTTGATAATAGATTCGGGGCTGATGTCCTCCATCTCGGCCTCCGCTGTCATCTGGAGTCGATGAAAAAGGGTGGGGATAATCAATGCTTTTACATCATCGGGAATAACGAATTCCCTCCCGTGGATGAAAGCCAACGACCTAGATCCCGTCAATAGGGCAATCCCGGCCCTGGTACTGGGTCCTACCTGAATATCCTGGTGATTTCTTAATCTATCGATGATTTCCAGGATGTAATGACGAATACCGTCGGCGACGTACACTTTCCTGACCTCTTGTTGAAACCGGATTATTTCCTGGGGAGTGGTCACCGCTGAGATATCCGGCTCCGAGATGGCATCGATATTCTTCAAGACAAGGTCTTCCTCCTCTCTGTTCAGGATGCCGCTCCATACGCGGAACATGAAGCGGTCCTTCTGGACGTCGCTGAGCGGTGAAGTGCCCGGTCCGCCGAAGGGTATCTGGCTGCCGATGACGATAAAGGGTTGCTCAAGGGGATGGGTTTCACGTTCGATGGTCACCTGGTTTTCCTGCATTGCTTCGAGCAGGGCGGATTGGGTGCGGGGTGTCGTTCGATTTAACTCGTCGGCGAGGAGCACGTTGGCAAATATCGGTCCCGGGATTAGTGTAGAACTACCGTCGGTGCGGTAGAGGAAAAATCCGAGGATATCGGAGGGTAGCATGTCCGGAGTCCCCTGAACCCTTTTGAACTCGCCGCCGATGGTGCGGGCGAAGATACGGGCAGTGGTTGTTTTCGCGGTGCCGGGTGTGCCCTCGATGAGTACGTGTCCCTTACTCAACAGGGCTACCAGCAGGAGCTCTTTAATATCATCTTTACCGATAACCACCTTGGATACTTCCGCCAGGATATTACGCAGTATATCCTGTCCTTTTATCTGTTTTACAGCCATTACCTTCTCCTTTGTATTCGTAGTTTCATTCAATATATTATTAACGCTAAGGAATACATTACTCTAGGTATCGTTTTGTCTTTCCTGCCTCTTGTACCATACCGGTTTTAAAGTAATAACAACCACCAGTGTTACCAGGCCTGCGGTCATCAGTGGACTGGCCAGGTAATCGCGTCCCCGCGCCAGCAGGATTTTAGTCCGGTGCAGGTCTGATGGCGGCAGGTGAGACTGGTCAATGTAAAGGGAGGTAGTAGTATCGGCGATATTCTGGATGAACCCCTCGTTCTCATCGATTGCATTCATGCTGTTGATGAACAGACTGGGGTCAGTTACCAGTACCACCTGTCCGTCGCCAATCGTTTCCCGGCAGATTACCGGCAAAGGCCCTGATATTTCATCATCTTCGTAGGTTCCATTCTCATTCGTATCGAGGAAGCTGAAAGAAGATGAAAGGGCTATAACGCTGTCGGCCTCTGTGTTTAAAAGACAGGTAGCATGGTTTAGTACCAGACTTTCCATGTTAATCGTCAGGGGGTCGGATTCAAAGTGGATGATTTTAGGGAAATACTTAGTCTTATAATTGAGTAAAGGGTCAACCAGCACCTCGCCCGAGAAACGTGCCTCCAGATCCAGGTACTCCAGTATCTGGTTGCCGTGTCCGTAATCATCGGCCAGAATGAGTCTCCCGCCTTCACTGATAAAGCTGTTTAGCTGTTCCAGTTCAACTGAAGTCAGGTTGAGATAAGGTATAAGAATAAACGTTGTTCCCCCCGAGGATAAAGGAAGGTCGGCAAACGACTCCAGAGGTTGTACAGGGTAACTTGTATTCAGGTTTTTTAAGCCGTTCCAGAGGGGATTTTCCACCCGGAAGTCTTCATCTAACGGTAGAAACCAGGCGGCTAAAACAACCACCAATATCATGGCTGCCGCGAGTATTAGCAGGAATTTCTTAAGCGCCACGGCGCAGCTCCTTTTTAATATCGTCGGTAATTTGTTCAGCGGTGTTCGCCGTTTTTCTTGGTGGATTTTGGTTGGAATACAGAGCGCTTTCAGCCATTACTGTCAGCTCGGTAAGCTGCCTGGTTATTCTTGGCAACAGTTTCGTGACCATTGCCAGAAATTCCCGGAGAGTAATATCCGGTGTCATACGTACCCCGGTTATTTTTTCTATTATTACCAGTCCGGCTCTATAAGCTGAGATAATCCTACCCTTGATTCCGGTCAGTTTGGCGGCTGATACCTGGGGAGTGACAAAAGCAGGTGACCTTATTAATTCCTCTTGAGGTACGTCTTTCTCGCCCGCTGTCCGAAGTTTTCTTAATACGATAAATATCAGGCCGAGAACTGCGAGCAGCGTCAGACCGATAACTATAGGATTTATAAAGACGACTTGCCTTTTTATCGAAAGATAGCCCGCCCACGGTTCCAATGGTTCAACGTTAATGGTGAACTCTCGCTGACCCAGGAAAGAAAAGTCGAGGGGGATGTCCAGTGTTGCCGTGAAACTGCCGTTAAAAGCTGTCCTGGCAGTGGTTGAGATATCATTGAAAACGAGATTTATACCGGCATCGGAAATCGGTCCCATTTCGCTCTGAATTCTGCCGTTTAACCGGATTAGCTTGGGCAGAAAAATAAGTCCCGGTGTCTCTAAATCGATTTCCAGGGGTATCAAAGCGATGGTGATATTACGTCGTTCGGAAATCCCTGCGTAACGGTCTTGAGGAGTAACCGTTACCGTAAGGTTCCGTTGGCCCGGAGAGATATCATCGGGAGGAGATAATTCAAGACTAAACATACCAGAAACCGTTGTCTCGGCAATCTGTGCATTATCTAGAGTTACTTCTATAGTACGCTTAATGTTATATTCATCCGAGATGACTTCGCCGTTGATATTGAAAGGAATACCCGGGTAAACAATGGCAGGTGCTGATAAATCCAGCAGGGTGGGATAGAACCTGGTAAATAATGTCACCCCCGGGCTCTGACAGGCCAGGTACTTATCGGCATCGCTGCCCTGCGGTTTATAAATAGCGACAGCGTTCATGGTTTCTTTGTACTCATAAGGCACGGCGATATTAACGCTGTAGGAGCCGTCCTCCTGGACGCTGACTGTTACGATAGTTTCCTCGTCCAGCATAATAGTCACGTTTCTTCCTGCCAGAGGTTCATCGTAGCTTTGAAGTAATCCCGATGCGGATATGGTATCTCCTATATAAGCTGATGTCGGGCTGATGCTTAGAGTGAGACTGGTAGGCAGCAGACCTTTGATTTCAATATATTGTTCATTGAGACTCACACTGAGACTGATAAGCATTTTTAATAATTCTTGCAACTGCTCCATGCTGTCTTCCAGGCGGTTATATGCCTCAAGGATTTCGTCTGATGCAGAAGGAGTAAAAACTCCGAAACGCTGGCTCAGGGTATCTATGGCTAAATTTAGGTCTTCCAGCAAAATTTCAGCGTCTCGTATGTATATTTCTGCCTTGTCAAGATTGATTTTCGCTTCATTGATATTGTTACTTTCTATCAGATTCAGTGTTTCATCAAGTATGGTGTCCAGGTTGTCCAGGGTAGTAAAGAGCTGCTGACACAGGTCATTGAAGCGGTCGATGATAATACGGAACTCGTCGGGAATATCTATCTTTCTTAATTCGTCTAGCGCTTCCTGTGCATCCGTGTATTGCCGGTTGCTGGCGGCAAAGATGATTCTACTATAATTTATCAGCAGAGATATTTTATCCAGTGAGCCCGCTGCCGTATTCGGATTTTCATGAGGGTTCTTGGTCGACTGGGCAAAAGCGGTAAGGCCCGGGATAGTAATTCCCATCACGGCAAATATCAAGAGTATTATGGCCAGCCTTTTCATCATATAACGAGTTAATGCCTAAAAAATCAAGAGGGCTTTGAGGACCTGGAGGCATAAAACGATACCAAAACCCCCGAACAGCATAACACCGACAATATTTAAGACGCGGCGTGATTTTTTATTAAAATAGACAAACAATTCCGTCACTATCAGGGCTTCTATTACATATAAGCTGTAAAAAATGTCCAGAGAAGTCTGTCCCGCAGCGATAAGAATTACGGTAGTGGACAGCAGCACAATTGCAATGGTAATAAAATATCGATTGTATATTTTCAACCTAATACCTCTAGTTCGATATAGTACTTGCCTTTACGCTGCTCTTCCTGGGCGATTTGCATTGGTTTGTCCCATGACTCGGCGGCTACAGAAGCGGCAATCGTGGCCAGCGGTCCTCCCAGACACTGATGAGATAAATCGGTGTCGGTTTCTAAACGCGGTTTGTTTATTTCTATTTCTATATGGTTATTCTGATAGGTGACTCTCGTCCCATCGGCGATCCCCAGTCTTCCGGTGAATAATGATGTCAGGGCTGATTCAAGCTCATTTGATGTGGCCCCTGGTTTTGTTTCGAGCATACCGGTCGCGGCACTACCGATGGTGGAAATCAGCAGACCTATGTCTTCGGGATCACTGCCGTACCTGGCGATAAGTCGCTGTGGCAGGGCTCTGGTTATCTGGGGGGTTGAGCCGTTGGAATGCAAAGGAATGAAGGCACGGGGGTATTTATTCGAAAGAGAAGAAGGGATATAGATAGCCTTGGTTCTGATACCCAGTTCTTCTATCAGGGCGGCCATATTGTCGACGCCGGTTTCCAGCAGAAGGCTGCAGACTTCGGGCGGTATGTTGGGAATAGCCTTTCTCAGTGCCAGAAGTATAAATGACATGATAATCAAACAGATACCCAGCGCTGCCAGCCATGACGCATGAAAAATGAAGAAAGACGCACTTAAGAAGACGATACCAGCTACCAGCAAACCGAGTCCTGTCCATGAATAAGAATTTCTCCTCAGCAAAGTAGTCTCCTTGGATTATGGCAGTTCAATATAGCCACTTGGCACAATTTTAACATTATATGTGACAATTGTCAAGAAGAGTTCCTTTTACATATGAGGCTAATTGTATTACTTATCTATAACACGCACTGTAGGATATACATCAGAAAAGGGAGTATATAAAGTTTTATTTGCATTTGGTTGATAGGTTCTTACCTCACCACTAACCCCTCTCCAGTCGTAATCATTTATAAGAAACCACAGATATTGATGACTGGAGAGGGGAGTTGAGGAGAGAGAGGGCTTCGCCCCCTCTCTAATTCTTTCCCCCTCTCAAACAAACGGGAAAACACTCACCGAGTAATAATCTGTTTGAGAGGGGGTTAGAGGGAGAGCATCTGAAATCAACTAAAACCAAACAGAACTATGTATAAAGTTACTTGGGTGTAAACTCAACGTATGGTACAATTTAATAGTGATGACGGTTAAGACTGTAGCTACTAATAGAAAGGCTTTTCATAACTATAACATCGGCGATAGTTATGAGGCGGGAATCGTTCTCACCGGCTCAGAGATAAAATCGGTACGGATGGGGAGGATAAGCCTGGGTGATGCCTATGTCAAGCATGAGAAGGGCGAATTATGGCTTCATAATATGCACATCGCCAGATACGAAGCCTCAAGCTACATGGGGCACGAGCCCACACGAAAACGCAAACTGTTATTGCATAAGAGAGAAATAAGAAACCTGACAGGACAAATTGCCGAAAAAGGACTGACAATAGTGCCTACTAAATTTTATATCAAAGGTCATGTCGCTAAGGTGGAAATAGCGTTAGCAAGAGGCAAAAGACAATACGACAAGCGTGAGGCCATTGCCCGTCGTGAGATTGATAGAGAGCTTGCCAGAGCCACTAAAAGCCGATAATATTAAGATAGACAGTACATTTACAATATGGGGACGCGCGGGTTCGACAGGGGAAGTAGGTTACAGGATTGCAGGCTGAGGTGCCACTAACCTCACAAAACCGGTGGCAAAAAACAAATGCCGAACCAGAAATGGTTGCAGCCTAAAAACTAGGTTGCCATCCAACCTGACCCCACCCTGACGGGTTGGGATTGGGTGCCGAAAAGTCGGGGTGCCATCTCCCCGATGCCGATGAGGGAGGTGAAAGATAAATCGGCTGGTCTGGCTTAACTCGGTCAGTTGAGGTGAGCCGGACAAGATTAAAGAGCTGGCTAAGCTTGTAGGATATCCTGGGCAGCTTCTTTTGGACGGGGAGTTCGACTCTCCCCCGTCTCCAGTCTACAATTTAAACGCTAGCATCTGGATTGCTGGCGTTTTTTCATTTAGTAATGTCTAGTAAAAAGTCAGAAAGTTGTATTTCAAGAACTAGCAGGTTTAACATCTCCTCCCAGGGAGATGTTAAATAAGCCAAAACCTCCGGTTTTGCTTGACAGCGTTATTGTGTAGGGATACACTGAGCATAACATGAGAATATGAAATAACTCCGTTCTACACATTTACCTATCCTCTATAAAGTGGGTAAGGAAATGAAACAAAGGCACTAAAATTGCACAAGGTAAGGATTTTACCAGAGCGATATTTAGTGCCTTATTAGTTTGTGTAGAACATGACTGGTAGAAGTCTATCCAACGGGAGGTTTATAAATGGCCAAGAGTCTGATAAGCTACTTCTCCCAGGGAGGAACCACGGCAAAAGTAGCCGAGTCCATTGCTATCGGGCTCCGCAGGAAAGGATACGAAGTTGATCTGTACAGCCTCAAAGAAAAGCAGCCGCCAGACCTCAGCGGATATGATTTGCTCGGTATCGGATCCCCGGTATACTTTTTCCGTCCGCCATTCATCGTCACAGACTACTTAAAAAGTCTGCCGGACCTTGGAAGCCTGCCAACTTTCACCTTTGTCTTGCATGGTACCTACCGATTCGATACCATCAAGTCCATACGGCGAGTTTTAGCCCGCAAGGGGGCACGAGAGGCAGGCTACTTTCACTGCCATGGAGCTGACTTCTGGCTTGGCTATCTTAAGGAAGGATATCTTTTCTCGCCAGACCATCCCACGCCGGCAGAACTGTCTCTGGCTGAAGATTTTGGTAGTCAGGTCGCTGGAAGTGTTGCCGGCAAACCCTATTCTTTGGCTGAAGAGGACCGGCCACCAACGTTCGTCTATCGCCTGCAGCGCCTTTTTTTAAATCAGTGGTGTGCAGAGCAGGTATATAGCCGCATGGTCAAGTTAGATAAAGAAAAGTGCGACGCGTGCGGTCTTTGCATGAAAATGTGTCCTCGTTCCAATATTCACGAGGACAAGGATGGATACCCGGTTTGGGGACGCAATTGCCTGCTATGTCTAACCTGTGAAATGAAATGCCCCAAAGATGCCATAACCACACCCATTAATTGGTCGCTTATCCGTCCTTTAATGAAATACAATGTACGCCATGCCTCTCGAGATCCCTCGCTGGATCATGTGCGCGTGACTCATAGCAAGGGTCGCACTCAGCGGATCTTACGAGAGCCGTCAACGCTTCCTGGAGGCGTACAAGATGGCCATAAATAAAAAAGATACCAATTCTTCATAATGTCACATTTACTCAGAATGTGACTTTTGAAGAGCAATGCTTGAGCCTTCAATTCATTCCGCCATAAGATTTAGGGAAAAAGTCCAATTTCCTTCAAAATGTCATAAATTTGTTACATATTTCGCTCGGGTTTTATGACTATTATATTTTCTTAAGAGTAAAATCAAAATCGAGAACGACCGCGATGCAAGAATATTATCGAGCTTCAAGAGGCAAGGCCAAACCCAACTATTCAGATTTATGAAAAGGAAGTCACCTTCTTTTCCTGCGAATTCTTATCAAGCAAGAATAATATCAATATTGAAACCTAAACAAAGTGAGGAAATGCGATGAAAAAATCCGACGTAGTTATTATTGGTGGGAGCGCTGCTGGGGCAACCGCGGCGATTAGCTGCAAGCGTCGTAACTCGGGTAAGACAGTAACCATTGTTCGCCAGGAACAGCAGGTATTAATTCCCTGCGGCATACCCTATATCTTTGGGACTCTAGGTAACCCCCAAAAAAATTTAATTCCTGATAATTTGTTAACTGATAATGATGTGAATCTGGTTATCGATAGAGCCATAAAGATCGAAAGAGAAAGAAAAATCGTACGCCTGGAAAGCGGAAATGATATAAACTACGAAAAATTGATCATCGCTACAGGTTCTCTGCCAGCTACCTTACCTATTCCCGGTTTTGATAAAGAAAATGTGTTTGTCATTAGAAAAGATGTCAAATACCTGCAAGATATGCTAGCAACAGTAAATCAGGCTAAAGATATCATAATAATCGGAGGGGGCTTTATCGGAGCTGAGTTTGCTGATGAATGCAAGAAAAATCGGGACAACAGAGTAACCATTATTGAGAAGCTACCTCATTGTCTTCAATTGGCCTTTGATGATGAATTTTGTATCGAAGCCGAATCAACGCTTGCTAACCGAGGCGTGAAAATTATTCCCAATCAAAGCGTAGCCAACATAGTTGGAAATGGAAAGGTTTCCGCGGTTCAACTGTCAAATGGCGAAACTCTCAAAGCCGACGTGGTCATAATAAGTATTGGAGTACAGCCAAATGTGGATTTGGCGAAAGAAGCCGGCCTGCAAATAAGCACATCTTCTGGTGGAATTGTGGTAGATCGCCATATGCGAGTTAGAAATGATAGCGACATTCTGGCTTGCGGTGATTGTGCCATGAAGGTCTCGTATTTTAGCGGAATGCCGGTAAAGACCTGGCTGGCTTCGGTCGCTACTCACGAAGCGCGGCTTGCCGCCGCAAATTTATTCGAGACACGCTATCCGGGTTTAGGGACTATGGGGGTATTCTCTACCGAATTTGGCGACTTAGCCATTGGAGCAGCTGGCCTTATTGAGAGGCAGGCTTCACAGGATGGTTATCGTATAGTAGTTGGAACGGCCAAAGCACCTAGCCGGCACCCAGGCGGTATGCCAGGGGCAGCGCCAACTACAGTCAAATTGATATTTTCTAAAGATGATGGCCTCCTCCTTGGAGGAGAAGTCTCTGGAGGCACAGGTGTTGGAGAATTAGTGAACGTTATCAGTGCATGCATTCAACACGGAATGACTGCTTACGAAGTATCACTATTCCAAATGGGAACACATCCGGCTCTTTGTGCTTCACCAATAGCCTACCAAGTGGTAAATGCAGCCGAAGAGGCGGTTATGAAACTTCAGTAGCCTTCAGGCGATCTCAAAATTATTATAATAACGAGTCTATATCAGAGGTGAGCAGTTGGCGGTAGTCCAACTCTACCATCTTAAATGTGAGAGTGTGGGGCGGAATTTGACTACGTCTGGATTCCCGGAACACCACTGACGTCCATCAGCCTGGGTAAATCTCGTTATTTCAAATGCCCTTCGCAAGTTACTGGTAACAAAGTAGTATATAGTTAAGTCACAACCTTGCATTTTGTTGAGCCAGACTACACGAAATAGCGGAATGTTCAGCCCTTAATCTCCTGATACAGCTTCAAACTCTCTTTAAACTTCACAATTGGGCGGATTATTCATCTTCGGCAATAATTGTCCTTAGCGTGCAGTAATGTCGTGGGACGAAACTTGTATGCTATGATATGCTTGAAGCTTGTAGCTGCTGGTAACCATGTCCAGATGAAAATCTTTGGGGGGTGATTGCAATTATGGTTACAAAACAACAAAAGACCGTTCCGTGCCAAATCTGCGGTAAACAAAAGAAACTTAGCGAGGTCAGACCTGCGGCATTGGTTTGTGAACCCGTGGTCGAGATAATTCGGAAAACGCATCCCGATTGGTCTTCTGATGGGTTCATTTGCATTTCTGACCTAAACCGCTTCAGGGAAGAGTATGTCAACTATGTTCTCACCAAAGGTAAGGGTGAAGTCTCAGTGCTAGAGGAGCAGGTCATAAAAAGCCTGAAAGAGCACGAGCTTTTATCTAGCAATATTAACGTCGAATTTGATCGTAAGCTAACCTACGGCGAACGTTTGGCGGACAGGGTAGCTGAACATGCCGGCAGTTGGCGTTTTATTAGCATCTTTATGGGTATGCTACTCTTATGGGTTGGCATAAACGCAGTAGTATTAGTTCATAGGCCTTTCGACCCATACCCGTTCATTCTCTTGAATTTAATCTTATCATGTATCGCTGCTCTTCAGGCTCCCATAATTATGATGAGCCAAAATCGCCAGGAAGATAAAGATCGATTAAGGTCCGAACACGACTATCGAGTAAATCTCAAGGCGGAATTGGAAATTCGTCAATTGCATGAGAAAATAGATCATCTCCTTTTTACCCAGTGGCAGAGGCTATTAGAGCTACAGGAAATACAAATGGAGCTGATAGAAGAACTTGGTCACGGGACCGCACGAAGAAGCAATGCCTAGTTCAGCCTTCGTAATTATCCTAATACTTCCCAGACCATAGAGATCACACCTGTAAAATAGGGCAGATTGCTCACCAAGGTCACAAGAAAGTACATTGTTACCTTATTACACAATCCGACGTTTTGTTAGATCACATAATGATGAATACTTTCAGGGTAATCGCCTTCTTATAACACTCTGGCCATTGCGAATAAGTAAGGCGCCCACCATTGTACGGTATTTTGCCACAGTAATCCCACTATCCATACGGTCACATCTGCCAGGAATCGCGCCATCTTTTCCAAGTGTTCCGCCGGTCGCTGCGGCATTGTTATGATCCTGAATTGGTCTAGTATTTTGTCACGATGGGTTTCATACTCAGCCTTTGAGTAGTCTCCCCATTCATAAAGTTCCTTGGTCCGCTTTAGTTGGCGTTCCAGCCACTCTTTACGCATCTCCGTATGGTTGACGAATTGAAAAATCCGCCCAGTAATTAGGATGAAAGCAGCACCGGGAAAAACACCTGCCAGGCGAGCAGGGCTTTTGCAGTGAGACTGAGAATGATATACACCTTTTCACCAAATAAATAATCCCGCCAGGGTCCCACCTTCTTGTACTGCAATACCATATTTATAGCAAAGCAGTTAAAGAAAACGAACAGGGAGGCAATGATTCCATAGACGAATCCGGGTGGCGAAACAGTCAGCCCGGGTGCTACTACGTAAATCACGATTGCTATCCAGGGGATAATACCGGCGAAACTACCGAACCAGAATGGCAGCCAGCTTGGCTTGCCCGGTTTTTCATATTTCTCCTGCAGCGCACCGAACAATATCATAGAAGCATTAATGCCAAAGATAGCCAGTAAAGCCGCTATGTCACTAATTCCTGTAATCTGAGAAATCAAGACAATCATAATTGAAGCGCTGAAGAAGTACTCTATCCAGCGTCCGTAGTTACGGCCTTGCAGTAAATTCCGCTTATACCATGGAAAGACCGGTGGCGATGCTATTATCAACAGAGCACCGGCAGAAATTGCGAGGAATGCAAAAACACCCCATCCGGTTGAGATGTTAAAGAGAGTATTCAGCTCCGGAGCGGTGCCCGGAGGCCCGTTCATGAAGGTAGAAGTAACTGGAAGAGAGAAATTGTTAGTGAGTACCGCGATCATAACTGCTTGTACTGCCAGAATGAGACCGACAACTATATTCCAAATTCGTAACCGGCCGAGTCGTTGTTCGATGGATTGGTCAATGTCCATTGTTTACCTCCTTCTATTCGAGGTCAAATTAAAACTGTTTTATGATTATACCAATATATTGAAAAAATGCAATAGCAATCAAGTATCCATTATTTGTGTTGAAAAACTGTCATTATTATCTGATTGTAACCAAATATCTTACTTGAAAATGTGATATAAATCACTTATTATTAACAATCTTTACATTAAAATTCTTTTTGATAAGTATCTTTAGAAAGGAGGTATCCAACCATGGCAGTAGAAGAAGTCGGGGAAAAATATCGCTGTAATATCTGTGGGAACGAAGTTACTGTTACCAAAGCAGGTGGTGGTACACTGGTTTGTTGTGGCGAAGATATGGAAAAAATTAGCTAGTATAAAAGCCCGGTTGGATCTATTCTTGAGGTTTTAATGAATCAAAATAACGTTGTCTGCGAAAACGCCGCTATCCAGGTAGATGGTGTTCACAAGAGCTTCGGCAAGGTGAAAGCATTATCCGGAATAAATATTCAGGTTGATTCCGGTATTGTTTTCGCCCTCCTTGGGCCGAATGGATCGGGGAAAACCACACTGATCCGCATTCTTACGACGCTTCTCAGGCCGGATTCGGGAACCGCAACAGTTGGTGGTTTCGACGTAGAACGTGAACCAGCCAGTGTAAGGCCTATCATCGGACTGGCCGGTCAATACCCGGCGGTAGACGAAAATCTGACGGGAAAAGAAAATCTCGAGATGATTGGCCGGCTGTATCATATCGGTAAAAAGCAATCCATACTACGGGCAACCGAATTGCTGGAATATTTCGAGCTTTCGGATGCCGCTAACAGGAGGGCCAAGACATATTCCGGTGGGATGCGAAGACGCCTAGACCTGGCGGCGGCCCTCGTGGCCAATCCATCATTACTATTTCTGGATGAACCAACCACCGGACTTGACCCGAGAAGTCGAATCGGTCTTTGGGAAGTCATTAAATCTCAAGCTAAACAATGCAATTCAGTCTTTCTAACTACACAATACCTCGAAGAGGCCGATCGATTGGCTGACAGAATAGCCATTATGGAAAAGGGCAAGATAATCCAAGAGGGTACTCCTCAAGAACTAAAGGATTGTTGTGGCGGTGAAACTCGGGTAAAAATGAGACTCACTGACCGAAGCCAAACTTCACGAGTTGCCGAACTCCTTGAAGAAATCGCTCAGGGTAAGGTGAACCAGAATAACGAGATGGGAGAGATTAGTTTCCCGGCACCGGGAGGAACTTCGGTATTGACTGATATCGTGCGTAAACTTGACGCAGATGGGATAGAGCTAGCCGAACTAGGATTGACACAACCAACACTCGACGATGTATTTCTTTCCATTACCGGGCATACCGCTGAAGAAGAAGCCGGAAAAGACTAATGAAAAGCGGCAGGTAATATATTGCGACGTAAAATATTGGAAACCCTCTCCGATATCTGGGTTATGACACAACGTGATGTCAGAAGATATTTACGGCTGCCACAGTTGCTTCTAACAAACATAATCCTGAATGTTGTATTGTTAATCCTTTTCAATTATGTTTTCGGCGGGGCTATTCAAACCGGCGGTGTTGCCTACATTCAATACTTTTTACCGGGGTTCCTGGCACAATCGGTGGTATTTGGTTCTACCCAGACAAGTGTAGGTATTTCAGAAGACCTCTCTAAAGGTCTGATCGACCGTTTTCGCTCGTTACCCATGGCACGTATTGCCCTCCTGAGCGGTCGTGTTGTATCAGATGCATTGCGATATCTTACCCTGATAGTTATCATGATCGGAGTAGGATATGCGGCTGGATTCCGCTTCGAGGCGGGTTTTGGCCCAGCGTTCTTAGGAATCTGGCTCATTGTGTTGTTCGGCATCGCGTTAACCTGGGTTGGGGTTTTCATAGGGATTTCGGTAAAGGATGTTGAAACAGCTCAAGTAGCGGGATTTGTCTGGGTTTTCCCGCTGGTATTCGCCAGTTCATTGTATGTACCGATTGAGACGATGCCTTCTTGGCTGCAAGTCTTCGCTGAAATCAACCCAGTTACGCCGATGGTAGATACCATACGTGGATTATCTTGGGGAACTGACATCTCTTCTTCATTGTGGAAGATACTCGCATGGGATGCAGGACTAATATTTATTACATTGCCTCTCGCTTTGCGTAAATACCGGCTGCTTACACATTAATATCAGTTGGAAACCAAAATTAAGTGGCAGCGGCTGCGATAAAACTAGAGGCCAGAGTGTAAAATATGCTTATATAAATCACTTAGCGCTTAAAGTTGATTACTAGTGCCCGTCTCTGGTTTAATAGGTTTGAAATATTACGGTACGATGGAGACTGACTCTCCCAATATAATATGATTTAGTGGAGGTTTTAAATGAGCGGTAAATATGACCAGTACATCCATAATCCACCACATATGCGACTATCCATGAAGTCAGATAAAAGCGTTGTCTTTGACGGGCTGATGATCGGCCACCAGCAGCTAGGCTATGACTTCACGATAGGCCATCAATTCGTCAGGAAGCCGTTTAAGGGGGATAACCCCTGTCACACTCATAATTTTCAGGAGTTCCTAGCGTGGTATGGCGGTAATCCAGACGACCCGGATGATTTCGGAGCAGAAGTAGTGTTCTATTTCGGTGAGGAGATGGAAAAACACGTATTTACCCGTCCTACGATTGTCTCGCTGCCTCCGGGATTACCCCACTGCCCGCTGGAGATAACTCGCGTCGACAGTCCGATAATTCAAATTGAAGTGATGCTTGCCGGGGAAGGCGGTACCCGGGAGCCTTACTTTGAGAAAGATAAAGGCTTTAATCCGATGAATGTAATGGACTTTAAGGTGTTATAGCTTGAAGCCGGATTTCACGATGCTATATTAACAACTCGGCAATGTATTCAGGTGGAGTGGGACTCTCCCCGGCTCCACCTGAAACACAGATAAAGCTTTAACAGTTTCGTCGGAGCATGAACTCAAAGGACACTGCTTATATTCGTTTGCCTGTCTTACACTATCCTGCTTATCTTGGCACCCCGTCGTGCAATATTTTCCCGTATCTCAGAAAGGTCCATGGCATCTTTACTAAGGTTGACGCCCTGGTTTTCCAGCGTTTTTCTGAGCGTTGCTACATCAATGTTTCTCGGTAAAACTCCACTCTTGACAGCAATAGCCACGGTAGCGCCACCGAACCATACCTGGAACGATGCCGTCGACTGTCCACCCAGGAAGGAATTCCGTTCGACCAGGAGTACATCCACCCCGTTTCTCGCGGCGCACACCGCTGCCGCCAGCCCTGCCGAACCGCTGCCGCATACCACAACGTCCACCTTTTTGTATACCGGGATATCCCGTGCTGATTCCCTCACGACATTTTTATCCTGAGACATGATGAACCTCCTCGTTTTCTAGGGATGTTTATGTGCCATCCATATCAAAAGAAACCATTTTAGCCTTTTCTTCTTCAGGTATCAGGTTTTTTATGGGTTTTTCTGTTATTTTAGTGGAATACTGGTCCTGTATGAAGATAAAGGGCCTGGTTACGTTGTGGTAGCTTATCGGGCAACGAATGAATTTTGCCGGGATAAAAACCAGAGCAGATGTAGTAATAATATGCTCTTCCATTTCTTTTCCCATGCATATGTGGACCTCACCTCCCAGGTCCCATCCTTCATAACCATTGCCTTTTCCGCTCATGGGGACGACAGGAATCGGTATGAGTTATTTCCCATATTTCGTTTCTGCCATTTTTAGATAACCTCCTTATATAGCAATATCATTGATAGTTAATAGAGCATTATAGTGAGATTACACGAAGGCGTCAATTATTAATAGAGTGAAGAGGTGGTATATTTTACAATGGTGTAAACTTAGAGATAAGATATGGATTAAGATGAAAATGGGTGGGGGATTTTAATCCGTGATTATCGCCAGTCTTTTGATAGCGGCACCTTGTCCAGCGCGCTGAACGGCTTCACCCGCTGTATAACCACGTTATGAGTCCCCTCGCGCCGCGTGAGCCTGCCTTTGATTATCAGGAAAGGCGACCTGAATTTATGTTCGTAGCGTTCGTAGACCTTCCCGAAGACCATGCACGGTATGTGCCCGAACTCGTCTTCCAGAGTAACGAACACCACCTTACCGTGGGGTCTCTGCCGTCGGATAACCAGTCCGGCGGTTGTCACCGCAGCGCCGTCGCCCAGCTTATCTATGTCACGGCTGGTCTGGAAACTACCGTTAAAGCGGGGGCGCAGCCGCGACATGATATGCCCGGTGGGGAAAAGGCTGAGGATGCTGTATTCCTCCTTCATGCGCTCCCAGTCACCGGGTGATTCCAGTTCCACTATGTTATGCTCTACGGGCAGGGGTAATACCAGCTGGCGGTTTACCGGACGGTATCTCAGCCCGATTTCCCATTTCACCTTTCTCCGGTTAGCTTCCAGACTATCGAAAGCCCCGGCGCCGGCCAGGTTGAGAGCCACCTCCTCCAGTACCCCGGTGCGTTCCAGAAAGTCCCCGATATTTTGGAAAGGTCCCTGCTTTTCCCTGCCTTCTTCGATAGCCGTGGCGGAAGCCTCACCCAGTCCCAGGACGTTCAGGAACCCCAGGCGCAGAGCGCCTTTATGAAATGATTTGTCAACCTCACCCCCTTGGTCCCCCTCTCCAGTCTTGGAGAGGGGGAGATAATTATTATCGAAGGGGCTGACGCCCCTTCGAGCTTCCCCGCTGCTGTCATACCCGCCCCGTATCGCCGTACGGGGTAAACTCCAGCGGGAATCCAGCTCCTCTTCCCGGTCATTGCGAGCGCAGCGAAGCAATCCGTTCCTCTCCGGCGGGTCTGAAAGAGCGGATTGCTTCGGGCTTCGCCCTCGCAATGACGAATCGTTCGTGTAGGGACGGGCTTTTTCCGCATCCTCGATGACACACTTAGCCCGGCTCTTATTGATATCAGGGTTAATCACTTTTATCCCGTGTCTTTTAGCGTCTTCCTTCAGTGTTTCCAGGTTATAGAAACCCATGGGCTGCTGGTTGAAGATAGCCACAAAAAACTCCAGGGGATAGTGGTATTTCAGCCAGGAGGCCTGGTAGGCCGTTACCCCGAAGGCAAAAGCATGTGATTCCGGGAACATGTATTGTCCGTTGAATTTCTTAAAAATCTTTTCCGCCGCTTCCCTGTCCACGCCTTTGCCGGCGGCGCCTTCCAGGAATTTCTGTCGGTATTGCTCGATGAGCTCGTCGTTATGCTTTCGTCCGAAGGCGCGGCGCAGGCGGTCGGCTTCGCTGGGGGCGAATCCGGCTACGTCTATCGCCAGTTGGTTTACCTGGTCCTGGAACAGGATGATTCCCAGCGTACGCTCCAGGGCGTGTTTCTCCAGTGGGCAATCGTAGGTTACCGGCTTGCGTTTAGTGCGCCGGGCAAGGTATTCCTGGACGCCGTGATTGACCCCCACCCCCGGCCGCACCGCTCCCACCTCGTGGGCCATGTCCAGCAGGTTCCGGGGAAAAAGGCGGGTGATGGTCTGCATCTGGGCGGCCGACTCCACCTGGAAGATACCGATGGTATCGCCCCTGCAGAGCATATCGTAGACGTCTTTGTCCTCGAAGTCGATACGTGACATATCTATACGCTCCCCGGTGCGGTCTTTGATAAGCTCGACGGCTTCCTGCATCTGCGAAAGCGCCCCCAGTGCCAGGAAGTCTATCTTGACGAAGCCAGCGTCGTCGATGCTGTCCTTGTCCCACTGGCACACGTAGCGCCCGTCGATGGCGCCTCTCTGCACCGGCACGATGTCTATCAGCGGACTGGAAGAAAGAATCATGCCGCCGGGGTGCTGTCCCATGTACTTGGGAAAGCCGTCCAGCTCGGCGGACAGGCTGATAAGGTCGCGCCATACCGGGGCATCTACCTTGTCTTTGAAATTGGGCATACGCTCCATCTTGCTTTTAAGCTTGCGGGCGCTGCCCCAGTCGGACTGCCTGGCAAGCTGGTCGATTTCTGCCTCGGGCAGACCCAGCGCCTTGCCTAAATCTCTTACCGCTCCTCTTATCAGGTAGGTGGCGATGGTGCCGGTGAGGGCAGCACGCTCCCAGCCCCATTTCTCGTGGGTGCGCAGGATAAGTTCCTCCCGGATGCTGCGGGGAAAATCGAGGTCGATATCCGGCACGTTGGTCATGATGTCGTCCGGCAGGAAGCGCTCCAGCGAGAGGTCGTACTGGAGGGGGTCAATGTGGGACAGCCCGATGAGATAGCCCGCCAGCAGGGCTACCGAAGAGCCGCGGCCCCTCCCCGGGGGGTTCTCCTCTACCGTGAGAGAAGGGTCGCTCAGTCCCAGGTCTATCATCACCTCCCGCCCCAGCTTGATGACCTCGTGGTACATCAGTAAAAATCCGGCCAGATTATACTTATTGATTAACCGGAACTCTTCGCCCAGCCGTTGCTGCACTCTGGGGGTGACCGCCCCGTAACGACGTACGGCGGCTTCACGGCACAGCTTTTCCAGGTAGCTCTCCGGGGTATGCCCTTCCGGCGCCGGGTAGTCAGGGAAGGCATAGCCGAGGTCCTGGGTCAGGTCGAAGGCGCAGCGTTCGGCGATTTTCACGGTGTTTGCTAGGGCCTCTCGACAGTCTCGGAAGAGGCTCTCTATCTCCGCCGTCTCCCGCAAGTAGTACTCGGAGTTGGCCCGCCGCTCGCGGTGGGTCTCCTCCAGGCTCCGGCAGTGCTTGATAGCTATCAGGCAGTCCTGGAGGCGGTGCCTTTCGCGGATGTGATAGTGGACGTTGCCCGTCGCCACCACCCTGGCGCCCGTCTCCCGGGCCAGTTCCAGGAGGCTCTTGTTGCGCTCGGTATCGCCGAAAGCCAGGTTCTGCTGAAGCTCAATATAGTAATTCTCGGTGCCGAACCAGTCGAGATACTGCCGGACGAGTTTTCTCGCTTCGTCAAACCGTGATTTATCAACCAGTTGCGCCAGCTCTCCCCGCAGGCAACCGGACAGGGTGATAAGTCCGGTGGCGTGCTCCGGCAGGAGTTCCGGTGGCAGCTCGGGCTCGTTGCGCTCACCGGCGGCGTGGGCGGCAGTGATGAGGCGGCAGAGATTGCCGTAGCCCTGCCGGTCTTTTGCCAGCAGGGTAAGGTGAAAGCCGCCGTGAAGCGTAATCTCGGCGCCTACAATGCCTTTCATCTCCAGGGAGCGTGCCAGCTGAGCGAAACGCATCGCCCCGCAGAGGTTATCGTGGTCGGTGATAGCCAGGGCATGATAGCCCAGTTCCCTGGCGCACAGGAGCAGCTCCTCCAGCGAGGAGGCCCCGTCGTGAAAGGAATAGTAGCTGTGGCAGTGGAGTTCGGCGTAAGACATGGTCGTGTCCTAGTAGCCCTGCCGGTACCAGTCGCCGCTGCTAAGGTCTTGATAAAGCACCAGCCGCTGCCCGGAAGCGAGACGCACAGTATAATATAGCCGCGATACCGCCTCGGCGCGCCACCACTCGTCGTCGATACGCCACCTGTCCTCGACAGCCGCGATAGCCTGTCGGCGCTTTATTTTAAGGGCAGCTGGCAGCCCGGAGGCGTCTTCCTCCACGCGCACCGGCTCCGGTGTGTTTACCGGCCGGTAGGTGCCAGCGCGTAACGTCTTTCCGGTATCCTCGACCATGGCTCTACTTCCTTTACCGTGAATACCTGGGGATTACCCAGTCTAAATTCCAGCTGCCTGATATCGTTCATCAAATGGTCCCTGGCCCTGACTTTGGAAAAGAGGCTTTTCTGCCGACCCTGCGGGTAGCCCAGGCGGGTAATGCTCATGCCTACATGCTCCACCGGACCGGGCTGGGGATAGTCCTCCAGGATACGCTTGATGCGTGACAGGGTACTTTTAATGTCCAGGGACGGCTCTTTGAACTGGACGGTCCTTTCCCAGTTCTCGGCATTCCAGGTACGCGTACGCAGGATAAGACTTCTTATGCCCATTCCCCTGTGTCCGATTTTGACAAATACCCGCACCAGCATCAACTCTACAGCCACCAGTATGGCTTCTAGGGAAACGGTCACCGAAGCCAGCGCGGTGCTCTCTTCGATAGCCTCCTCCATCATGCGGGGGTAAAGGGGGGTATCGTCATAGCCCCGCGCCAGGTCCCGGATTCTCCTGCCCTCGGGGCCGAACTGCGATTGAATAGGTCCCGGGGGTAAAGCCGCCGCCTGGCCGAGGGTGTGTATCCCGAAGTCATGCAGCCTGTTTTTGCTCTTCATCGATACCGGCAGGACATCGCAGGGTAGTTTCCTGAGGAAAGAGGCAACATCGCCGGTTAATACCCGGTGCCCGCCGGGAGGGCTGCGGCGGGCGGCCAGATACGCCAGAAACTTATTCCCGGCTATTCCAATCTGAAACATGAAAGTCTCAGGGATGGCTTCTCCTGTTGCTTTCAGAAGGGCGTCGTCGTCGGGGTAAATCAGCTGCAGCCCATCTATTCCTGCGTAAGCGCAGCCTAGCTCCGAACCTTCCACCAGTGGACTTACCTGCTCCAGTGATGCCAGTATCTCGTTAAAGACAGACCGGTAGCAGGGAATATCGGCATGGAGCAGCTCGACCTCGCCGTGGTAGGCCAGTGCCTGTTGAAGCGGCATGTCTCGCTGCAGGTTATCCAGCCCGGGGGAAAAGTCCAGCACCTGTCGGTGCGAACCCGCGGCGTACGTCACCATGGCGGGACGGCCCTCGATGGCAGGGTCTTTCAGTACCTCGCACCTCCAGGGGAAGTGCGGCAGCAGCACACAGAGTATTTTCATGATTCACCTCGGTAGGTTCTAATTATATAGAACAAATGTTCTTTTGTCAATACCCATCGGCTATTATTTTTTACCTTTGGGAGGAAATAAGTAGATAAGAGGCATTAGCCATGTCGGGGTGGCAGTAGATACGCTGAGACAGGGGTAAAAATAGGGGTGTAACGATTAATTAAGCAGGTCCGGGGCTTCTATATTGATGGGTTCATTAAATTTGGAAAACTGATAAGTGAGGGTATACTTTCCGGCAGGTATCGTCATCTCTGAATCGTCATATGAATCTTCAAACTCAATTTCCAGTAGCATCTGTTGCACCAGGTAGTCGTTTTTGCCTATCCAAAATTCACTGACAAACGGGTCCGTATCCGTCGGAAGGAACCCTTGTGTGAGGTCTAGCATTTTCTCCGGATTAATAATCCCTTTGACGTGGTAACATGATATACCGTTAATATCCTCGTCCCCGAGCATGTTGGTGCCTTCAAAGGCGGGTATGTACTTGATAGAATTCAGGGCGAACTCCTCCAGCCTTTTGTACTGCTCATATACTTCAACATCTTCGCCCCTCATCCATTGCCGGGTTTCCGGGTCTTTTACATAGACATCTTCACCGATTTTCACCACTTCGATTTCCTGTAATTTCTCGCCATTCATTTCCATAACCAGGGTCATTTGCAGACTATCCGGATCCACGTAATCGCCCTCTATTTCCACCGTTATCAAGCATGAAGCCAGCATAGAAACAATGGCAACCAGTCCAATAAGTATTGTTATGAAAAGATAACGTCTTTTCATGGTAGTTCCTCTATGAGAGATAGTGAATCCTCCGGAATCGACAGTTCTATATCTACAGTACAGGTAAAATGATATGAATTTATGGCAGACATCACCTGGACTGTTTTTTCAAATATTTCATCGAAGTCGACTACCGTCATCTCACCTTTCAGTCCGGCCACTTCAATTTCATATACTCCCGTAATGTCTCTGGTCAGGTTAAACGTGACTGTCTGGCTGCCGTCCGGATCCAGGGATATATTTTTACTGGACTCTTCTACGCCATTGACAAGGAGAATTACATTATAGGTACCTTCGGTGCCCCCGGTATTGGTCACATCCACGGAAACAGAAACTATCTGTCCTGTCATGGCACTGGATGGTTCGATAATGAGATTACCGACCTCGAATTTGGCATCCTCAGCCTCACATGAACATAAAACCGCCGTAAAAACGACGCTCAAAATAGCCAGGAATGATATGATGGGTTTTTTATACATACACTATTTACTTCTCTCTCTGCCTAAAGTAGGAGAAGATTTGCTGCCATTATAACATATGCCTGATTGGGGTGAAATAAGGCAAAGGTACCGGTCTGTTTGGTTTTGGTCGATTATATAATACTCCTCTCTCCAGCCATTATTCTCTTTGGTCTTTTACCTGTGATTCTGGCTGGAGAGGGGCCAGGAGAGAGGCAAGCACCTGTCAACCATATGCAGATAAAACATGAAAATACTGGCCAGTCCCGGTAATCTAGGTATTTTTGGTACTGAGGTACATCAGGATAGCCCCGCAGACGGCGACATTCAGTGATTCCGCCTTTTCCCGCACTGTGGGTACTCTCACCCGATAATCGGCTTGTTCCAGAAGAGTCTCCGAAAGACCGACCGCTTCGTTACCCAGGGCCAGCAGGATTTTATCATGTTGAGAAAGGACGGAAGGCTGGTCTCTACCGTTGACCTCAGCAGCTATTAATGTATAGCCGGAGTCCTGTAATGAGCCGGTGAGTTTCAGATAATCCGCCGTTCTTCTAAGCCATAACGATAGTACCGTTCCGGCAGTTGCCTGGATGCACTTTGGTGAAAGCGGGTCGGCGCAGCTTCCCGTCATGATAACACCTGAAAAATCGAAAGCCACCGCGGTGCGGATAAGGGTGCCCGCGTTACCCGGGTCCTGGATATCTTCCATGAGCAGGACTTTCCGGCCGATATGCGACGGCAGAGAGCTTGTGTAAATGTCAGCGGGTAATCGGACGACCGCCAGGATTCCCTGGGGTGTTTTAGTCTGACAGATTGAGTTGAACTGGCTTTCCGTCAACGAACGTACCGGATAATCACGGTAAACAGGAGGGGGTGTATCCGTAGTGAGTATTTCAACTATATTCTCGGGATGGGTGGTGAGGATTTGCCTGATAGCTCTATCGCCTTCTACGGCGAATGCCTTGGCTTCCAATCGCCCTTTCTTGGTGGCCAGGCTTTTGTACCACTTCAGGGGTTTCAGCGGACTGACCATGAATTCTTCACCCTTTTCTTCTGAAGATAAGAATAACGATAGCGCCGACGACGATGGCTATCGCCGACCACATATAGCTTGACATCGTCCAGCTTGCCAGGATTATGCTGAGGATCATCAAAATGACTCCGATAGCCACCAGTGCGATGCCCAGCTTCATGAAGAAATCAAACATTTTACGGGTCTTGTGCTCAAACTGGCTCATCATAACCTCAGGCCTGATGTCTTCGTCCTGTCTGACGGTACTGCGTCCGATGCGTATTATTCGTGTGATTATTAAGACCGCCATAATAATCAGTACGACTATTATTATTTCCTGTGCGCCGATTTTCATTGCTTTTCTTCAAACAATCCGTTGGTTTATTGTGATGATAGTACCGAATAGATACTGCGGGAATAAATTATTATTGTATATCTTGAGGGTCCCGCCGATTATTGGCTAAAAGGTACCAGAAAGATATTACTCCCTTCTTTGTGACCTTTCACCAACTCACAGTGTCTCAGGGTGGCTATCTGATTTTGGAGGTCTTGTGGCGTAATATTGAACCTCGTTATCACTTCGTCTGGAGTGACTTTGCCTCTGTCTTTAATATAGGTATAAATTGCCTGCTGCAGGGTATTCAGCCCCTCGGCTCCCGTAAGCCCCGCGGTCTCACGCGTGCGGGTGGCCGAATATACCGCCCAGGGGTCGCAGGACTTGGCTGGCGACCTTACATCCATATAGCAGTCGTCACAGAGAGTCTCACCCAGATGCGTATAACTCTCGTTTTCAGGAATATCACGCTGGCACTTCTGGCATTTCATCTTTTTTATCCTGTTACGCTCTTCCTGGGTCTGACGGTTCAGAAAAGACTCCGATATCTCGGAGCCTTTTCTGCTTTTTCCAGGTATGGTAGCTTCGGTTCTTTTTTTATAAAGCTTTGGCTGTTTGTATTTCTTTTATCAGGTCTTCGATGGTAATAGCTGACATCGTCAAAGGCTCGAGAGTACCTCTGGAACCAAGTTGCGCTGCGACTCGTGCTATGACCGTGTTATTCGGGGCTTCGAGGATATTAATGAAATCATATTCGCCCAATAGTGAGTATTGGATCAGTATCTTGGCTCCCATCTCTTCTACTTCCTTGTTCACTTCCCAGAGTCTGCCCGGGTTCGCCATCAGTGTCTTTCTTCCTTGGCCTGTTAACTTGGTTAGCATTACATAGTATGGCATAGTACGCACCTCACAAAAGAAAGATAATGCAATTATACCGGTAATTGCGTCAATATATTACCGCATCACCTGCTGTCTGTCAATGAGTGAGAATACTTTTCAAGTTTTATCCTGCATCACCCGGTAAATAGCCGGGATGTCCAGGCTTTCACGGACAAGTCTGGCCAGCTTATCGTATTCATCGGTTTTCTCAGCCGTAATATCATTTTCGTCTTCCGATAGTCCCCAACGTCTTCTCAAGGCGTTCAGAAAAATCCGGCAGAATTGGCGGTTGTGGAACAGGCCGTGCATGTATGTTCCCAGTACGGTGCCCGATTCGTTCAGCATGCCGTCGCCGTAATCGGTAGCTCCTTCCGGTGTCTCCGTTATACGAAAAGCGCTCGCGCTCTCCTGGGAATAGGTCTGACCCATGTGTATCTCGTACCCCGTTAGTTCCAGTCCCTCCGCCCCGGAAAGCAGTCCGTGGTCGAGAATTACGCGGGCTTTGACCTGCCGGGTGGACTTTTCCGGGATAAATTCAGTTTTCGTGTCCAACAGGCCGAGTCCGTCTATCTCTTTCTCGGATGATTCTACTCCCAAAGGGTCGAGGATTTTTTGTCCCAGCATCTGGTAGCCGCCGCAGATACCGACGACGGGAACGCCTTCTCTGGCCTTTTGCAGGATACTGTTAGCCATCCTGGAGTGGCGCAGGTATTCCAGGTCGCTGACGGTACTTTTCGTCCCGGGCAGAATGATGAGGTGAGGATTACCGAGCT
The DNA here is from genome assembly GCA_964503235.1 of uncultured Dehalococcoidaceae bacterium. Lineage (GTDB taxonomy): Bacteria > Chloroflexota > Dehalococcoidia > Dehalococcoidales > RBG-16-60-22 > W425. Next base: position 850 of record CAZCZJ010000016.1, on the reverse strand, counting down.
CAAACCGCTGCGTGATATACCGCACCCGGCAGTCCTCCTCTTCAAAGGGGTCGAAGTCATCGTAGTTGGAGATATGGGGCAGCCGGATAACGGCGATATCAAGGTCTTCGCTTCCCGGGCTGTCCGGTCTTTCGTCGAGATAGACTGAATCCTCCTGGGCGATACGGATATCGCGGAAGTAAGGCACTACCCCCAGCACCGGTTTGCCGGTACGTTTTTCCAGAATATCCAGGCCGTCTTTCAGCAGCTCCAGGTCGCCGCGAAATTTATTGATAATGAAACCCTTTACATAACGTCTCTCGTCCTCATCCAGCAGTTCGAGGGTACCCACCAGCGAGGCGAAGACGCCGCCTTTATCGATATCTCCTACCAGTAAAACGGGAGCGTCCGCCATTTCAGCGATACGCATATTAACGATATCCCTTTCCTTGAGGTTTATCTCCGCCGGACTGCCGGCACCTTCGATGACGATGATGTCATATTCGGCGCGGAGGCGGTTCAGCGCTTCTTCCATTGTTTTTAGGAGAGAAGGGGCTAGCGTAGAGTAATTTTCGGTGGAAACTGTCTTGAACACCTTGCCCATTACGATTATCTGGCAGCCTTTACCTAAAGCGGGTTTAAGAAGCACCGGGTTCATGTCCACCGTCGGTTCAATGCCGGCGGCTTCCGCCTGCACCGCCTGCGCCCGGCCTATCTCACCGCCTTCTTTGGTCACGAATGAATTAAGTGCCATGTTCTGTGACTTGAACGGTGCCACGCGATAGCCGTCCTGACGGAATATCCGGCAGAGGGCAGCCACAATAATGCTCTTCCCCGCGGAGGAAGCGGTTCCCTGTATCATTAAGGTCCG
>CAZCZJ010000015.1:30022-34500 GCA_964503235.1 uncultured Dehalococcoidaceae bacterium | reverse complement strand
ACTCTATCGTCGCCGACGCGGCGGGTAATTTTCTGTCCGTCCAGATATTCCAGCAAAGCCTGGGCGTACTTGCGGCTGGTACCGAACATGTCCCTGACCTCCGCCAGACTAATCTTGCCCGCTGTTTTTATCTGTGCCGTTATCCTGGCCGCCATATCATTATAAACCGGCACTGAAAAGACAACGGTATCGCTTATCTTGACGACTTTACCCTGCCCTACCAGCATATTCAGCAAATCCGGCTCGGGAATCAGCTCGCTGGGCGGGGCATAGGGGTTCTGTACCAGGGCATCAAGGAAGGCATCCAGTTTTGCCTGCTGTGCCGGGGTAAGCTTGATAGCGTGTGAGGGCAGCCGGACATAGCTGCCTTCTTCAACGATTACTTTCTGGTCAGCCAGATTTTCCAGGGCGGTTGGAGCAAAACTACCCAGCTTGAGCCGATTGCTTAATTCCAGTCCGGGCATACCGGAACGGGCGGGAAATTTCCGGTGGTATTCTTCCAGCGTTTTTACCACTTTCTCAGTCAAGGATTTCCAGCCACCCCGGGTGAAAAGCAGGCGGCGGGTGCCTTCTCCCATACTCACGATTTTTCCCTGCTGAACGAGAGACTCAACTGTCATCACGGTCTCTTTATCCGGTAAGTTGCTCTGCGTTACCAGTGACTTCAACTCGCGGGGCTGCCTGGCCTCGAGTAAGGCTAAAACCACCTCATCGGCGGTGCCTTCGTCCCTGGCCCGGAGATTTTGAATTACCTCGGGACGGAAGCGGCGCAGTCTTTTTGCACCAGCCTCAACGATATCACCGCCGCCCAACGTTTCCATGGGCGAACGGATGATATAATGGTCGCCTTTGACAACCGCTACCGGCCTGTCCAGCGATAGCTGAGCCCAGGTAGAGCCGCCCGGAGCCAGTTCATCGCCTTCCAGCAAACGTACTTTAGCCATCGTTTCCGTCGCCCCGGTATGAAAGCTGACGGTAGTGCCATGCCTAATAGGACGCTGTAAATAGGATATCAGGCGAAGTTTTACGGTCACCATTCTGGATGGTTTCAGCCAGCCGGGGATGGTGACTACATCACCCCTAATCAGCTGGGACTTGTTAATACCCACCAGATTAGCCGCCACCCGACTGCCGGGAGTGGCTTTATCGATTTTAGACTTATGCGTTTGCAATCCCCGCAACCTGGACTTAAGTCCGGAAGGGACGATTTCAACTTCCTGGCCCACCGATAACTCACCGTCAATCAACGTGCCGGTAACTACCGTCCCCGAACCAGCCATGGTGAAAATCCTGTCGACTGAAAGCCTGGGACGCCCTAGGTCAGGCTTCGGCTGCGTGGTATCCAGAAGCTCATCGATTCTCTGAGTCAGCTCCGGCAGACCCTCACCGTTTAGTGCCGAGACAGCCACGACGGACGCACCGGCTAACGAGGTAGAATTCAACACTTCATCCACTTCCATCCGTACCAGGGTCAGGAGTTCATCGTCAACCAGGTCTTTTTTGGTGATAACGGCAATGCCGCGGGATACTTCCAGCAAATCAAGAATAGCCAAGTGCTCCCGGGTCTGCGGCATGACACCCTCGTTGGCGGCAACGATAAGCAGGGCAAGGTCAATACCGCCGACACCTGCCAGCATGTTCTTGACGAAACGCTCGTGACCGGGGACATCGACGATGCCAACCTCACGACCGCTGGGGAGCTTGAGCCAGGCGAAGCCAAGCTCGATGGTCATGCCCCGCTCCTTCTCCTGCTGGAGCCGGTCGGGGTCTATCCCGGTGAGGGCTTTAATCAGGAGCGATTTACCGTGGTCGATATGTCCGGCAGTACCCAGTACGAACATAATACTCCAATGACACTTTAAATCTATTAATGATGAAACAGTCTGACACCGGAAAAAGCCATCACCATACCGTAATCGTCGCAGGCTTTAATCACGTCATCGTCACGGATGGAGCCACCGGGCTGGACAATATAGCTTACGCCGCTTTCGTGGGCACGGTCGATGGTATCTCGGAAGGGTATCATGCCGTCGGAACTCAGCGATACTCCCTTTAATCCGCCGAGCCACCGGACTTTTTCCTCGTAGGTGAGTTGCGGAGGCACTTCTTCCAGGACCGCTTCCAGGTTCTGTCTCTCGAACCTGTTGAGTCTTTCCTGGAGATAGAGGTCGATGGCGTTGTTGCGTTCGGCGCGCACCACCCCCTGACGCCATTTCATACCGAGAACGACGGGGTGCTGGCGCAGAAACCAGCGGTCGGCTTTATCCGCCGCCAGCCGGGTGCAGTGAATACGCGACTGCTGCCCGGCACCGATGCCGATAGCCTGGCCGTCGACAGCGAAGCCGATGGTATTAGACTGGGTGTATTTGATAGCAGCGGTGGCCACGATGAGGTCACGCACCACTGCGGCAGGAAAATCCTTTTTCACGGTGACGATATTCGCAAGCATATCGGCGGCAGCTATGGCATTGTTACGCTTCTGCTCGAAATTAATGCCGAAGACCTCGCGGGTCTCTGTTTCCGGCGGTTCGTAAGCGGTGTCTATCTCAATCACCAGGTACTTGCCGCCCTTCTTTGCCTTGAGAATTTCGAGGGCTGCCGGTTCATACCCAGGGGCAATCATGCCGTCAGACACCTCGCGGGTTATCAGTTTAGCCGTGGGCACATCAACGGTATCGCTGAACGCGGCGAAGTCACCGTAAGAGGAAACGCGGTCGGCGCCCCTGGCCCGGGCGTAGGCAGTCATCAACGGCGACTCATCCATATCATCGACGAAGTAGGCTTTCCTGAGGGTATCAGTCAGCGGGATACCCACCGCCGCTCCGGCCGGGCTGACATGTTTGAAAGATGCCGCCGCGGGTAAATCCAACTCCTGCTTGAGCTCCTTGACCAGCTGCCAGGAGTTGAGGGCATCCAGCATATTGATATATCCGGGAGCGCCGTTGAGCACTCTGAACGGAAGCGAACCTTTTTTGGAAAATATCCGGGCGGGTTTCTGGTGGGGATTGAATCCGTAGCGTAGGTTCATTTCTTTCTCGTTCATCTCGGCGTCTCCCATCATCCTATTTCTATATGGTTCGGCTGACCGCTATTTTAAGCCAATTCCCTGAATAGCCTTTATGACAATATCGTCTTCTTCCGGCAATACGGTACGCGGGTCGAGCAGCAGAGCATCTTCGCTGATGCGTCCGATAACCGGGAAATCCAATCGGCGGAGTCGTTCGCCGATAGCTTTCACCGACAGTTTTCCACCGCCTTGAATAGCCACCAGCTTCGTCGGCAGGCTTCCGCCCGGCAGACTGCCCCCACCCACTACCGTCTCTCCCGGTACTATCGTGGCCATATTACCCAGGGATTTAGCCCAGGTCTGGGCGCGCCGCTCAATATCGTCAAGGTTTGCGGAAATCATACGCCATACGGGGATTTTATCGGTGGCTTCTCCCTTGAGGTAGTGAATCAGGGTAGCCGCCAGAGCAGCCAGCCTGGTCTTATCGATACGGACGGCTCTGGCCAGCGGGTGCTTTTTCAACTTATCGATATACTGCTTTTCGCCGACGATAATCCCCGCCTGGGGTCCGCCCACGAGCTTATCGCCGGAGAAGAAAGTAAGCGGAACGCCAGCGGCGACACTCTGCTGGACCATAGGCTCCGGAGCCAGTCCGTAGGCAGTTGTATCCAGAAAACAGCCGCTACCCAGGTCATCCAGAACAATCAAATCATGCCTTTTCCCGATATCTACCATTTCTTCGAGAGTTACTTCGCTGGTAAATCCTACCAGGCGGAAATTGCTGGAATGTACCCGCATCAGGGCGACCGTTCGCGGACTGACCGCCTGTTCAAAGTCGGCGGCGTAGGTGCAGTTGGTAGTCCCTATCTCCACAAGCTTGGCGCCGCTCTGCCGCATGACATCGGGAATGCGAAAGCCGCCGCCAATCTCTACTGCCTGACCCCGTGATACAATGACTTCCTTGCGACGGGCAAGGGCGATAAGCCCCAGAAGCACTCCCGAAGCGTTGTTATTAACGACCAAAGCGGCTTCGGCGCCGGTGAGTCGACAGAGCAGTTCTTCAACATGAACGTTGCGCGAGCCCCGACTGCCGCTATCGAGGTTAAACTCAAGGTTGGAGAAATCCCGGCTAACCGTCTGCATCGCCGATATTGCCTCTTCGCTGAGGGGCGCCCGCCCGAGGTTGGTATGTATTATCACCCCGGAGGCATTAATCACCGGCCGAAGACTCGGCCTTTCCAGAGCTTGTAGCTGAGAGATTACGGATTCGATTATCTTATCGAGGGAAGCGCACGCTTTACCTTCGGCTATAGAACGACGTTCGCGTTCCAGGCACTTTCTGATAATCTCTACTACCAAATCGTGCGGGTATTCCTTACCAACCTGTTCGATACGCTTATCGGTAAGAACCTTGTCCACGCCGGGCAGACGACTGAAATCCTTCTCCACAGAGATTATTCTACACAATATG
>CAZCZJ010000015.1:0-29922 GCA_964503235.1 uncultured Dehalococcoidaceae bacterium | reverse complement strand
CACGCCGGGCAGACGACTGAAATCCTTCTCCACAGAGATTATTCTACACAATATGTACCGGTATTTTCAAAGTTGACCTTTTTGTTTGGTTTTGGTTGATTTCAGATGATCTCCCCCTGACCCCCTCTCAAACAGATTTTATTCAAAAAGCATTCTTTCCTTTGTTTGAGAGGGGGAGTTATTATTAAGGGGGGCTTCGCCCCCTCTTTTACATACTTCCCCTCTCCAGCCAGTGATATCTTTGGTCGCTTACCGATGATTCCGGCTGGAGAGGGGTTAGGGGTGAGGTAAGCACCTATCAACCAGATGCAAATAAAACAAAGTTGACACTAATTACGTCGTGATGTTAAACTAAACTAAGTTTATTATATTAGTCAACATTGGAGTAATATTTTGAAGCTTTCCACGAGGACCCGATACGGGACCAGAGCCCTGCTCGACCTTGCCCGACACCAGGGAGATAAACTGGTACAGCTTAAAGACATTGCCCGCCGACAAAACATCTCGCTACATTACCTGGAGCATATCATCGCCCCGTTGGTAGGCGCCGGCATCGTGAGAAGCACGCGCGGCGCCCGCGGCGGACTGCAATTGACCAGGCGTCCCGGTGAGATTAAACTCAGTGAGGTAGTCCAGTTGCTCGAAGGCACCATAACACCCGTGGACTGCGTTATCGACCCCGAAAGCTGTACGCGGTCCGGTTTTTGCGTTACCCGGGAAGTATGGGGCGAGATGAAAAAAGCGATAGACAATACATTAAAAGCCATAACCCTGCAGGACCTGGTGGAGCGGGAAAAGGGGAAGGAACAGTCTGTAGGGGTGAGAAGCCAGAGTGGCATTTAACCCAGGTATAGTGAATAATAAGGTATAATATTAATGATTGCGATACTAATTTTCAAAGATTTTTCGGGGGAATTTCAGGAGATATTCAGTGTTTAAGGGAATAAGAGAGGATATCCGGACGGTATTTGACAGAGACCCGGCCGCCAGAAGTACTATCGAGGTATTGTTGTGTTATCCCGGGCTTCACGCCCTGTGGGCGCACCGCGTCGCTAATTTCCTGTGGCGGCATAAGTTGCGACTTCTCGCGCGATTGACATCACATGTCAGCCGCTTTGTTACGGGAATAGAAATACACCCGGGAGCAACGATAGGTCGGCGGTTCTTCATCGACCACGGCTCCGGCGTGGTCATCGGAGAGACCTCTGAGATTGGCGATGATGTCCTTTTATACCAGGGAGTGGTGCTGGGCGGTACGACACTTCAGAAGATGAAACGCCACCCTACCCTCGGCAACGGCGTGGAAATGGGGGCCGGTTCGATAGCCCTGGGGTCTATCACCATCGGCGAGGGCTCCAGAGTCGGTGCCAGCTCGGTGGTTATTAAATCGGTGCCGCCGCACGTCACGGTGGTGGGTATTCCGGGGAGGGCCGTTACCAAGCGTGAAAAACCGGTAATGGACCTGGAGCACGGCAAGCTATCCGACCCCGTAGCCGAGGCTATCAGGACAGTGATAAAAGACCAGCATAACCTAGAGGAGAGACTGAAAAGGCTGGAAATTGAAGCCGGGATTACCGAAAATACTCATAAGATTAAGGGGAAAACCGGATAACAGAGTCAGCGTAAATGAAGAAAGAAGGAGCCAAGATGGAAAAGTTCACCCCCGTAAGTGAAAAGGTGATAACCAGAGCCATAGTATCCGAATTCGCCAGTGAATTTATCGAATACGCGGAATGCGATTGTATTATCATCGGTGCCGGTCCCAGTGGACTGGTTGCCGGACGTGATATAGCCCGGGCCGGAAAGAAAGTGGTTATCATCGAACGTAATAACTACCTGGGGGGCGGTTTCTGGAGCGGCGGTTACCTTATGCCCAAGGTAACGGTGCGGCACCCCGGCGAGAAGCTACTCGACCAGATTGGCGTCCCTTACAAGACCGTTGCTGAAGGGCTGGTTGTCTGTAGCGCTCCTCACGCCTGCGCCAGTCTTATTGCCCATGCCTGCGCTGCTGGCGTCAGAGTGTTTAATATGACGATGCTCGAAGACATCGTCATCAAAGAAGATAAAGTCTGCGGGGCTGTTGTCAACTGGTCGCCGATAGCTTCACTGCCGCGGCAGATAGCCGCCCTCGATCCGGTAGTCATGGAAGCACCGGTGGTTATCGACGCTACGGGGCATGATGCCACCGTCGTCAAGAAGCTGGAGCAACGCGGGCTGATTAAGACCAAGGGCGAGGGCGCCCTGTGGATTGATAAATCGGAAGACCTTATCGTCGAGTACACCGGTGAAGCGTATCCCGGTTTAATCGTAACCGGCATGGCCGTGGGCACTGTCTACGGACTACCCCGGATGGGGCCTACTTTCGGCTCGATGTTCGTGTCCGGTGAAGTTGCCGCCAAGGTTGCCCTGGAGAAACTGGGGTAGTTAAAAGAAGTGAACATAGCAGTAGCCATGAGTGGCGGTATCGATTCTTCCATAGCCGCGGCTCTACTCAAAGAAGAAGGACATGACCTTGTCGGCGTGACCATGAGTCTACTGCCGCGAGCCGACGGTAAAAACGGTAACGGCAGGGCGGGTAAAAGCCGGGTTCAGGAGGCAGTGACAAAGGCTAAAGAGGTGGCAGTGAAGCTGGGCATACCACACCACGTCATCGACTTCCGGGATATTTTCCAGGAAAAGGTTATTGCCGATTTTTGCCGGGAGTATTCCCTTGGCAGAACCCCTAATCCCTGTGTCCGCTGTAACCGTTATGTCAAGTTTGCTGCCCTGCTGGAAGAAGCTTCAAAATTGGGCGCCGACTTTATAGCTACGGGGCATTACACCAGAGTCCAGCGGGATGATGCGACGGGAAGATATTTATTAAAGAAAGGCATCGACACCGTCAAAGACCAGTCGTATTTTCTCTGTCAGCTTACCCAGGAGCAACTCGGTCAGGCAATATTTCCCGTCGGCGGTCTAACCAAAGAAAAGGTCAGGCAGATTGCCGAAGACCTTGACCTGCCCGTAGTCGATAGACCGGAAAGCCAGGAAATCTGCTTTATCCCTGACGATGATTACAGTGGATTTCTAAAAAGACAGACCCCCAACGCTTTCCGACCGGGCCCGATTATCGACGAGGATGGAAACACCATCGGAGAGCACCGGGGAATCCCCGCCTATACGGTCGGCCAGCGACGGGGGCTGGGTATAGCCGCCGCCGAACCACTGTACGTGACCGCCATCTATCCGGAGCGAAACGCCGTCGCGGTGGGTCCTAAAGACAAAACCTACCGTCGAGAGTTAATGGCAAATAACCTCAACTGGATAGCGTCGCCACCGGAGCAGTCCGTCAGGGTAAAAGCTAAAGTAAGATACCGCCATCCGGAAGCCGAAGCGACCGTGACCCCTGTAGATGACGATACCATTCATGTACTCTTCCAGGAGCCGCAAATGGCGATAACACCGGGACAGACGGTAGTTTTTTACGATGGCGATACCGTCATCGGTGGTGGTACTATAAACACTTAAGGAAAACCGATATGAGCAAAATAATAGCCGTATGTATCAGTGACAAGAAGGGTATAAAAAAGAGCCCTTCGAAGGAAGTTGTCATTGAAGAGGATTACGGGGTCGTCGGGGATGCCCATGCCGACCGCCAGACGCACCGGCAGGTGAGCCTGCTGGCGATAGAAAGCATCGATAAAATGCGTAATCGGGGCTTCGAGCTCAATCCAGGGGATTTCGCCGAAAACATTACCACCGAAGGGATAGACCTTGTTTCACTACCGGTCGGCACCAGAATACTGGCGGGGGATGAAATCGTTCTGGAGATGTCGCAGATAGGCAAAGAGTGCCACGCCGCCTGTGCCATCCGCCGTCAGGTCGGCGACTGCATAATGCCACGGGAGGGTATTTTTGCCAGGGTAGTTCACGGAGGAATTCTGAGACCGGGTGACTCTATAAGGACGGACGAAGGACAATAATGCCGGACAGGATACTAAAAGAGGTTGAGTATACCCGGGTCAACGGCGGTTTCGCAACTGCCCGCGAAAGGATTGTCAGAGAGACCGCCCTGACGATTAAACTCGACGGACGGCACTTTGCCACGGCGATGATTACCGCTACGATGGAAAAAGAGTTCGTCATCGGGCATCTCTTCGGACAGGGATTAATCGATGGCATCAAGGATATAAAGTCAATAAATATCAAGGATAATATAGCCGAGGTTGCCCTGGCCACGTCAAAGGCCAGGCGTAAGAATACCACCGAGATTCATTCGGACCTGAAAGTAAACCGGGGGGACGTGTTCGCCTCCGTCCGGGCTATATTAAAGTCGGAAGTATTTACCGAAACGGAAGCGGTCCATTCGGCGGGCCTCTTTCACGAAGGACGTGAGGCGATATGCATCGCCGAAGACCTGGGACGGCATAACGCCCTGGATAAAGTAATCGGCGGCGGACTGCTGAAAAACGTAGACTTCAGCACGACTCTAGCCGCCTCTACGGGCAGGCAGCCCCTGGAAATGATTACAAAATGCTTACGGGCGAATATACCGATTATCGCCACCAAGGGAGTACCAACGACACTGGCGGTAGAAACGGCGGAAAAAGTGGGGATAACGATTGCCGGGCTGGTGAGGGGAGATACCATGATAGTGTATTCCCATCCATCGCGGATAGAGTAAAGATATGAAAAGTCATGCCGCAGCTAAAGACACATCAAAGCTGATAAAATGCCGGAGGCTGACCGGTGGAAATTTCGCCGATGCCGAGGTCAGTATCGTTATCGAGAAGGAGTTTCTCCTCTACGTGAACGGAAAGCATCTGGTCACGGCTTCAATCACTCCGGGGATGGAGAAAGAATTCGCCGTCGGTTATCTGTTCGGGCAGGGATTCATCGATGATATTAGTGAACTGGACTCGATTGAGATAGAAAATAATGCCGCCAGGATAGTTTTACTAACACACGCCAAGATTCCGGAAAGGCTGGAAAATACAGGCTATCGGATTGTGTCGGGGGGTGGTAAAACCGTATACTTTGATAAAGCAGCTCTACCGGTAATAAAAAGCAGTATAAATATCGGTAAAAGCAAGATATTCAGGGCGATGAACACGCTTTTTGAAAAATCCGAAGTATACCGGGACACGGAAGGCATCCACGCTACAGGGCTGTTTACGCCGGAAGCGACTCCTATCTGCATCGCCGAGGACATCGGGCGGCACAACACTCTGGACAAGATTATCGGCTACGCATTGATAAACCGGGTCGATTGCAGTAATGCTTTCCTGGTCTCGACAGGCAGGATGACTTCGGAAATGGTAACCAAGATATGCCGTGCCAATATCCCGGTAGCCGCTACCAAGACGGCCGTTACCGATGCCGGACTGAAAATCGGCGGTGAATGCGGTCTGACAATCGTCGGCTTTGTCAGGGATGCCGGCAATAAAATCAATACGGACATGGAAGTGAGGACGGTTGAAGAGGCGGGAATGAAAATATATACTAACGCCCAACGGATACTGGACAACTGACATCAAGAGCGTGGTTTTTGGAGAGAGTTATGGTAGAAACCGAAGGCAAATCCGTGGAAGAACGAATTTTAAAGCTGAAAAATGAGAAGAACGCTGTTATCCTCGTTCATAACTACCAGCGACCGGAGGTACAGGATATCGGCGACTTCGTGGGTGATTCTCTGGAGCTCAGTCAGAAAGCCGCGGGTACCGATGCCGACGTCATCGTTTTCTGCGGCGTCCATTTTATGGCGGAAACTGCCTCTATCCTCTGCCCGGACAAGACGGTACTGCTTCCCGATGCTAAATCCGGCTGCCCCATGGCGGACATGATTACCGCCGAGCAGCTACGGCAGAAGAAGAAAGAACTCCCCAATGCCACCGTGGTTACCTACATCAATTCCTCCGCCGAGGTTAAAGCTGAATCGGATTACTGCTGTACTTCCTCCAACGGAGTGAAAGTCGTTGCCAGCCTGGAAAACGATGAGATACTTTTCGTTCCCGACCAGTATCTCGGCGATTATATCGCCAAGAAGACCGGCAAGAAAATGACGCTCTGGCCCGGATACTGCCCTACCCACGTCAGAATACTCCCTGAAGATATCGTCAGGCAGCAACAGAAATACCCGGGAGCGAAAGTCGTGGTGCACCCCGAGTGCCGCCCCGAGGTGATTGCCCTGGCCGACGAAGCCCTGAGTACCAGCGGAATTATCCGCTACGCTGCCCGCGACGACGTCAGCGAACTGATAGTCGGCACCGAGGTGGAAATTCTTCACCGTTTACGCAAGGAAAATCCGGGTAAATCATTCATCCCGGCTTCAGACAAGGCAGTATGCCCGAATATGAAACGCATTACCCTGGAAAAGATATTGAATTCGCTGGAAACGATGAGCCCGCAGATTAAAGTACCGGAAGATATTCGCGTTAAAGCCAAAGCCGCCGTAGACCGCATGCTGGCTATTGTGTGATGAAATGGAAAAGCCCGAATACATAGTGATATTTATCACCTGTAATGACGCCGAGGAAGCCCAGAATATTGCAGAACTGCTCCTCGAGCAGCGGCTGACCGCCTGCGTTAATATCGTACCCGAGATTAATTCCAGTTTCTGGTGGGAGGGCAAAATCAACACGGCACAAGAAAGCCTGCTTATTATTAAAACCAGCGCTAAAAAGCTGGCGGAAATAACCCACTCGGTCAAGACGGTACACACCAATACCGTCCCGGAGATAATCGCTTTACCCATTATCGGCGGCTACCAGGACTACCTGGACTGGATAGATAACGAGGTAGCCGATGAGAGCGAGGGGGGATAATATGTTGAGCAGAGAAGAGCTGGAGAGATACGACCGCCAAATCATGCTGTACGGGTTCGGGGAGGAAGGGCAGGAAAAGCTGAAAAAAGCCAGAGTGTTTATTGCCGGTGCCGGCGGGCTGGGCTCACCGATATCCATCTACCTCGCCGTTGCGGGAGTCGGTAACATACGCATTGTCGACCACGATAAGGTAGAACTCAGCAACCTGAACCGCCAGATTTTGCACTGGCAGGAGAACATTCAGAAGAAAAAAACCGATTCGGCGGTGGTTAAACTGAGAAAGCTGAACCCGGATATTAATGTAGAAGGCATCGCCGAGACAATAACCGAAGAAAACATAGCCCGGCTGGCGGCTGATGCCGATATTATCGTCGATGCCATGGATAATCTGCCGACCCGCTACATACTGAACAAGGCGGCTATAGATAAGAATATCCCCTTCGTCCATGGCGCCGTTAACGGATTCGAAGGCAGGGCTATGACTGTCATCCCGGGCAAGTCGGCCTGTCTCAACTGTGTTTACCACGGGGTCACCGTTCCCCAGGAGAAATTCCCGGTAATCGGTGTTACGCCGGCGGTAATCGGTTGTATCCAGGCGACCGAGGTTATCAAATACATCACCGGGATGGGGAACCTGCTAACCGACCGGTTGATTAACTATGACGCCCTCAGCATGACATTTATGGAGTTTACAGTCAAGAGAGACCCCGACTGCGAGCACTGCGGAAAAAAACAGAACAGGTGACAAAGATGAGTATAGAGCTTCAAATTTCATCGGTTTTTGCCAGATATGCCGGTAATAAGACCAATATTACAGTCAATGGAAACACGGTCGGCAAATGCTTCGAGGACCTTTTCAGCCAGTTCCCCGACCTTAAGAAAATCTTCCTTGACAAAGACGGCAATCTGATGCGCGCCTACGATATATATATCAACGGGGCCAGCGCCTACCCGAAAGAAATGACCAAACCGGTCAAAGACGGCGACAAGCTGCATATCGTACCCGTTATCTACGGAGGGTAGCCGTAGTTTTAGCGACGCAGCTCCAGGAAAACCCTGTCCCAGTCCACCTCTTTTTTACATATCGGGCAGTGCTGCTTTAGAGGCAGTTCCGTATTACATTCCCGGCAGAAATATTTATCGTTGATTCTATAAACATCCGTGCCGTATTCTTTTTCCCCTTTTTTCTTAGCCATAAAACACCTCACATATAACCGCTTCATGAAACGGGCTACCAATACTTTTTACTGTTATTTTAGCACACCGGAGTTAAAAAAATATGACTAAAGTCTCAGGAATCCATATTATGTCGCTGCCCGGTCGAATTCATCTTTGGAAAGAGCCACCAGTATCAGTGCCGGTATTCCCAGGAAGAACAATCCCAGCACCGCCGCGATAGAACCCGCCAGCGCCAGGCCCCAGTATTTTCTCTGGGTAGCGAATACGCCGCTAACCACTATCAGTAAAGAAAACAACAGCGAGATGATGGCAAATGCCAGAACAACACCGGAGATAAATTCGGGGAAAACGGGTATATAAATATCCAGAGTAACGGTCATAGCGAAGAAAGCAAAAAAGGCGGTGAAAGCCCCGGTCAAACCGATTACCCCGGTAATGATGTTCAGGACTCCCGCAGTAACAGGTCTAGATGTCTTCCCCACAAGTACCTCCATTTTCGGTCGATTCCAAATATATATTACACCAATGTGCGCAGTCGTGCTTAATGAAACTCCTCTTTAGACAGGCCAACAAAGATGACAGCCGCTATCCCCGTCGGGAAGAATACCAGCATTGAGACGATTGACCCGGCCAGAGCCAGACCCCATAGTTTCCTCTGGAGGGGGAATATTCCACCGATAATCGCCACGATTGCCAAAACCAGCAGGATAATTCCCCAGACCATGCATACAACCTGTAATAAAGCGAAGGGGAAATCATGCGGGATATCCATCGGAAAAGACTCTATATTCATAAAAAACACCGAGAAAAGAATCAGCGCGACGCTCATGAAAATGCCGATAACGCCGGAGACAATCGATAATACCCCGGCGACTATCGGTGAACTTGAATTCGTCATCTTCTCCCGTACCTTCCGGATATATTGTGCAAAATAGCATATACCCCTGAGAGTGTCAACGTACCACGGCGGGAAGTATTGCTATAAAAAAGATTAGCACCCTTTAATGTACTACAGTCTGGCAGGCTCCGATTCGGCAGCTATAAAAAGCGCATCACCCTGGTGAATCATGTACCTGGATTGCGGATTAATTACAATAACCCGATCTTTTTCTGGTACCTTGTGCAAGGCATCCATGCTCTCCATTTTTTTCGTTTCTTCGTTATAGTCCGTCTCTACAGCTAGTAAGACCATACGCTGGTCGGCAAGCATCTTGGCAACCTCAGCGTATTCTTTATCAACAAAATCATCAGATAAAGGGTGGTCATAACGATAGATTTCACTACCCTTATTGAAAGTCAAAAGCTCAGATACTATCATCGAAACGCCATGGTGCAGGGCGGAGAAAACCGCCAGGCTTCCTCCCATCTGGTCGAGACAAATAATCTCATCGGCGTGAGCATGTCTGAGATGCGAGGAATTCGCCGAGTTCATAATCTGTACACATGTGTGAACTTCTCGATTTAAATCTTCAACAGCCAGGGCTATCATGATAGCCTGAGCATCGGCGGCGCTAGCATCCATGGTAAAATCGGTGAGGATAATAACACTTTCAGCTCTTTTGACGCCGGCTTTTATCAGTTCTTCGTCATTGGTAGGGTCACCCTTGATGAATTCAACACGTTCTTCTTTCAGTGGTCTCTCCTCACTATCTGTTAAAATTACGACTCCTCGGTGTTTCTTAGTATTTGCTTCTAATAAATCTTCCACAATGCGTTCACCCTGGAAATTCCAACCACAAATGATAGTGTGACCTGAAAAATTCACTTTCTTCGCCATGCTGCCTCCTCTCCTCATAAACTCAATGAGCACGCTGGTGATTTTGGCTGTAATAATAACTATGAAGGAAATACTGGCCAGTAAACCAACCACTATACTGATCTGCACTGGCACATTGGGGTCTCCAATTTCTCCAAGCTCGCCTAAAAAGGAAGGAAAGACTTTAAGAACGGATTCACCGTATCCTATATGATCATTCACCATTATTATCAAACTTGCAATGATAAAGATTATTACTAAAAGAAGAAGAATTGATAACGCCGGACGAAGGATAATCCTTCTCCAGGAAAGCCACATTAAATAGCGGCATCTTGAAGCAATGGTGTTTATTCTAGCAACCATGTCTGCATCAACCTGTTTTTCCCCATGCTACTCCGACAGTAATATACTGTCAAGCTGAATGAACTATAAATAGAGTTTACCCATCCCCCTTTCTATCCCTTAACCACTTTTGCTTTTGCTCGAACCGGGTTTGCTCGTCGGTGGTGCTGTAATTGGCCAGGAACTCTTTTTGAAAAGCGTCGAAGGTATCATCCAGTATCGAGTGCCTTATTTTCTGCATCAGGCTGCTGATGAAACGCAGGTTGTGCAGCGTAGCCAGCCGCAGACCCAGAAGCTCGTTGCTGCGGAAAAGATGGCTGAGGTAAGCGGCAGAGAAATTACGGCAGGCATAGCAATCGCAATCGGGCTCAAGCGGCGTTTCCATCCGGCTGTAAGCGACATTGCGGATGTTGCGTCGACCCTGCCAGGTGAATAAAGCCCCGTTCCGCGCCACGCGGGTCGGCAGGGCGCTGTCGAAGATATCGATACCGCGGGCTACCCCGGCGACGATGTCTTCCGGTGAGCCTACCCCCATAAGGTAACGCGGCCTGTTTTCCGGTAGCCGTGATGCGGTTTCCTCGACCATAGACAGGGTTATTTCCTTGGGCTCTCCGATACTCAGTCCGCCGATACCATAGCCGGGGAAATCCAGCGAAGTCAAGAATTCCACCGATTCATGCCTTAGTTCAGGGTACATGCCTCCCTGAACGATGGCGTAGAGCGCCTGGTCTTCCCGCCGATGGGCTTCTTTACACCGTTGTGCCCACTTGTGTGTTCTTGCCAAAGATAGCCGTATCTTTTCCCGACTGTCGTCATAGGCGGGGCATTCGTCCAGGACCATGATAATATCCGCACCGAGGGCTTCCTGGTACCTGATAGCCAGCTCAGGCGTTAAGAAGTGCTCACTACCGTCGATATGAGAGCGGAAGGTCACACCTTCATCATCAATGCGACGCAACGGTGCCAGACTGAAAACCTGATAACCGCCGCTGTCGGTAAGAATAGCCCCGTCCCAGGCCATGAACGTGTGCAAGCCGCCCAGCTTCTCAATAATGTCAATTCCCGGTCGGAGGTAGAGGTGATAGGTATTAGCCAGCACCATACCAAAGCCCAATTGCTTAACTTCCTCAGGGGTCAACGTTTTAACGGTAGCCTGACTGCCAACCGGCATGAAAACGGGCGTAGGCACCGCGCCATGGGAGGTATAAAGCTCACCGGCACGGGCACTGCTACTCGTTTTGAGCAGGCGAAAATGGTCTTGTTTGTTGATTGACTCTCACCCCCTGTATTCCCCTCTCCCTGTATAAGCGAGGGGGAAGAATTCTAAAAGAGGGATTGACACCCCCTTAAACACCCCGCTATCTCCGGGTATGCGAGCATACGATGAAAAACCTACCGTATCAGGCGGTTAGCGATGATGCTGCGATGCACCTCGGAGATGCCGACGTATATCTCGGTCATTTTAGCGTCGCGGTAGAGTCTTTCCAACGGCAGCGACTTCATCGTGCCGAAAGAGCCATGGACCTGCATCGCCATCCGGGTTACTTCTACCGCCACCTGAGAAGCGAACAGCTTGGCCATGGAAGACTCGTACTGGATGCTTTGACCCCGGTCGCGGAGAAAAGCGATGCGGTAGACCAGCCAGCGGGCAGCTTCAATCCTGGATGCCATTTCCGCCAGCGGCTGCTGGATTGCCTGCATCCTGGCTATAGGCCGTCCTGCTGCCTGTCTCTGTTTAGCATATTCGAGAGACAGCTCGAGAGCCGCCTGGGCAACCGCCACCCCCTGCATGGCCACGCTCATGCGCTCCACGCTGATAGCCTCAAGCAGGATATCGAAGCCCTGCCCTTCTTTGCCGATGAGGTTTTCCGCGGGCACGTAAACATCGTCGAGATAGACCACCGACGTCCCCAGTCCCCGGATTCCCATCGTGTCGCAAGGCTCACGGACGGAGAAGCCAGAAGACGAAGCATCGACGATAAAAGCATTAAGTCCCTCTTCCTTTTCCCTACGGGCGAAGAGGAGCACCACGTTCAGCGCCGGCGCCATCGCCATGAATTGTTTCTGACCGTTGATAACATAGCCGTCGCCAGTACGGCGCGCCACCGTCTTGATGAGACGAGGGTCGGAGCCGGTATCGGCCTCGGTAAAACCGATACCGCCGAGCCAGTCCCCTTTCGCCAGGGGTTTCAGCAGCCTTTGTTTCTGCTCCTCACTACCGAAGCGGTAGATACCTTCTTCCGGGACGGTATTGACCGCCATGATAGCCCCGACGGCCACCGATGCCTGGCAGAGCTGTTCCAGGACAATGACAAAGCTGGTATAGCCGGCACCGCTGCCACCATAATCCGCAGGATAAGGCAATCCCTGAAAGCCTTTTTTACCAATCTCCTTAGCCAGAGCGATGGGGAATTCGCCGGTACGGTCGATTTCCGCTGCTCTAGGCGCGACTTCCTTTTCGGCGAAGTCTTTCGCCAGGTTTTGAAGCATCTTTTCCTGTTCTGTAAGATTAAAATCCATTATGTTTCTCCCTAAGAATTATACACAAAATACCGTAATCGGGCTAGGAAGGGAAAACTTGTATTATCTGAAAAATATCCTATACCTCACCCCCGACCCCTCTCAAACAAATGAAAAACGCCCGCTGAATCAATATCCAGTTTGAGAGGGGGTCAGGGGGAGAGTCGCTGAAATTCCCCCAAAGCCAGACACTATTATCCCCGGAACTCAACTTGTATTCAAGGTACTCGTGGTATTAATATAGGGATAATGGAAGAAAGCCTGAGAAAACTGCTGGACCACCGAGATAAGCAGTGTATCGTAGACAATAGCCGTATCTCCTCCGCAGTCCTCGTTCCTATCTATTTCTGGGAGGAGGAGTACCATATCATCTTCATCAAACGGACCGAGACGGTAAAAGCGCATAAGGGCCAGATATCTTTCCCGGGAGGGATATGTGAAAAAGTAGATAAATCAGCGATGGACACCGCTCTCCGGGAAAGCCACGAGGAAATCGGTTTGCTGGCAGAAGACGTGGAAATCCTGGGCGCGCTTGACGACGAGATAACCACAACGTCCAACTATATCGTTTCACCTTTCGTCGGCATTATCCAATGGCCATACCACTTAACGAAAAATAAGGATGAGGTCGACGAAATACTGAACGTACCGCTACCAGCGCTCCTTGATAAGGATTGCCTTACGCCGGACACCGAGACTCTAAACGGGCAAAAAGTTGATTCTTATGCCTATCACTACCAGGGAAATATAATCTGGGGTGCTACCGCCCGGATACTTTATAAATTGCTGGGTATCATTAAGCAGGCGAATTGAGAAATATTCCGGATGAAATAGAATCAAGAGGCATTCAGGCAAACATCAACTAAACGAGAATACAGTCTTTGATAATAATGTTCTTGCCGTAGCCGTCATAAGTGCCCTGCACCTTTACCATTTGTCCCTTGGATAACCGGTTCATTTCCGATACGTTTTCCTTGCCAAAAGAACAACGAACACTCCACGGTCCGCTCTTCTTCTCACCGGTAAGAACGATATAACGGATATCAAGGTGGTCCCGGACGAATACTTTCTCCACCTGTCCACTCACCTTGAGAGTCCGGTCCTTGAGCTTAGCATGAGTGGCGGCTTTGTTAGTCTGGTAATAATGATTTAAAGCATCGACGGTCGTTTCCGCGCCGCTTTCGGTGACCTCCAATTCGGGAGGTAATTCCGGCTCCGGTTCTGGTGTTTTTTCAGGTTCGGGCTCTGGTTCTGGCTCAGGTTCAGATTCAGGTTCGGGCTCTGGTTCTGGTTTTACCTCGGGCTCCGGCTCGGGCTCGGGTTCCGGAGCTGGTTCTGGTTTTTCTTCAGGCTCCGGCTCGGGCTCGGGTTCCGGAGCTGGTTCTGGTTTTTCTTCTGGTTCCGGCTCGGGTTCAGGTTCAGGAGCTGGTTCTGGTTTTTCTTCTGGTTCTGGCTCAGGTTCAGATTCAGGTTCTGGTTTTTCTTCGGGCTCCGGCTCGGGTTCGGGTTCAGGTTCGGTTTTTAGTTCGAGTTTTGGTTCGGGCTCGGGTCCTACATAATCCCGGCTAGCAGACCTCTCTTCCTGGAGCTCTTTATAAGTTTTATCTATCTTCTTATAAGACCTGGAGAGTAACGGGTAACCACACCACTGACATACCCAGTCTTCGGTTCTTTTGGTATCCCGACCACAATTAGGACAAGATGGCATAGTAATACCTCTGCTATAGATTACACGTAGACTGCCGGATTGTCAACCTGCGATATCTTAAGTTTTGTATGGTTTAAGCAAATCTCAGATGCTCTCCCCTGACCCCCTCTCAAACAGATTTTTATTCAGTATACATTTTAAGTTTGTTTGAGAGGGGGATAGAATAGAAAGAGGGGTTTCACCCCTCTTCGCAGGCTACTCCCCTTTGGGGGATATGGGGGGAATTCTAAGGACAATAGCACGATAATACAGGGTGGCCCCAGCCTACTCCAAGGCTACGGCGGGCAAGCTGGGTGGGAAAAGATAAAATATTCGAGGAGAGGTCGAAGGTAAGGTAAGCACCCATCAACCAGATGCACATAAAAATAGACGAGAGACAGTTTTAGTTAATAATTATTTATTAACTTAGCTTATAATATGTTGACATATTACTTAAATATATTTTATAATTATAATATTAGTGATAATATCGCGGAGATATACCATGGCCGGAAAAAATTACTACGACATACTGGGTATAAAAAAAAGTGCCAGTGAGAAAGAAGTCAAGCAGGCTTACCGTCGGCTGGCGCGTAAGTATCACCCGGATGTCAATCCCGGTGATAAGTCGGCTGAAGACAAGTTTAAAGAGATAAACGAAGCCTACGAAGTGCTTTCTGACAAGGACGACCGGAAGAAGTACGACCGCTACGGCGACAAGTGGAAATACGCCGACCAGTTTGAGCAGGCCGGACAACAACAGCAGCAACAATACCGGGATTTTGCCCCGGGTGGTGGGAGTGCCAGTTACAGCTTCTCCGGTGGTGACATGGGGGACCTGGGCAGTATCTTCGAAGGCCTTTTCGGCGGCTCCCGTACCGGAACGTACCGTCGCCAAGCCCAGCCGAGACGCGGCCAGGACCTGGAGTCGCCCGTCGAGGTAACGCTGGAGGAAGCCTATCACGGTACCAGTCGAACGATTAACCTCCAGAGCGGTGAGATATGTTCTGCCTGTAAAGGCAGCGGCTACATTCAAAACCTGCCCTGCTCGGAGTGCCGCGGTAGTGGAGTATCGCCTAAAATCAGGCGACTCGAAGTTAAAATCCCGGCCGGGGTGCAGAATGGCTCGCGGGTACGCATTGCCGGTAAAGGACAACCCGGTTATCATGGAGGCCCCAGCGGCAACCTTTATCTTAAAATTT
Source organism: uncultured Dehalococcoidaceae bacterium (assembly GCA_964503235.1). Taxonomy (GTDB): domain Bacteria; phylum Chloroflexota; class Dehalococcoidia; order Dehalococcoidales; family RBG-16-60-22; genus W425. The sequence continues at coordinate 14,433 of CAZCZJ010000015.1, read as the reverse complement.
CAGTAAAATCCCACGCAACGTTCGAACGTCACGGCGATAATTTACACGTCAGCGTACCGGTGTCATTATCCATAGCAATGCTGGGAGGTGAGGTACAGGTGCCGACACCGAAGGGTAAACTGGCTTTGAAGGTACCCGCCGAAACCCAGAACGGACGTGTTTTCCGTCTGACGGGACAGGGCATGCCGCACCTCGGGAAAAGCACGCGCGGCGACCTCCTGGCGAAGGTGAATGTGGTTTTACCCACCAAATTATCAGAGGAAGAAAAGGAATTCTTCAAGCGCCTTGGTGAAAAAAGGGGGGAATGAAGATAAATCGAGGTGACTATGACTAGCGAAAGAAGATATGATAACGAACCCCGCTATGTAATAAGCATAGCGGCTAAAATGCTGGATATGCAGACATACACCCTGCGTTACTACGAAAAGGTCGGCATCATCGAGCCCCGGCGCTCGCGGGGTAACGTAAGGTTATATTCGGACAGGGATATAGCCCTTCTCCAGAGAGTAAAAACGCTGGTGGTTGACATGGGCGTCAATTTGCCGGGAGTGGAGGTAATCCTGCGTATGATGCAGCGCATGGGCGAGATGCAGCAGCAGCTGGAACAGGCACAGGAAGAACTGCAAAAGAGGAAGGAGGGAAACAGATGAGACAGGAAAGGTTTACCGAACAGGCACAGGAAGCTATTCAGGCTTCCCAGCAACTGGCTACGCAGTACCATCACAGCCAGTGGGATGTAGAGCATATTCTACTGGCCCTGCTGATGCAAAAGCAGGGGCTGGTAGGTGAAATACTTAAAGAACTAAAAGTCGAGGTGGACGCCATCAGGAACCGGGTGGAAGAAGCACTATCAAATACACCCAAGGTTGCTTACCAGACGGGCCAGATATACGCCACGCCGCGTATCGCTCAGATGATGAACCTGGCAGACGAAGAGGCAAACCGTCTGAAAGACGAATTCATCAGCACCGAGCATCTGCTGATAGCCATGACCGGCAACCTGAAAGGCGAAGCTAACAATATTCTCCATAGCTTCGGCGTCACCCAGGAAAAGGTGTATGAGGCGCTCAAAAAGCTCCGCGGCGGGCACCGCGTCACCGATGCCCAGGCAGAGAGCAAATACCGTTCTTTGCAGAAATACGGGCGTGACCTTACCGAGTTCGCCAGGGCGGGAAGACTCGACCCGGTAATCGGCCGTGACGAGGAAATCAAACGGGTCATGCAGATACTCACCCGCCGCACCAAGAACAACCCGGTAATCGTCGGTGAGGCGGGAGTCGGCAAAACGGCCATCGCCGAGGGTCTGGCCCAGAAAATAGCCGCCGATGACGTACCCGACTCACTCAAAGGACGCAAGGTTATCGCCCTGGACATGGGCGCACTGGTAGCCGGCAGCAAGTTCCGCGGCGAGTTTGAAGAACGCCTGAAAGCCGTCATGGACGAGGTGCGCGAGTCCGCCGGTGAGGTGATACTGTTCATCGACGAGATTCATACCGTCGTCGGTGCCGGTGCCGCCGAGGGTTCCATCGACGCCAGCAACATGCTCAAACCGGCCCTGGCTCACGGTGAACTCCAGTGCGTGGGAGCGACCACTCTCGATGAATACCGTAAATACATAGAGAAAGACAAAGCCCTGGAAAGGCGCTTCCAACCGGTTTTCATCGATGAGCCCAGCATCGAGTCGACTATCGAAATACTACATGGTCTACGACCGAGGTATGAGGCTCATCACAAGATAAAAATAACCGACGAGGCTCTTGAAGCGGCCGCTAAACTCAGTCAACGCTATATCTCCGACCGTCACCTCCCGGATAAAGCCATCGACCTGATTGACGAAGCCGCCAGTAAATCGCGCATCGATACCGAGAGCGCGCCGCCGGAGGTAAAAACCCTGGAAAAGAAGCTGCATGAGCTTTCCAATGAGGAGGAAGCGGCTTCACAACGCCAGGAATACCAGCAGGCAGCGGAGCTCCGGGCGGAAAGACTCAAACTGGAAGAGGAATACAACAAAGCCAAGAGCGACTGGCTCCAGCAGGAGAAAATCGAGGAAGAGGTCACCGGCGAGCATATCGCCAAGTTGATTTCGAGCTGGACCGGCATCCCGGTATCCCAGATGCTGGAAGGAGAAGCCGAAAAACTGCTGCACATGGAAGAACGCATCCACGAACGCCTGATAGACCAGGAAGAGGCAGTGGGGGCCATCTCGGAAGCCATCAGGAGAAGCCGTGCCGGACTCAAGGACCCCAAACGACCTATCGGCAGCTTTATGTTCCTCGGGCCGACGGGTGTAGGTAAAACGGAACTCGTCCGCACGCTGGCCTGGTTCCTCTTCGACGATGAGAACGCCATGGTACGCCTCGATATGTCCGAGTACCAGGAAAAGCATACCGTTTCGCGACTCATCGGTGCGCCGCCCGGATACGTCGGCTATGACGAGGGCGGTCAGCTTACCGAAGCCGTGAGAAGACGGCCCTTCCGCGTCATCCTGCTGGATGAGGTCGAGAAAGCGCACCCCGATGTATTCAACACCCTGCTCCAGATACTGGATGACGGACGCCTGACCGATGGCCACGGGCGAACGGTGGACTTTAAGAATACCGTAATCATCATGACCAGCAACGCCGGAGTGGAGCTCATCAAGAAAGAGGGACAGATAGGTTTCACCTCGCAGAAAGATGAGACGAAAGCCCAGAAGAAGAGCTATGATGCGATGAAGTCGAAGGTGATGGCCGAGGTCCAGAAGCTATTCCGTCCCGAGTTCCTGAACCGGCTGGACGAGATAATCGTGTTCCACGAGCTCTCCGAAGAACAGCTCAGGAATATCGTCGACCTGATGGCTAAAGAACTGCAAGACCGGCTCTCGGAGCATAAGCTGGGTATAGAACTGACCGATAAAGCCAAGTCATGGCTGGCTAAAGAGGGCTACGACCCGGTCTACGGAGCCCGTCCGCTGCGGCGTGTTATCGAACGTTACGTGGAAAACCCATTGTCCAGCCAGCTGCTCAGGAAAGAACTCAAGGAAGGCGATACCATCAGGGTCGACCTGGGCAAGGACGGCCTGACCTTTAAGACCAAGACGAAGGAAAAGGAGACGGCTAAAGCCGCCGCCTGACAGGCATAGATTTTCGTTTTTATCCGACTAAATACATTAGGTCAATCTCGAGAGGGGGCTAAGCCCCCTCTCTCTTTTTCGCCCGAGGGTGGCACTAAGCCTGAAATGATAGTATAATATGGGCACGTTATGGTAAAAGAAGCGGCGGATATAGAATCCACCAATGGTGACGAGGTACTGGATACCAGGCAAGAAACGGGCAAGAAATCAGCGAAATGGGCATATATCCTCGGAATCTTCGGTATTATCGCTACCATTCTTATGGCAGTTGCCGTAGTCGTCTGGAATGAAGAAATACGCGAGCTACAGCAATTCGGCTACTTAGGCGCCTTTGTTATCAGCGTCCTGGGCGGTGCCACCGTCATCATCCCTGTTCCCGCGTTGGCGGTTGTTTTTACGCTGGGAGGCGTCATGGAGTATGCCTGGCTGGTGGGAATCGCCTCTGCCCTGGGTGAACTGGTAGGAGCATTGACTATTTATATGACGGGGCACGGGGCCGGCCGGGCAATCAGTAAGAGCAAACACGGTAAAATCCAGGCTACTTACGAGAAGCTGCTGGGACTAATGGAAAGAAAAGGACCTATTGTCCTGTTTATCGTCGCCTCAGTAATCAATCCCTTCTTTTATCCAACGGCTCTGGCAGCGGGGGCATTACGGTTCGGAATATTTAAATATACTGTAATTGTTCTTGCCGGTAAAATTATAAAATGCATGACGGTGGTCTATGCCGGTTACTTCGGGCTAAAAGGGATATTTCAGGCAATAGGCATAGAAGTTTAGGATGAAAATATACACATCTCCCACCCAACGAGAAGGGGCTTAACGATTCCTCAAGCTTTTTTATTCTTGAGGACTGGTTAAGCCCCTCCGTCTACTGGGTCATTTCCAAGCTGGGGAACAACCTGAAAACATATTGCTTTAATATTCTGTGATAACTATACCACCTATATAATAAACAAGTCATAAATATCACCGTGACGAATATAAAAATCCCGTATATATTATATTGATGGTGCCCGGAATCACCTTGCGAGACAACCCGTTTCTATGCTAAATTAGGAATGCGTTTACGGGGCCGTAGTTCACTTGGGAGAACGTTTGACTGGCAGTCAAAAGGTAGGGGGTTCGAATCCCCCCGGCTCCACCAGGTTAAAACGTGGGTGAAAAACAAAGCTAAAAACATTTGACCGCTAATCAAATTTACGATATAGCCCCGCTAGGTAGAACAACTAACCCAATCGCTCTCGACTTATCCGGGAATAATATCAAAGATATTTCGCCGCTGGTGAGCCCGAAAGTGCAATACCCCGGTATTGTTTATAGATATACCTTGGCGAATAACCCTCTGAACAAACTATCGTTAGAGACCTATATTCCCGAGCTTAAGTCATACGGAGTACAGGTTTACTTCTAGAAATTCTTTAGGTAATCACGTATATTAATTGCGTTGACTTGCTATACTTAGGTGGGCATGGGAGACCTCTTTAGGTAACTGGGGACGACTGTACCTCTTTAGATTGAATGGGTGCTCCCGCCAAATGACCTCTGATTAGTAATACGGCGGCAGCTGTTTTAAAGACCTCTGATCCGACGCGTGTATGGTGGCATGGCGGGATTCTCCCAAGCCTCAGAATCAATTTCAACAAGGAGGATTACTTTGGTCCGATATCATGTGGGTGTAGACGTGGGCAAGTACCGGCATTACGTATCTATCCGGGATCTATCCCACGAAAAGTACTGCGGGTCTTTCTCTCTTGCGAACGATCATGATGGGTTCATGGAGCTAGTTGACATCTTGGACAAGCTTTCACTTGAGAAAGGCGATTTTCTCATCGGGGTTGAGGCTTGTCCTTACGCTCTCAATCTAAGCTACTTTTTGATGGCAACAGGGTTTGACCTGGTAGAGGTGAACTCGTTTCGAGCTGGGCAATTCCGCAAGGCACAGGGTAAGAAGGCAAAAACCGACAAGATAGATGCCCGCACAATAGCTGCTATCCTCGCGCTGGATGACCACAAGCCTCTTTCCATCCCAGACCCAGTGCTGGATAATTTGAAGGAACTCACTCGCTTTCGAGTTGACCTGGTTAATGAGAAAGCCACCGCACTTATTCATCTTCAGGAAACCTTAAGCGTGCTTTTCCCGGAGTACGGAAAGGTTTTTCGGCAATTAGATTCCGCAGCCTCTCTAGCCCTGCTAACGGCTTATCCGGGCCCAGGGCATATGATTGCTGCTGGGGAGGAGGTAATTGGTAAAACACTGTCGATCGCTAGCCCTCGCAGGATGAGTAGAGGAATGGCCAAAAGAATCATTGAGGCTGCCAAACGCACAATCGGGGTAGCTCAGAAACGGCCATCACTTGGAACCAAGATCTCTGTTATAGCTAAGAGAATAGCTGAACTGCAATCGATTATCGGCGACCTTGACAGGCAAATCACGGCTTTATTCAGAAACCTGCCTTGCAAGCCTTTTGGATTCCCAGTCGGACGTACTCCTTCATTGGCAGCCATCATTTCTGAGATTGGTGACATCCGTCGCTATCCCACGCTGAAGAAATTCCTGTCTCATCTAGGATGGTGCCCTCAGAGCTTCCAGACCGGAAATTATCGATTGGAGCATCCCAAAATGAGCCACGCCGGTAATAAGTACATCAGGCGGCTCATCTGGATGTTGTCCATAGTCGCTATTAGAAGAGTGCCAAGTTACCGTGAGTATTTCCAGCGTCGTGTCTTGGAAGGGAAAAACAAGATGCACATCTTGGTCGCCGTAGGGCGTAAACTACTGTCGACACTTTATGCCATGCTCAAGACTGGCACAACATACGACCCTAATTGGGAGGAGAACCGCCGTCTAGCCCCGGCACGGCTTTGACAAATTATATAGTAATCAATCTAGTATTTTGTGACCGTTGAAGAATTCCCAAATTTAACGGCGATCAGGGTTGGATTTAAGCACTGATTTAATAATACGAGGACTATAGATATAGTCTAATCATAATCCTGAAAGCCCTGCTCGGAGAAACATAATGGGGGTTTACCCCTATATCTTTTACATATTTACCATATTGTTAAGTAACATTAACTTAACTAAAAATATAATAACTTACCAAATTATTCAGGTTGAGGATAGTGATGTCGAAGGGGAGTAGAGAAAACTCAAAGCTAGCGAGTAAGATGCTAACCGTATCGGAGGTTGCCCACCTTCTTAATGTACACCCTAATACGGTAAGATATTGGAGCAACAACGGATTAATTAAAGTCTGCCGGTTCGGCTACCGCCGTGATCGCAGATTCAAACCAGAAGAAATCGAGAAGTTTATCAACGGTAATCAGAAATAAACCTGACATGATATCCGGATAGCCTGTACCTAAGACCGTCAGGGCCCCGCAGGTTGTTTTTCCCCGTTAGTTTAATTCTAGAGCTAGATTTCTGTCTAAGACGGTCCCATAGATAGTAGACTTTAAAATTATTAGTTATTTCATGTGATTAGCGTATCTTTTTTCAGTATGATATCAGTTTTGTGCCAACACAAATACCACATCTGACCTATTCCCCAGAAAACATTCTCTTTATCCCAACATGATACGATAAAAGTCAATAGAATCGGTGATATCGTATAATATAGCCAGAGATTTGGAGGTATTGTTAACTATTTTTTTTGACAAATGATTAAACTCTCAATATTATTATATAGCCTGCATCATTTACTTACTTCTTGTACCTGAAATTTCGCTATAGGCGAAATTTCACCTGAACTTTTCAAGTTCGACTACGCTAGTTGACGGGATGAACATTGAAAGTACTGATAATTGAAGATGATAGCCGCATCGTGAGAGATATATCACTTTGCCTTCAAATGAGGTATCCCGATGTATCTATCGTCGAGGCTGACCACGGGATACGGGGAATGGGAATGGTTGAAACGGAGTCGCCCGACCTGGTAATGGTGGACGACTCTTTACCCGATATCGACACCCTGGAACTCGTCGGTAAAATCCGCGGTTTCTCGGACGTCCCCCTGATTATCCTTTCCGAAGGCGCGACCGATATCGATACCGCCAGGGGCCTAGAGGCAGGAGCCGACGAATACATACCCAAGCCCTTCAGTCCCATCGAACTGCTTGCCAGGATAAAGGCGCTTCTCCGCCGCACCAAGGGACTTTTCGCGCAACAGGAATGCGTGTGCTGCTCGGGTAATACCCTGTCCATCAACTATAACTCCCACGAAGTGTTCGTCTCCGGGAGGCATGTCAAACTTACGCCCATCGAGTACCGACTCCTTACCGAGCTGGTGAGAAACGAAGGCAGGGTGCTGAGTCATACCTTCCTGCTGGAAAAAGCCTGGGGCTCGGAGTACGTCAATGAGCCGAGTTTCGTGAAGAAATATGTCTACCGCCTGCGGCAGAAGCTCGAGACGGACAGCCGGGAACCGCAGATGCTGCTCACGGAGAGGGGCATCGGCTACCGTTTCGCCAAAGTCGATTAGTCTTCCCCGACGGGCCGACGCCCGTTAGGCTACGAGGGTAAGCAATCGCCTGCCCTTTATATTTCAGGCACCAAATTTATGTTTCGGGCACCAATTCGGTACCAAATCTTTATGAAATCCCACCCTTCCGGGCACCTTCAGAACAGGAATATCCACCTGCCGGTAGTACTTTAGTCGTATGACCCAGGGAGGTGCTCTGATGAAACTTCCTCGTATCCTGGTTATCGAGAATGACGAGGTGGCGGCGGGAAGGATGGTGTCCTTCCTCGAGGAGGCGGGGTACGAGGTGGTGAGGGCGGTTGATGCCGCTCTGGGGTTGGCGATGCTGTACGAGACCCATCCCGACCTGGTTATCATGGCCGGCAGCCTGCCGGTAATCAACGGCGAAGACCCCTGCCTGCGCATACGGCAGGCGTCTTATCTGCCCATCATCGTCCTCGGGGGTGTCTATGATGCCATCGAGGCGCTGGAACTGGGGGCCGACGCTTATATGAACAAGCCGCCGGGTCGCGAGGAGCTGGTAGCCAGGGTCAACGCGCTGCTGCGCCGCCGGACAGCCGATAGCGGTCTGCCCATGCCCGGCAGCGATGACGACTTTTTCGGCGGGCATTTCTCATAAAAAACACGGGAAACGTTATAAGGAGGTGATAGAAAAACATTCTTACAAAGCGGGCTGAAGTGAAATCAGCCACGGGAGCAACCTACGCCGGGGAGAGACCCGGTGGCGCACGGGAAAGACCGGTTAAAACATAAAAACAATAAATTAAATAAAGGAGAAAAATAAACAATGAAAAAAATACTTTTCACGATAATGGCATGTGTACTGTGCATCGGCCTGGTAGGCGGAGCATTTGCCTATTTCGACGACACCGAGACGAGCACGGGCAACACCTTCACCGCCGGAACTCTGGACTTGAAAGTGAATGGCGGCGATGTTTTTGTTCCTTATAGTGTTGGAAATCTAAAACCAGGTGAATCCAGAGGCACAGACACATATTCTATATATAATGCTGGTTCTTTGCCTGGAGTTTTATCGTTTAAGGTGACCAATGTTACCACGAACGAAAATGGCGTAATAGAGCCGGAAACCGCAGCTGGCGATGCCCCAAGCTTAAAACTTGATCCAGATGGCTTTTCCATTGCCGCGAGCGGCTTCGGAGAGCTGTTAGACCAGGTCTATCTAGTCTTCTGGGTAGATGATACTCCCGGACAGAGACCGGCGCCATTTGATTGGCAAGATGCCAAATACTGGGCGGGTTATCCTGATGAAAGCAGCTATTACAGTCTGCCAGTTAATGTCGATTTGATGGCTGGAAAGACATGGAAGAGTGGGCCATACGCAGGACAGCCCCTGATTCTGTACCCCGGGCAGACGGCTTATATGGGCATAGGAGTGATGTTTATTGACGATACATGGGCATCATACGGGTGGATCCTTGACGGCGTATTAAACAACGCCGCCATGGGAGATGATTTCATGTTTGATATTGAAATCGGATTAAGCCAGGTGCCCTAAGCCAGAGACATAACCAGTAAGAGACTCCGGGGAAAGACCCAGTGACTGACGGGAAAGACCGTAAAATAAATAAAGGAGAAAAGACAAAAAATGAAAAAAATACTTTTCGCGATAATGGCATGTGTACTGTGCATCGGCCTGGTAGGCGGAGCATTTGCCTACTTCGACGACACCGAGACATCCACCGGCAACCTCTTCACCGCCGGCACGCTTGACCTGAAGGTGGATACCGACCCCGGGCCCGGAGTAACCTGGTCAGATGGAGGGTTGCCAAATCTAAACTCCATTAGCGAACTCAACGCTATGATAAACAACATGGCACCGGGCGACTCCATATCGGGTAACTTCGGAATCAAGAATGACGGCACTATCGAAGGCGTTGCCGACTTTAAGGTGACGGTTACAGCCAACGACGACAACGGATTAACCGAGCCTGAGCAGACAGATGGGGATGGTACTGATGGTGCCGGTAATGGCGATCTTTGTGCCAACATTGATGTGGTACTTAATTACAACGGCACATTGGTGTACAGTGGTACGCTCCTTGGTATGAGCGGTACCAATTATACTGCCGCATCTAACCTGGCTGGCGGAGCGACAGCATCCTGGGAATACACGATATCGATAGCTACTGGTGTCGGTAACGTCATCCAGAGCGACACCTGTACTTTTGACATCGAGTTCAGCCTTACCCAAGCATCATAAAAGTAGCCATTAAGGAGAGAAATAAAAAATGAAAAAATTACTAATTATCCTGATGGCAGGCTTGCTCTGCATGGGCCTGGTGGGCGGAGCATTCGCCTACTTCAGCGACACCGAGACATCCACCGGCAACACCTTTACCGCCGGGACCCTGAACGCGGCACCCGGGTCAATCTACGTATCCGGTGAGACCGGTTACTATCCACCCTATCAAAGTCCTGTAATGAACGTGACACCGGGTAGTGACGGCGTAAATGGCTGTGTGGTTTTCAGCGATATCAAGCCGGGAGACAGCGGCATCATCTACTGGTCACTAAAGAACGATGGTACCATACCTGGCAGCCTTGACTTGGAAATTACCCGCTTAGCCGATGTTGACAACGGCTTTACCGAGCCCGAGGATATGTCCGACGGTACTAAAAACGGCCAGGACGCTACCATTGATGGTGACCTGGACGACTACATGCACATCAGATTAGAGGTTGACCTTAACAACGACGGTGACTATGACGACGCCGGTGAACTGCTACAAAACGGAACCGGTATGGGCGAGCTTGAGACCTATCTTCCCGTTGTAGGTACTGCATATGAAAAACTGAGCGACGTGACGATGAACCCGGGTGACGCCATTAAGTTCAAGTTTGCGTGGCGGATAGACCCGGATATTCCCGGCGTTGACGACAACATAATTCAAGGCGATAGTTTCCAGCTGGACTTATTATTCGAACTGCTCCAGGTGGCTGACTAACCCAAAACCAGTTTGAGGATGGGCGGGGCGGCCATAACCGCCCCACCCACCTACGTGAAAGGAGGGCTAAAGAATGTGAGAAAGTTCCTGATAGCCTTAATGGCTACGACGCTGGAGATGGGTATGATGGGAGGTACGTTCGCCTACTTCCAAGGCGATACCCTGACCACCAACGTTACCTTTACCCTTAACCAGCACAGCAGCCAGTAAATTTTGCTCCCGTGGCTGAGTTTATTTCGGCCAATTAAGATAAAAACAGGGGGCGCCCTCTCACCGGGGCGCTCTTTGGTAAGCCACGCCCGCGGGCAGGTAAGCCGGCGGGGGTATTGAGATTTTATGTAATGCGGTCTATACTATAGCTGACCGTAAAGCTGAGAACGGGGGTGTAACCTGAAGAAGATAATCGGGTGGCTCGGCTGGGTAATGCTGGGCCTGGTAATGGGGACGGTCGCCTTCGTCATGGCGGCGGCCCAGTTCGGCTGGGAGTTCGACGCCGTGCTCTCCGGCAGCATGGAGCCGGATATCGGGGTGGGCGGCCTCGTCGTAGTAAAACCCGTGGACGGACGGGACGTTGCCGTCGGAGACGTCATCTCCTTCAAGCTCCCCGGCATCGATACGCCCATCTGCCACCGCGTGGTTGACCGACAGGAAACCTCTGACGGTCCGCTCTTCCAGACCATGGGAGACGCCAACGAAGACCCGGACGCCAACCTGGTACGCCCCGAGGACGTCAACGGCAGGGAGGTGCTCTACCTGCCCTACGTGGGTAACCTGGCCCGCCTATCGGAATTCGGCCGGACCAGAGTCAATATACTGGGATTCAGCCTGCCAGTGGCCGTGCTGGTCATCACCGCCATGGGGCTGGTCTTCATCGGCCTCACGTTCAAAGATGCCCTGGAAGATATTTTCCGTCCTTACAAGAGGATGCGGCGGGAAAGGCTTAAAAAACGGAAGGAGAGGCTCCTGAGGCAAAGGAAAGCCTTCAGGTTCGGGTAATAATCTCTATTAGAGCCAGGATACGTTAATAAGATGAAAGGGTTTAGAGTAAAAGGCATCATCCTAAGCCTGATAGCGGTCATTGCCCTCAGCGGCATGACAGGGGCGGTCTACGCCTGGCCGTGCAGCTTCGGCTTTTATCCTCAAAAGGCCTGCTTTTCATATTACTCCCCCAACTGCCAGAAGGTGGACTTGAAGATCCGCGACCAGGACGAATGGTGGGGAAACGGCGTAACCGCCACCTGGACAGCCAGCAACATGGCACCCGGCGACGAGTTTATCTTCGACGAGGCTTTCGTCGCCCTGCGAACTACAGTGCACGGCTGGCAGGGCAGAAGTAATTTAGCGATTACCTGCGATTACGACCCGTGGAGCGGCTCGCTGCCGGACCACATGGCTAAATACATGGAAATCACCCGATGTATATATAGGGATAATACCTGGCAAATGGACTGTTTGACCGGCACATTGACCAGGTTGTCCGGAAGTGTTGTCACCAACGACCAGTGGCGTGTTAAAGACACTGACAACGACGGCAAATTGACCTTCTACGACCTCAAGCAGAGCCCCTTAACCAATCTTCCGTTGCCGTTCAAGTGCGACATTAACGGGGCCCGATTTGAAATGAGCGTCCGATTTCACCAAGACGCCGGCAACGAGTTCCAGGGTAATACTTTTACCCTGGCTATGATATACTGTCTTCAACCATATTAATCCTCATAAAGGAGACGTTTAAGCATAAATTCAATACCACCATGGAAGAACAGTGAGTAATACTATTCATATACTGATAACCAGAATTATAAAAGCGAAAGTTATTCTTCTGATTCTCAGTATCATTCTATTTATCCTTTCGGGTATCGGCCTTATTAAAGCATACTCCGTTCCCGCCGAGACTATAGTAGAGGAACAAGTAACCCTGGTCGAATATAATCACGAAGGCAAGTTCGACTATCTCGTCTATCTCAAACCCTCCTACCTGTACGGCCCGGAGCCCGAAGAGCCGGTATTACCGCCGTCAGAAATGAAATACCCCGCCGAATACATCGACCGCTTCAATATGACCTTTGATTTCAGCTTTGTGCCGGATAAACAGGTAACGCAAATTTCAGAAAACGTCGAGGTCAAAGCGATTGTAAAAAGAATGGGAGTAGATGACGAAGAAATTATCCTGGTACCCGAAACCGAAAAAACGGGAAATTTCACCACCAGCTTTATTCTATACAATATAGAAGACCTTTTAAGCGGTAACATCGAAATTATCGCTACCGTCTATGCCACTATAAAGACAGATACCGGGATGATATTCGAAGATTTTACTCAAAACATGTCCGTAAAACCTTCAGGGTCACTCGTCGTAGTCAGCGGGGATTTGGAAGAAATCGAATCTGGCTATTTTGGGGAGTTGAATTACGAACAACGAGGCCATTTTGATTATGATGTGTTACTACATCCTAGTTCACCATACGGATCGATAATACTCAGCCCTCCTGAGATAAAACCCACCGAACCCTTGCCGCGGGCTACTATGGGTACCGGAGATATCATCCTGTCCGACCTCGTGGATGAAATGGAGGTTATTTTTTCCTATACCCTGAATGCAAATAAGCCGATTGCAGATCAATATGAATCGGTGACGGTCGAAGCCATTATCGAGAATCCGGGGAAATGGGCAAAAACGATTACCCTGGTCCCCCTCACCAGACAAGATGGTGATTTCAACATTACCTTTCCCCTAGACCTGAAACAATATATAGAAATCTTCGGGGTAATCCAGCAGGAAACGGGGGTACCCATTTCAGCACGTAACCTGACGATTAAAGTCAATGTAGATACCACTGCTGTGGCGGGTACCCAAACGATAGAAAGCGAATTCACACAGAGTATCACGACGGATTTGAGAGAAGGTATCGTTGTCTGGAGTGGCGATATAGAGAAGTCCGAACCCGGTACTATCGATATAACCGAGAATATCATACATCAGGAGAAATTCATCGGAATAGAGATTAAACAACTAAGGATAATAAGTCCTATCGTCACAAGTATTGTCTTCCTCCTACTCCTCTTTTCAATTATGTTATATTTCTGGAAATCTCCTCTAGAATTATCAGAAATAGAGAAAGAAGTGCAACAGGTGGCGAAAAAATATAAGGGAATAATTATAGAGATCGAAGATTTACCGGTAGTTAAACCGGGAGAGACGGTTGTGTGGTTACGTTCACTGGAAGACCTGGTGAAGGCTGCTGAAGGACTCTTGAAACCAATACTCCACAAAGCAGGATATGAAAACCACATATATTGCGTGTTGGACCCACCAATGCGGTATGAATGCCGGTTAGGTGAAGATTATATATAGGTAGACTAAATACAGGCAACATGTCTACGCGCGGCAGCCAGACAATCGGCTGGGACGTGGAGAACCGGATGATGAAGGCGGAGAACGGCGAGGCCATCCTCTACGTTAAAGAGCCCCTCAAAGACTCATTGTTGTTTCTGTTGGCGACAGAGGAGAGACGGACTCCCCGAGCAGAAAAATTGATTCATCGTAATCTAAACACCAGCGAAAAAGTTCTGCCTATGGTAACCCTGGCTCCACTTTTTAGGCTAAAAAAGCCCTGAAGCGATAAATAACTTAAGGGCTTTTTCTTGTTTTGCTAACGGATTGCTAACAGATTAATTCTTTATCTTATTTCTCAATAAAATATCATCGAATCGGTTTGCTTACATCGTGTCTAACATACCTTCTCATCTTAATGTGACAATTAATTTAGGCCTCTATAACAATTTGACAGGTTATTTTTTAATGCTATAATGGTAGCGTGCGGAATGGTAACAATTATTTTGTCATACGAAACTTAGCTTTGGATAAAGACCA
>CAZCZJ010000014.1:0-36348 GCA_964503235.1 uncultured Dehalococcoidaceae bacterium | reverse complement strand
TCCGATTCGTTTCAACGTCCCATTAATTATCTGCGTATCTCGGTGACCGACCGCTGTAACCTGCGCTGCGTGTACTGCATGCCCGAGGAAGGCGTCAGCCTGATGGCGCACGCAGACATCCTTTCCTATGAAGAGATTTATAAAGTAGTTGGAGCCGCCGCCGAGATGGGTATCGATAAAGTCAGGCTTACCGGTGGTGAGCCCCTGGTGAGGGCTGGAGTGCCGGAACTGGTCAGGCTGATAGCCGGAATCGATACTATCAACGATATCGCCCTCACCACCAACGGTATCCTGCTGTCGTCGTACGCCGCCGAGCTCAAGGATGCCGGTTTACACAGGGTCAATATCAGCCTGGATACGTTAAAACCCGATAGGTTCCGCCGGATAACGCGTTGCGGCGAACTTCAAAATACCCTGGAAGGCATTGAAGCCGCGCACGCAGCCGGGTTGGACCCGGTTAAAATTAACATGGTGGTTATGGCTGGCATCAACGACGACGAAATACCTGATTTTGCCGGAAAGACGGTCAACGAAGGCTGGCACGTGCGCTTCATCGAGCATATGCCGGTGACTGATGAAGCGCCACTTTCCCCCAGGCTCGTCTCCGTCAGCAAGATACGGCGTGCTATTGAATCGCTGGGCAAACTGGAGCCCTGCCAGGTCAAGGCAGGCAACGGGCCCGCCAGGTACTTCCGCCTGCCCGATGCTACCGGCACCATCGGCTTTATTACCCCGATTACGGAGCACTTCTGCTACCAGTGCAATCGGCTCCGCCTGACGGCTGACGGCAAGCTCCGTCCGTGCCTACTCAGCGAAGAAGAGATTGATATTAAGGAACCCCTGCGCCGAGGTGCATCCATTTCCGAATTGAAAAGCCTTATCGAGGAGACGATTGCCCGCAAGCCTGAACGCCACCGTCTGGCCGAAGGTAAAAAACAGAAGGGCAGGCCATTCTCTCAGGTTGGAGGGTAAAAGGGGAGTTTGAGGGACGTAGCCAACCGTATGTAGAACGGGGCGTCCAAGAGGGGCGCAGTCAGCCGTATGTAGAACGGGGCGTCTAAGAGGGGCACAGCCCCTCTTTATAAAACCTCCCCCTCTCCTTTGACACCTCGTAAGGAGAGGGGGACACAGGGGGTGAGGTAGAAAATAATATTGACAATCCATGAACATTTAATTAACATGACTCTAAAAACAAATCAAAGCTAACTACTCCCCATCCACGCACGATTTGTTTCCTGGATAAAAAGAGGTTTTAGATGGCTGAGAAAAAGCTCTCTCATATGGATGATTCCGGCCGACCCAGAATGGTTGACGTCGGCGGCAAAGCCGATACCGTCCGCCAGGCTGTAGCCAAGGGTATAGTGCGGATGCAGCCCGCTACTCTCCAGCTAATCAAGGAAGGTGGTACGGCAAAGGGGGATGTTCTATCAGTTGCGCAACTGGCCGGAACCATGGCTGCCAAGCGAACGCCCGACCTTATACCGCTGTGCCATCCCATTCTGATTGATAGTATAGAGATTGACTTCGACCCCGATGAAAAGAACAGCACCATTGAGATTATCACCACGGTGAAAAGCAGCGGTAAAACCGGCGTAGAGATGGAAGCATTGACCGCCACTGCTGTTACCGCCCTGACGATATACGATATGTGCAAAGCCGTTGACCGAGGTATGAAAATAGAGAACATCCGCCTGGTAAAAAAAAGCGGCGGTAAAAGTGGCAATATAGAGCTTGAATAGTACCGCGTTATGTTGTATACTAGTCCACCACTGCTGATATTGGGGGTGCACCATGAAACTATCCTGTACTCAGGAAAATCTGAATAAGAGTCTCAACATTGTCGGGAGAGCCGTCGCTACCAGGACGACCTTACCCATCACTAATAATGTCCTTCTAGCTACCGATGATGGCCGCCTGAAGCTGGTTGCTACTAACCTGGAGATGGCCATCACCTGCTGGCTCGGGGCCAAAATAGAAGATGAAGGCACCATTACCGTACCCGCCCGCCTCCTCACGGAGTTTGTCAGTTCTCTTCCCAATGATACGATAAATGTCCAACTCTCGCCGCAAACAAAGACACTCGGATTGAAATGCGCCCGTTTCGAAGCCCGCATCAGCGGTGTCGACGCTAAGGACTTTCCCCCGATACCCAGCGTCGACGATGGAGTAAAAACCACTGTAGAAGTCGAAGCTCTGCGACAGGGTATCAATCAGGTTGTTTTTGCTGCCGCCACCGAGGAATCCCGGCCCGTACTTACCGGTGTCAGCGCCCGGTTTGAAAAGGACTCGCTGGTACTGGCGGCGGCTGACGGTTTCAGGCTGGCCGTTTATGAATTGCCCATTACCACCGCAGTCAGCCAGAAAACGGAAGTCATCATCCCCGCGCACACTCTGGCGGAATTAAACCGCCTGATTGCCGACCAGGAAGAACCCGTGGATATTACCCTGAATCCCAATAAAAGCCAGGTCCTCTTCCGCCTGCAGAATATTAATCTTGTGTCCCAGCTTATCCAGGGTACTTTCCCGAACTACAGCCAGCTTATTCCCCAGAGTTACACCACCCGGGTAATCGTCAACGTTGGGGATTTCCTCCAGGCTACCCGGACAGCCTCCATCTTTGCCCGCGACGGCAGCGGCATCGTCCGTCTGATGGTAACACCGGGCGGCGAGGCAAGTCCCGGTAAGCTCTCTGTCTCCGCCCGTTCCGAGGAGATAGGTGATGATGTCGGTGAGATTGACGCCACCGTAGAGGGCGACGAGTCCAAGATAGCTTTTAATGGGAAATATCTCACCGATGTTCTCAATGTCCTGCACGAATCACAGGTAGCCCTGGAAATAACCAATGCCTCCAGCCCCGGGCTCATACGCCCGGTAGGCACGGACAAGTACACGCACGTTATCATGCCCATGTTTATACAATGGTGACATACTAGCCTCAAATGTTACGATAAAAACACGGACATCCCCAAGAATATCCAGTAGTCCATTTTAGGGGGGAAAGCGGATTACGATGTTCTGCTTTGCATTCTCTATTACTATTGATTTATCTTTTGTTTTAAACTATAATCGAAAAACCGTTATCAAGTGGAAGGAGGAGCGACTATGTATGCACAGTTGTTGATGTTAAAACTTGGGGGAGGAATGCGTTCTATAGGAGAGAAACTAGCCGACCAATCTTTTCTCGCTATCAAAACATTGAAAGGATTCAAGGGTATAACTTTCTTCGGTGATGTGGAATCAGGCGAATATGCATCTCTAAGTATTTGGGAGTCAAAGGAAGACGCCGAAGCCGCTGCTGCAGTAACGGGGCCCAAAACGGAGCAAGCAGTTAAAGGAATTGCCAAGGCTCCACCGACCCGTCAAATCTACGAGGTATATGAGCCGAAGGCATAAATATTCATGTATTGTTAACCACTACTAACAGCTGATGCTACGATGGAAACACAGACATCCCCATGTTCATCCAGTGGTAACGGATTATTAACTAGCCTAAATATTGAAGGGAGTGTAAGGCTCCCCTTTTTATTTTTATAATCAATTCGTTTCATAAATTTCATTATTGATTTGTTATCCATAAACACCTAAAATGAAACGTGCCCCACGAAAAACCATCCCAAAACATCGGAGGTCAGCGATGAAACGTGAAAACCCCACCCTGAATGATACGATATATAAAGACGTATTAAACCCGCTGGCGCAGCAGAAGCCGGAGTGGGATATAACTCCCCTCGTGGAACGCCCGGCAACACTGGAAGGAAAGACGGTTTACATCATCAACCAGAGGTGGGGCGGTACCAAAGCTCACGAACCCCTTTTACTTACGATGAAGAAGTGGCTTGAAGAAAATATCCATGACATAAAGGTAGTTTATAAAGTCAAAAAGGGCAGTTACGCTTATAATGACTCAGGCTTATGGCAAGAAACCGGTGAAAAAGCCGATGCGGCAATTATCGGTGTGCCCCATTGAAGCACCTGCGGGCCGGCGGTCGTCCGGCAGGCTCTGGAAATAGAAAAGCAAGGTACCTCGGCGATACCCCTCATGAGTCCCTATCTCGTAGAATCCGGCAAAGATGCTGCTTTTGAACTGGGATGGCTTCAACCACGCCTGGTCTCTTTGAGCGAACCCGACGCTCTCCGTGGTGACAAGGCAATACAGAGGATAATCAACGGGAAAGACCCCGTCAGCGGCAAGCCCTTAATGCGGGCTATCGTCGATGCTCTGACCGAACCTCTGACACCGGAAGAGAAAAAGACCGGGAAACTGACCCACCCGGTTGAGCCGAGGGTTCTCCCTATCACCGGCACGTATGACGAGATACAGCAATACTTCCTCGATAACCGTATGACGGACGGATTACCGGTGACCGTCCCCACCGAAGAAAGGGTAAAACGGATGCTGACGGGTACCGGCCACGCTCCGGATGAAGTAGTGGCAGCTGCCTTCAGAATGGGCATGACCGATAACGGCCAGCGTGAGGGACAGAATATCACTGTGGAAAAAGTGGCGGTAATCGCCGTCATGGCAGGCTGCAATCCAGAATACCTCCCCATTCTCCTCGCCCTGGCTTCCAAAGGACCCCCCTATTTCAGCTCGGCGCAATCGTTCACCGGGGCGGCAATAGTTCACGGTCCGATAGCCTCAGAAATATGCATGGAATCGGGTTATGGCTGCATGGGACCCTATAATCACGCCAACGCTACCATCGGGCGAGCCTGGCAGCTGATGGGGCGTTGCCTGTGCTACGCCATTCCGGGTCTAACTATCATGGGCGACTGGGGAAATAATCTACAGTACAACAGCCTTACCTTCGCCGAAAATACGGATAATCCCATGATACCGTGGGAACCGTTTCACGTAGAAAAAGGGTTTAATGCACAAGACAGTGTGGTCAGTATCTGGGAGGGGCGGGGCTTACGACAGCGTTGTGGCTATAACCTGCCCGACTTTACTCTCAAAGTACTCGATAACGTAGAACCCGAGAACGGCGCCATGGTATTGCTGACACCTCTTTCCGCCAGAATGCTGGAAGAGGACTTCGGATTCACCACCAAAGAGCAGTTCCGACGATATATCTATGAAAACAGCACGATGACGGTACAGGAGTGGCTGGACAGCGACATGGTGCAGACATTCGCCATACCACACCTCGAGCTTCCTGCCCCGAATCCGGAAATAGAGAAGAACCGGGAGGCGCTGCGTGAACGCCTGAAACTACCCGCCGATACCGTCATTAAAAGGTTTCGCTCTCCCGACCAGATTAATTTCATTATTGCCGGAGAAGGCATGATATACTTCGTGGCCGGGGCGGATTTCAACTTCAAAAGCCTGGTGCCAATAGACCCGTGGCGATGATATAAGCATTACAAATTCTTAAGCCGCTCTTCATGCTCCCGCTTGAGTCGTTCGGCTTCGGCGGTAAGTCTGTCCCATTCCGTGGTCAGGGAGCTGATTTTCTCCTTGATATCCCGGTACTCGCGGTTAGTTTCAATAACGGTTTGGCTATCTTGATAATGTTCGGGGTCGGCCAGTAGAGCTTCTATTTCCTGCATACGCTTTCTGAGCCTGGCCGTTTCACCCTCAATATCAGCCATCCGGTTCCTGACCGGTATCATCTCACGGTAATGCCGATTCCTCAGTTCACCTTCGATTGTCTTGCGCTGGCGCCGCTGTTTCGCGGTTGGTTCTACTAACTTTGCATTAGTCCTGACAACTCGCGTAGTTTCGCGTACGTCTTGGGGAGGTGACTCCTTGCGGTACATATAATCGTCATAATCTCCCGGGTAGATATGAAGCTGTCCGTCGGTTATCTCGATTATTTTGTTAGCTACTTCCCGGATAAGCGTGCGGTCGTGGGTGATAAAACAGAGTGTGCCCTTGTAGGCATCCAGGGCATCCGCCAGGATTTCCCGCGAAGGTATATCGAGATGGTTGGTAGGTTCATCCAGCAGCAGGAAGTTAGCCGGTCTCGTCAGCATTCTGGCTATAGCTACGCGTGTTTTTTCCCCGCCCGACAGTATAGCTATCTTTTTCTGGACATCATCCCCTGTGAAGAGAAACGCCCCCAGCAGTCCCCGGAGACGCTGCTCCGGTTCGTCCGGGGCGACCTGCCACAGCTCCTCCAATATGGTATTCCGTGGATTAAGCAACTCGATATAATACTGGGCGAAATACGAAGTAGCAACATTGTGCCCCAGGATACGCTCGCCTTTTTCAAAAGGAAGCACTCCTGCCAGAATCCTGAGCAAGGTGGTTTTACCGGCGCCATTCGGCCCCACCAGCGCCACTTTGTCGCCGCGATTCAACACCAGGTTGAGATTCCGGTAGACCTGATTGGAATCGTACGATTTGGCGATATTATCAAGCGTAATGACGACGTGTCCGCTGCGCCTTGGTTCCGGAAAGGAGAACTTCATTTTTTTCGTCGACCTCGGCACGACAACCCTTTCCATCCTGTCCAGCTTCTTGATGCGGCTCTGCACCTGGGTTGCCTTGGTGTTCTTGGCACGGAACCTTTCGATGAAGCGCGTCTCTTTTTTAATAATCAATTCCTGCTTTTTCGCGGTAGCGCGCTTTGTTTCCAGGTCTTTCTCCCTGGCCAAGACATAGCCATCGTACGTCCCGTTGAAAAAGACCACTTCATCCCTCTCGAAAGAAATGACCTTTTTCGCCACGTTATTAAGAAAAGCCCGGTCATGGGAGGTTACCAGTATCGCTCCGTGAAAATTCGCCAGGTAGCCTTCAAACCACCGGATAGCTTCAAGGTCGAGGTGATTGGTAGGTTCATCCAGGATTAATAAGTCCGGACTCAGAAAGAGCAGCTTGGCAAGTTCGACCCGCGTCAGCCAGCCGCCGCTGAATTCGGCAAGACTGCGGTTAAAATCGGCTTCGGCGAATCCCAGTCCGGAAAGGATAATCCTGACTTCGTGTTCTACGTCATAGCCACCGCTCAACTCAAACTCGTGCTGAAGCTCCCCGAGTTCCTCCAGCAGTACGGCCACGGCGGTTTCGTCCTTTTCGTCAGCCAGTTCCTCGTGTAAAAGCTGTATCTTATGCGCCATTTTATTGATATTTACGGATGAACTCACGACCTCGTCCAGCAGGCGTTTTTCGGACGTAGGCATGATATCCTGTCTCAGGTAGCCGATGACGGTGCCGCGTCGCATCGATACGCTGCCGCTGTCAGGAGCGATATTGCCGGTAATAATCTCGAACAACGTGGTTTTGCCCGTGCCGTTCTGACCGATAATCGCTATGCGGTCTTTCATCCCCACATTAAAGCTGATATCGCTGAACAGGTAGCTGGCATTAAATGACTTGGATATATTGGTTACGCCTAACATGATACTCCCTGGTCATTATATACGGATTGGTCAGCTATGGGAATACGTTTTTGGGAAATTATTCCAGTATTTCGAATAGCGTTGCGGATAGCAGCACGAAAAGCTATACTTTCTACAAACAGATAACAGGAGGCGACTGAATATGGTTAAAACGAAGCACGGTCACCTGATAAAAAGCTTTAATTTTAAAGACTGCGGTCCGGGTAACACCAGGCAGGGAACCGAGATGAACGGCGAATTCCTGGGGTACGATTTAAACATCCAGTACGGAGCCTACTGGGCAGCCGGGAAAATGGGACAGGCTGAAAAGCACGACTTCGACCAGGTAATGATATTCATGGGCACCGATACCTGGGATATGGGCTATCTCGGTGCCGAAATAGAGCTGAGCATGGGCGACGAGAAGGAAAAACACATGGTCACCACGGCGACAGCCGTGGCTGTACCGAAGGGTACTACGCATATGCCAGCGGAAATCGGCAGGATGGACGACCGGTTTATCTATATGACCATTTCCCTGGCTGCAGAATTAACGGCAACGCCGGTCACCCTAGATGATAGACCTCCTAAGTTCGCCGAATTCATGCGTTCGGCCTACCGGGAGAACGTCCAGCACCTGGCTTTCACGCGCAACGGCCCCTGGCATTACGGTCCGCTTAACCAGGATACCCACGATGGAGCCATCACCGATATCCACGGGAAAGACTTTGAATTTCACATGTCCTACGAAAGCATGAATAAAGCGCCGTACCGTTTCGGACCCGTCCCCGATAAACCCCACGTCCATCCGTACACCGAATTCCTGCTTTTCATGGGTGCCGACACTGACGACCTCAGCGACCTCGGTGCGGAAGTCGAGATGTACATGGGCAAGGAAATGGAAAAGCATGTGATTACCACGCCCTCCGTAGCCATTCAGCCTAAAGGGCTGGCTCACTGCCCGCTAATCGTGAATAAGCAGGACAAACCCTGGATATTCGCCGTCGTGCGTCCCTGGGGTCACGGCGGTAAAGGCCCGAGTGGCTACGTGTCCTGATTCCATTGATGGATATATTACTCGCAGGATTTTGAATGTAAAGGAGATTTAAATAATGGCAGAAACTAAATACGGACATTTTATCAAAAAGCTGGTCTATAACGAATTGCCCGGTGGTAATGGCAAGCCCGAGTATATCACTTGGCCCAAGGGTTCAGACATGGAAGGACTGAATCTCAATTTCGTATGGGGATACCACAATAAGGTCGGCCAGTGGGGTGTCGGCGGCGAGTACGGTCACGTCCATCCCTACGGCGAGGTCTTTGTCTTCACCGGACTAGACTATGATAATCCCAATACGCTTGGAGCGGAACTAGAGGTGGCATTCGGCGATGAGGGAGAGGAGCACATCATCGCCGCGCCGTCTATAGCCGTTCTCCCCGCGGGTGTAGCGCATTGCCCCATCGTAACCAAGAAGGTGGATAAACCTTTCGGTTTCCTGGCGATTTCCACCAACGCCGAAGAGAAGACCACCGAATTAACCCAGCGCAAGGAAGGGTCACGGCTGGCTAACAAATACGGAGGCAATATTCTCCGGATGGAATTGCGTGACATGAAGCGTACCAAAGGCGGCAATGCCGACTTCATAGGTTTCTGGACCGGGAAAAATACCCCGGGATTCAATCTCAATTTCACCTGGGCTTTCCACACCGGACTCGGTGCCTGGCACGAACAGGACCCGCACGTCCACCCCAATGACGAAGCCCTGCTCTTCGTCGGCTGCGACCCCGATAATCCTGATTATCTGGGCGCGGAGCTCGAGGTAGCCATGGGTGACGGAGACGATAAGGAGATACACGTCTTCGATACGCCCACGGTGGTTATCGCCCCCAAGGGACTGGTGCACTGTCCATTGATAACCAGGAGAGTAGATAAGCCGTATAGTTTCAGCGCCATCAGCCTGAACACCGAACACGAAACGACCTGGCTCGGGGGGAAAGAATAGCTTCAGGCATTAAATAATTGTTTGGCTTTTTTCAGCCAGTCACAGATGGTTATGTTCCGACCGCAGGCATCCTCGCAGCGCCCGCATTCGTTACAGTCGTCGATATTATGTACTTCCTCACGGTAAATTTCCCGGGCTGCTTCTACATCGTCGTACATAATAGCATCGTTATACAGTTCGAAGATACGGGGGACATCAACGTCCTGGGGACAGGGCATACAGCCGCGGCAGGCGGTGCAGGGGATGGGTTTCAACGCCTGGTAGGCATCTCTTACCCGGTTGACCAGTACCTGTTCCATCACGCCCAGGCTATCCGCAACGGCCACATCGGCCAAGGCGATGTTCTCCCGAAGTTGCTCCAGCGTGCTTACGTCGCTGACAGCCACAGCAATCTCCGGATGATGCCATACCCAGCGTAATCCCCATTCCGCCAGTGAACGTTCTTGAAGGGCATCCCCCCATACCGCCACGACCGAATCGGGCGGCTTACCGGCCAGGCGTCCGCCTTTAAGCGGCTCGGTAATAACGACGGCCAGTCCATTTTCGGCGGCGAGTCTGATACCGCCGACACCGGGGTGATGGTCGACATCCATATAGCTGTATTTTACCTGGCATAATGTCCAGTTATCGTAAGCATTGAGAATATTCCGGAGGGTCTGGTAGTCGTCGTGGAAGGAAAATCCCAGGTTGCCGATTCTCCCATCGGCCATGGCCGACTCTGCCAAGGCAAGCACTCCCTTTTCCTGCAATCCCGGCCAGTTCTGCCGGTCCAGCCAGCCGATGATACCGAAGTCCAGGCTGTCCATTCCCAGCCATTCAAGCTGCTCGCTAAGATACCTGTCGAAGTCGGCGGGAGAGGCGATAATACGAGCTGGCAGATTGATGGCTATTTTCACCCTCTGCCGGTAGCCGCCCCGTAAAGCCCGTCCGATTAAAAGACTCAGGGCTTTACGCTTCTCCGCATCATAGAGATACGCCACCTCCAGGTAGTTGACGCCGTGGTCAATGGCGTAGCGTATCATCGCCACGGACCTGGCTTCATCCAGGGGCAGTCGCGCCGTACCCAGGCCCAGAGCCGACACTTCCCAGTCGAGTTTACCGAATTTTCTATATTGAATTGTGAACCTCCTTTACCCGACCAATGACAGCGAGGGCCCGTGACGCTGGAATGACAATCACGAACCCTCGTTGGAATAAGTAGTCAGTCCGTAGTTTTAGCCGCTAGGCTTCTACCCAGGGAGACGCGTGCTCACCACTGAGGCAGACGACGATAAAGCCGTAGGGTTTGTCAACCCACCGGGTTATCAGCGGGAGATGGGGAAATCCGGCGGGACAGACTGCCACTGTAGGCGTATTAAATACATGCCTTTCATAGTCCGGTCCCATACCCAGCTCGAGCTCAGCCCCGAGATAGTCGAGGTTTTCCTCGTCAAAACCCAGAAAGCATAGTATCTCCGCTTCCGGATGGTAATGGGCTTCTCCGCCGCGATGCCATTTACCACACCGACTGTAGAAACCCCAGGTGAAATTAACGTCAAACCCTTCGAGGTCTTCCCCGTAAAGCCAGACAATCTGGTCGCCGTTACCCGGTCCCACTCCCCACTCGGCCGGTCTCATAATACCATCTCGGCCGATAACCGAGGGCAGGCGGCCTTCCGCAGGTATGTCTTCTTCCTTAGGCGGGGTGGTTATCATTTTCTTAATCAGGCGACTGTATTTTGTTCCCTTGGTAGTTGACTGTGCCTTGGGGGTTATAGCCTCGGCCGCGTAGTCGGGCGCCAGACCGATGGTATAATGCACGATGGTCCGGTCCAGCTTTTTCACTTTTACAGGACCGTGGGGAGTCCCTTTGGGGATGAGCACCACGGTAGGCTCGGTAAAAACGTGTTCTTCCCTCTCTTCCCCGATTTCCACGGAGATTTCAGCCCCTAAATTCAGGATATTGGTGAGGTCAGTCCCTTCGAAGACCAGGCATTCGTCATAGGGATGCATCAGCTGTCCCTCAAGCGGGTGAAACACAGAGGGTTTCTTGATGAATCCGAACGAAAACTGGGCCTCGAATCCTTCCAGGTCCCTGGCCTCCATCCAGATACGCTTTTCAGCATACAGCCCTTTAGGAGGGTCTTTTACCAGCATTGGTTTTATCAGATGTGCATATTCTTTCGTAACCATTAGGATTAACTCCTTTCTCGGGATTATTCGGGCGGGGTAGACATTCGCCCCAAGCTTAGCAAAACGGCAGCGTTATCGTCAAGAATACGCATGACGGGATAAAAGTCACATACAATCAACTCTCACTAAGGTAAAATATCCAGTAATCCCGAGGAAAAGAATCTTATTAATAGCGAGAATCACGATATTTGACTTTTCCGAGAATTGAGCTATAATAGCAATCACCATCGGGCAAGTGAAGGAGGACATTATGGAGCACAAATTACCGCAGTTACCTTACGCCAGGGACGCTCTGGCACCTCATATCTCCGCTGAAACAATCGACTATCATTACGGCAAGCACCACCAGGCATACGTGGATAACCTGAACAAACTCATCCCGGGGACCGAATACGAAAACTCATCACTGGAAGAAATTATCAAAAAGGCATCCGGGGGTGTCTTCAATAATGCGGCACAGATATGGAACCATACCCTCTACTGGAACTGCCTTTCACCGCAGGGCGGCGGCGAACCCATCGGAAAGCTGGCTGAAGCTATTAATAAAGCCTTCGGCTCATTCGCTGCTTTCAGGGAACAATTCACTAAAGCTGCGGTGACACAGTTCGGTTCCGGCTGGGCATGGCTGGTGAAAAACGCTGACGGCAGCCTGGATATCGAAGCTACCGGGAACGCCGGTAACCCGCTGCAGGAGGGCAAGACCCCGCTTCTCACCTGCGACGTCTGGGAACATGCCTATTACATCGATTACCGGAACGCCAGGCCTAAATACGTCGAAAGCTTCTGGAATCTGGTGAACTGGAATTTCGTAGCCAGCAAACTCGATTAGACGTTGCCCTACCGCGGACATAATTATCGCCTGAAGGGAGAACAGACCATAAAGAAAGTGCTCATCGCCTACTTCAGCCTGACCGGCAATACCCAGAAAATGGCCGGATATATCGCCGAGGGCCTGCGTATCAGCGGGCAGGAGGTCACGCTGAAGAAGGTCAAGGATATCAAGGCCTCCGAGGATATCTCCGGCTACGACGGCTACATTTTCGGCTGCCCCACATACCACCGCGACATGACCGAGCCCATGAAAACCTTCCTGTTCCTGGCCCGCAAGTGTGCTCTCGAAGGCAAGCTCGCCGGAGCTTTCGGCTCCTATACGCATGACGGCAGTGCCCCGGAAATGATTCTCAATACCATGCAGTACGTCTTTAAAATGGAGCCGTTTGAGCTGGGACCCTTCAACCTGCTGGAAGCAAAGGTAGACACATCGGAAGGTATGCATGCCTGCCAGGATTATGGAAGAGTTTTCGGTGAACAGCTGCAGTAAGGCCGATCCGGCTCGGGCGACGGCAGCGGTAACGGTGGTAGTTTCGGGATGGGGGGAAATTTCGGACAGGGCGGCAGAGGCAACTTCGGATTTCCTTAACGTGACCCGATCATCACCTGCCATTTTCTCATTTTAATATCTCTTCATTTCAATACCTGTAATTGATTGCAGAGTACCTGTTAGAGTACAATCAATTTCAAAGCGCGGTTTGCACAATACCTGATAATCACAGATTAGTAAACATTATGAATACTATCTCTTAAAAATATAAATTTGTCTGGAGGTGTACCATCAATAGAGAGCAATACCTGGAATACGTCGACCACTTTAACAACAAAAGGTACGATAAGGTCACCGGCTACTTTGCCCCGGATATCACCGTCGAGTACTTCGACAATGCCTACGGCCCCCAATTTCCCGCCCGGACACTGCACGGTCGTGAGGAGTTTGCCGCCAATTACAAGGCCCTGCACGAACATACCCGGGAAGTCCTGGAACTGGGAGACTTTATGGTAAGCGGCGATTTAATGTTCGTTGAACTCTACACGGAATTCCACACCTTTGCCGAGAGTCCGAGCGGATCCGGCCAGGCGGGATGGAAGAAGGGCGACGTTACCATCATGACCAACTGGGTCATTTATACCATGGAAGGTGACAAGATGAAGCGCATCCGTATTGCCCATTTCAGAAACCACGACCCGAAGACAGCCAAGTTTAAATAAAGATATCATACTAAATACGGATATATCTTTATGTAAAGTGTCGAGTCTCCATATCTGAAAAGGGATTCAGTAAAGGTTTAGTTTGGTTGATTGAAGATGCTCGCCCCCTTTATCCCCCTCTCAAACAGGTTTATCTTCCGGGCTCGATTTTTATCATGTTTGAGAGGGGGAGAGAATATGAGAGGGGGCGGAGCCCCCTCTCTCCTTAACTCCCCTCGCCAGCCATTAATATCTGCGGTTCCTTACCGGTGCTTCTGGCTGGAGAGGGGAAAAAGGGGTGAGGTAAGCACTCATAAAACAAATGTAAATAACTCCCTTTTAAAGAGCGCTTTCATCATTAAAATTTATGTGTTATATTAGGCATAACCATGCTCGCCGCTATAAAAAAATCAGAATATTGATAATCCTCCCCGTGGCGGTGTTGATTATCGGCACCGTCGGGTTCATGCTGCTGGAAAACCTTTCCTTCTTCAACGCATTTTATTTCACCATCGTGACCATATCGACCGTAGGCTACGGTGATATTACCCCCACCACCGACGCCAGCAAAGGATTCAGCATATTCCTGATTATCATCGGCATCGGCACCTTTCTTACCATCGTGACCACCGTTACCCAGATGCTGATACAAAGGAATCAGAACCGCGTACGCCGTCACCGGCTCAACATGCTTATCGGTGTTTTTTATACCGAAATCGGCAACCGCCTGCTGCGTATATTAACCCGGTTCGACCCCGAAATAGACACCATTCGCCAGGAATTCTTCGTCCATGATAAATATACCGAGGTCGAATTCATTCAGCTACGGAGAAGGCTGCAGCAATATGATTTTACCATCAGTCCCGATACGATTGACCTTGATGAGCTGTTGGACTTTTTGAAAGAAAAGGGTGATTTACTGATAAGAGAGCTGGAGAATCCGGACCTGATAGAGCACGAGTATTTTACGGAGCTTCTCTGGGCGGTAGTCCACCTCAGGGACGAACTGGTATCCCGGGACAGCCTGTCCGGCCTGCCGGAGTCCGACCTGGCCCACCTGGCTAACGACGTTGTCCGTATCTACCGACTGCTAACATTACAGTGGATAAATTATATGCAGTACCTTAAAGGGGCGTATCCCTTCCTCTTCTCGCTGGCTTTAAGGACAAACCCATTCGTGGAAAAGCCTTCGCCTATCGTAAGGTAATGTCTCTCTTCCGTCAGCTTCAATCTGCCTGAAGATTAGGTATATCTACCTAGTAAAGAAATCCCCCGCTAAGCATATCTGGCACAACAACGATTATTTATTTAGGCATATATACAATTACCCGGTAAGCATCACGGCGGAAGCCGGTTTCACAGCCAGGGTGATAAGCTTAAGGTAGAAATTAAAAGCAGGAGGTGACCAAGATGGAAGGAACAATGATACTAGCCCTGGTAGTAGCAATCCCGGTGATACTCTTCCCCGCAGCTTTCGTCTGGTACATTAACATCGGTGGTATTGTCCACCTGGTACGCGAAGCGAGAGCCGCCCGAGCCAAGAAAGCGGTAGCCGCCAAAGTAAATGCTTAAAACAAGGAGGTTAATAAAAACACTGAGATACTACGAGATAAGTAGAAAACATTAAGGCTGGATATTCCGAGAAATCAGAAGTCCAGCCTTAATGGTTTTTTAGCCTACTTATTTATCGGGTAGTTCAATCGTTACTATGACCGGGTCATTGGGAGCGTTCCCGATGAAGCGATAAAGGTATCCGTCTATCAATCCGTAGCCGGAAATAAAACTATCGTACGGCGTGGTGAAGTATTCCTTATAATCCGCAAGGTAATATGAATCAAGCAACACAGGCTCAGTCGGCATTGATAAATCGTATACCTGCAACAAATCCGGGCGGGCTTTACTCACGGGATCAAATCCCATCGTAATTAAATAAAATCTATCACGGGAAATGAACAGATTGGCGCCGAACAGGCTGGTTTCAGGCTCGAAACGGGATATTTCCCGCGGCGTAGCGGGGTTGGAAATATCGAGTACTGCTATTGCTTCCTCACTTTCACTAGATAATATTACATACGCATATTCATCGAATAATGTAAATTGCCTGAGGTAATAGTATGATCCTACACCAGAGTCGTTTTCAAAGGTTACTGTGAAGGTGTTAATTTCTTTGGGTATATCCGGCTCTGAAATATCAATTATATGCAATTCCTGGCTCGTTTTAGCATACAGTACCGAACCACGAATGCTTAGCAATAAACCCGAAGGCGATATCATTTTAAGACTACCTACGATGCGAATGTTTGCCAGATCAGTTAAATCGACTACAGATATTTGCCGATTACCATCGTTGACGTAGGCATAATCCCCGGAAATTGCCATACGGAGCGGTTGTATATCGGCAAACATGCTGATTTCCTCAAGTTGAGCTGGCTCAGAAACATTAATTATCCAGAGGAAATCCGCGGCGCATACGTACAAGGTCGTCCCGGATATCGCCAAGGAAGCGATATACAATATCTCTTCCGGCGCCTGCAGATAGCTTACTTCTTTCGGATTGGACGGATTTTCAATATCCAGTACCAAGATTCCCGGGATGACATGCGGTTCCGAACCCTCGGTATTGAAATTTACAAACAAATATTTCCGTCCGCCGATTTCCGCAGTGACACCAGAGCCTAAATACATAGCCCCATAGCCGTCGATGGATAAAACACTTCTCGTTTCCGGCTCGGTGGGACCTCCGCAACCGGCGCTACAAATGAAGAGTACCAGAATCGCAATAAATACTGGCGCCCAAAACTTAACAACCTTCAAGTTCCCAACCTCTCCCAAGCTGAACCAGTAAAATCATCGTGGATTCTACACCTTTCTGGATACACAGTCAAGAATAAGGAAAGCAGATCGAGTCCATCTCCTCATTTTTACTAAACCGCGACTATTATCTACTTACCCTTCTTCAAATAATCAATCATCGGACGGGTGACCAGAGGCACGACATCTCCGATCATGTGGGGCATAAGGTTATCCATGACTTTAGGCATTAGCTCGGGCATCTGTTCCTTCATATAGTCGGGCATGGGTATCCTTTCGCCCACACGCTGGAGCATCACCGGCATGACTTTGGGCATCATCATCGGCAGCAGCCTGGGGAACAGCACGGGGAACAGCGGCTTCATCAGGTTCAGGGCACCCGGGATTTTGCCCATGAAACGCATCATCGGACCCATCCTGAAAGGCATGGCGTCGATTAACTCGGGCCACATGGTGCCCATAAGCTCGGCAAACCCTTCGGGAGTCATCAGGGCAATCATCGCCTCGAATACCGCCCACTGCTTCTGGACTTCGGGTTTGGGGTCGGGAAGAGTGAAACCCATCGTTTCGGCGCCGAAGCGTGCCATGTCGATGGTCTCTATATCAAGCCCCTTCTTCTCGGCGGTAACCCGGAACTGGAACTGGCAGCAGGGACATAACGCCAGTATCTTCTCGGCGCCGGTGGCTACGGCTTCGTCCATACGCGCCTTGCCGATATCCGCCGCTACCGGCGGTTCCTTAATCAGGGTGAGTACGCTGCCGCAGCAGTGCGCCCACTCGCGGTTATGCTCCATCTCGACCAGCTCTACGCCAGGTATGGCTTTTATGAAATCTCTGGGAGCGTCATAAACGTTAGAGACACGCCCGATATGGCAGGAATCGTGCAGGGTTACTTTTATCTTCTTGCCCGTATCCGGGAACTTGAATTTTCCGTCCTTTATCCGGTCGGTTATTACTTCACTATAATGCTTGCCGGTTATACCGTATTCAATACCAAGTCTTTCCGCCCAGCGCGGGTATATCTGGCGCCACATCATGTCGCAGGCGGGACAGGAGGTTACTACCGTATCGGCGCCGACCTCCCTGATGGCGGCGATGTTCTTCTTCATCGTCTCAGAGAATACGTCCCACTTGCCGCAGACCAGCATCGGCGTGCCGCAGCAGTTCTCCTTCTGAGCAGCGTAGGTAAAGTCGACTCCGGCAGCATCGAGTAGCCGTACCGCGGCGATGGGGATATCCGTCTCTACGTGTGAGGCGGTACACCCGGCGAAGTAGGCTATTTTCGCCTTGTGCGTCGGCCCGTGCTTCTCCCAGAATTCTTCCGGAAACCAGTCGGAGCGGTTCTGGCGGTAAGCCGCCCAGATATCTCCTTCCTTGGTCAGCGAAGCCGCCATCATCTCGAAGGGCGGGAAGGTCATCCGCTTTTCTTCATCGATAAGGAGACCGCGCAGCTTCATCCAGGCCGGCTCGATGGGCAGTGACGCCGAGCAGCGCAGGTTGCAGAGCTCGCAGGTGGTGCAGACCAGGATAGTATCCACCATGAACTGGTCCCACTCCTCGCGTCCCTCCATGTACTCGCGCAGCCAGTACCATTTGCCCCGCGGACTCTGGCTTTCCCAGCCGCGACCGTAAAACTGGTCACACTCATCGATGCAGTAGCCGCACTGGGAGCAGCCGTAGGCGTACCAGGCAACGTCAGCGGGAATATCACGTACCGGTTTATCCGGGCGTTCACCCAGCTGCGTCATCACCCGGTTGCCCAGCGGTCGGATAAGCGGTTCAAAGATACGCGCCAGCGACATAAATATACCGGTTAGTCCCCCATCGAGGACTTTACCGGGATTTAATAAAGAGCGTGGGTCTATCTTCTGCTTGAAGGCTTTAAGGCGGGTAACTTTCTCGTTACCCAGCACTTTATCAACCATTTTGGTAAAATAGAGGCCCGTGGCGTAAGCCCTGCCCCCGTACTTTTCGGCGATTTTCATGATGGTCAACGACAGACCGAAGACGAAATTATAGTTGAATTTACGCTGGTCGCTGGGGATAAACCCCAGTATAACGACCTCCGGCTTGCCGCCGGCACCTTCCCGGATGATAACCCCCTCTTTGACGACGGGCTGGGCAACCTTATTTTCAATCTCGTTCATTACCTTCCCCAGGTTGTTAAGGGGTATAACCACTTCCGCGGGCACCAGGCTGGGGCCGAGTCGTTTGACAATCATAATCTTAAACCGGTTTTCCCATTCGTGTTCGGCGATACGCTCGCTGAGTATCTCCCCCTGGCACGGCTTCATAACCTCGTCCAGCCCCGCCATGACCGCTTCGCCGTCTTTCTTGCGGAAAGCCAGCGTCATGATATAGGAGGCCGGCAGCAGCACTCTTTCTTCCACGGGATGCTCGAAGTGCTCCAACAGCGGCGCCTTGTTTTTCAATTCGGCCATGCGCGGGTTGATAAAAACGATAGACCAGATAGGCAGCTCCTTATCGATAATAGACTCCATCATTTTTTGAAGGTCATCCGCATCGGGGCAGCCGATAGCGATAACGTCCAGTTCTTCCTTCGGCTGGATACGAACCGTTACCTCGCTGATGAGTCCGGTAATACCCTCGGCGTCGGCGATTAATTCCAGTTCCTCGCCACGGAAATCCTTTACTTCGCCGTCAGGCAGGACCACCCGGGCGCCGACCACGTTGTCTTTGAACCAGCCAGCCTCATAAGAGCCGATACCGGCGCCCCCCTGGGCCAGCCAGCCGCCGACGGTTGCCGCCGGATAGCTGGAAGGATAAAGGCGGAGCGTAACTCCCTGCTTCATCAGCTCTTTGTCCAGGCGCTCCCAGACAACACCGGCCTGTACCATAGTCGTCAAAGCTTCGGCGTCGACATTTTTTATCTTTTTCAGGCGGTAGAAGTCCACCACCACCCCGTTTTTAACCGGAAGAACGCCTCCATATCCGGAAGACGCTTTGCCCCGCGGTGTTAACGGGATGTTGTTCCGGGCTGCCCAGCGAACCAGCTCCACCAGTTCCTCTTCGCTTTCGGGCTGCACCACCGCTTCGGGCACCGTGCTGCCAATAATAGGCTTGATAAGACCGGGCATAGCGGCGATATCATGTCCGTAAAGTTTCCTCTCCAGTTTGCGAAAATTTACACGATTACCAAATTTCTCTTCAAGGAAAATCCTTTGATTTTTATTGATTTTACTCATCTCAGCCTCCTCAACGTAATTGATTTATAATATACTATTTATGGTATAAGCTTTTCAGCTATTTCCCGGTTTCTGGCGACCTGCTCCAGCAATATTTCATGAATGATATCGCAGGCATCGGTGATTCTCATGTTGGCGAGGCGATAATAAACACTGACGCCTTCGCGTCGCGTCGTGACAACGCCCCGGGAACGGAGTATGGCCAGGTGCCTTGAGACTACAGCCTGGGGTACCTGTAAAACCTGCGTCAGATGACCTACCGTTTTCTCCCCGTGACGAAGCTCGTTGATAATCATCAATCTCTTCGGGTCGGAGAAAGTCTTGCAGAGCTCCGCCTTCAGTTTATATAGCTCAAAATCGTTATTCATAGATATATTTACCCTCATATATTATTATATACGTATATATGTATATATTCAACAATAATAATAAGAGGTCTGTTTCATTTTGTTGTCAGGTGCTTGCCTCACCCCTGACCCCTCTCCAGCCGGAAGTGCTGGTGAGAAAGCGTAAATAATGAGGGCTGGAGAGGGGAATTAATGAGAGGGGGCTTTGCCCCCTCTCAAGCTCTTCCCCTCATAAAAATCAGGGGTCTTTTAAGAATAGTACAACCTTCTTTATTTCTTGCTCTTATTAATATCCGAGGGTGTTTAAGAGGGGTGAAACCCCTCTTTTCTTTAGCGGGCGGGCGGGTGTGATAAATATCACAAAACCTTAAAGTAATACAGGTAGCTATTGGCTTACCGCAGCCTCTAATGCTATCATGTTAGACAGTAAGGGGGTATAGAGTGGATATAAACCTCAGTTTCCTCGGCGCCACGCGCAACGTAACCGGTTCCCGCTACCTTGTGGAGGCGAATAATATAAAATTATTAGTCGACTGCGGTCTTTACCAGGAAAGGGATTTCCGACATCGTAACTGGGACCCGTTTCAGGTCCCGCCCGGAGAACTGGATGCCGTACTGCTGACCCACGCCCACCTGGACCACTGCGGGCTGCTGCCCAAGCTGGTTAAGGAAGGTTTTAGGGGCAGAATTATCTGCACGCCGGCCACCGCCGATATCACCCGGATTATCCTCCTCGATGCCGCCAAATTGCAGGAAGAGGATGCCGCTTACAAGAAGAAACGGCACCTTAAAGAAGGCAGGCAAGGCCCTTTCCCGGAAATCCCACTGTATACCATCGATGATGCCGAGGCAACGATGCCGTTTTTCGAAACGACGGACTATGACCAACCGGTAGTCATCGGCGAGGGCATAGAAGCTACTTTTTATGACGCGGGCCACGTGCTTGGCTCCTCCATGATAAGAATAAAGATAAAGCAGGGAGAGGAGAAAAGGAGTATCGTTTTTTCAGGAGAC
This sequence comes from uncultured Dehalococcoidaceae bacterium, assembly GCA_964503235.1. Classification (GTDB taxonomy): domain Bacteria; phylum Chloroflexota; class Dehalococcoidia; order Dehalococcoidales; family RBG-16-60-22; genus W425. Next base: position 15,453 of record CAZCZJ010000014.1, on the reverse strand, counting down.
CTGGGGAGGTGGGACCGGCCGATGCTCAAAGACCCCAGAGTATTCCGTTTCACGGACTATATCGTGATGGAATCCACGTACGGAGACAGGGAACATACAGACCCGCTGGAAATCGGCGATAATCTGGCGGATATAATCAATTCTACCTGCAATGCCGGGGGTAATATCGTTGTTCCCAGCTTTGCCCTGCAGCGCGCCCAGGAGGTTTTATATTACCTGAACATCCTGCAAATAAAAGACCGCATTCCTGATATCAAGGTATATCTCGATAGCCCCATGGCAATTAGAATCACCGAGGTATTCAAACGCTATACCGAGCTCTACGACCGTGAGATGAAAAGGCTGCTGCGGGAAGACCGTTCGCCTTTCGATTTCCCCGGCCTGACCATGGTGGAAACCGCCGACGAATCCAAGAAGCTGAATTATCTCACCGAACCGGCTATGATTATCGCCGGTTCCGGCATGTGTACGGGCGGCAGGATTAAACACCACCTGGTAAACAACATTTCGCGACCCGAAAGCACTATTCTTTTTGTTGGTTACCAGGCGGAAGGCACCCTGGGCAGGCATATCGTCAGCGGCGCCAAGAGTGTGAGAATTTTCGGGCAGATACGAACCATTCGCGCCAGAATAGAGCAGATACAGGGATTTTCGGCGCACGCCGATAGAAACGAGCTTTTAAGATGGCTTTCGCGACTCGAGGTACACCCCAAGCAAATCTTCATCACTCACGGCGAGGTTGAAGCCGCCGAGAAATTTCACGAGTTCATCACGGAGAAGACCGGCTTCCAGTCCTCTGTTCCGACCTATAACAGCCGGATTAAATTAGAATAAAGACTGATGATTATATAGCTATTCGGCTGCAGTTTCCCATTCCTGCTTCAGTAGTGAATAAAGCACCATGTCCCAGGAAGGAATCGTCTTCCCGACGAAATATCCCCCACAGCACGCCCAGTTTATTTTTCACAAGATTCTTTCCCCAGTCTATTATCTCTTTGGCTTCTTCGATGTTTTTAGTCGGGTGAGCATCCTGGTACCGGGCTATCTCTTCATTAGCAAAATGCTTTAACACGACATCGATATCATCATGTGTCAGCTCTCTTAGAACCAGTCTGTCTGTCTCCAGCTGTGGAAACTTTATTGTATTATTCATGTTATCTACAATACCAGCCATAACGCAATGTATTCAGCGGATACGCGGGGGAACAGAGTGCATTATAAAATATCCATAACCACAAAGCAATACTTTTATTAAGGGTTTATCCCGATTGATTTCAGATACTCTCCCCGACGCCCTCTTGAACATCCCCGTTATATACTAGGAGTGGTTATTGACCAAACGATTTGGATAAATTATTATTCATGGATAAGAGGTGGAAAAATGCGTAACGATTATGAAATAAACCAGATGGAAAAAGAGGATTCCTGGCGTATGTTCCGGATAATCGGGGAACTGGTGGAAGGCTTTGACAGCCTGGCGGATATCGTGCCGGCCGTAACAATATACGGCTCAGCCCGCCTTAAACCCGGCAGCGAACTTTATTCCCAGACTGAAAAAATAGCGTTCCTGCTGGGTAAAGCCGGTTTTAATGTCATGACCGGTGGCGGTCCCGGAGTCATGGAAGCCGCCAACAAGGGTGCCCACGAAGCGGGTGTCAAGTCGGTCGGACTTAATATCAAGCTGCCCCAGGAGCAGGTCTGCAATGAATATGCCAACCGGTCGATTACCTTCCATCATTTCTTTGTCCGCAAGGTAATGCTGGTTAAGTACGCCACCGCCTTCGTTATTATACCGGGTGGCCTGGGAACACTGGACGAGTTAACCGAGGTCCTGACGCTGACACAAACCGAGAAGATAAAACCCTTCCCGGTGATACTTTACTCCGGTACGTACTGGGGTGGCTTTCTCGACTGGTTGAGAAATGTCGTGTTAGCCCACGGCAATATTACCGAGGAGGACTTCGACCTGCTTCGGGTCTTTGATTCGCCCGAAGAGGTCGTCAACGCTGTACAAAAATGGTATACCAGCCACGAAATTTCGGGCAAGAAAGCATTGACCAGATATTAATTTCGGGTAGAGTTCTGTTACTAGTACTCTACTTCGGTATCTCTTAAAAACTGCAGAATATTAATAACCTTTTCAACGTCATTCCATCCCCTGTTCCCCTTTTTATGGCGTGCCTGTTCCAGTACGCCGATGAGCCAGCCCGGTCTGTCCGACATGAATTTCTTAAAGTCATCCTGGATTGCCGGCCATAAATCGAGTAAAGCGCTTTTTCCCGAATTTTCCATGATTTACCTCCAGTCTGATTAGCGATGATGATATTTCGTTGATTAGCAGGCGTATTTCTCTCGTGTCTAATCTTCGAACTCGGTCCCGAACAGCCGGTGAAAAATAGCCCGACCTTCACCCTGCAAAGACTCTGTCTCTATATACAATTCTCGAATAGCAATAACTTTTTCCTGCATGGTGTCGCTTATTGTACTTTTTGAAGTATAATTGAACAGTATTTCCATATTTTCCTTTAGCTTCTGGTCTATATCCAGTTGCCGGTCGATGTTTTCCAGAAGCGCTTTGAAAAGCCGTCTCCTACGCTGCTCATTGGTCTCTATCGGTTTTTTATCCGCCATTGTCTTTCACCTCAATCCGCCATTAGTGTACCCTGACGCGACGTATTATTTTTCCATTTCCCGGCTTTTCCCATCAACTCCCGGGCGGCATTAAGCGCACTGGGAGTATATTGAGGCCCGCCTATCATTACCGCCAGTTCCTGCAAGCGCGACTCCCCGTCCAGTGCTTTAATCGTGCTGACCGTACGCTCTCCCGAGCTCTCCTTGCTGACGTTGAATTGAGCATCGGCAAAAGCCGCTATCTGCGGCAGGTGAGTTACGCAGATAACCTGATGATTCCGGGATAGTTTCCACAGCTTCATGCCGATAACCTCGCCGCTTCTACCACCCACCCCGATATCAATTTCGTCAAAAATTAGCACGGGGATATTGTCGGCTTCGGCGAGGGCGCTTTTCATGGCCAGCATGAACCGCGATATCTCACCGGTGGAGGCTATTTTATCCAGCGATTTCAGCGGCTCACCGGGATTGGTCGAGGCCAAAAATTCCACCACATCCACCCCATCCCCATTGTACTTATAAAATTCGCCGTCGGGCAAAGGTATTCCTTCGGGGGCGACTTCACATCGCACCGATACCTGAAAGTCTACCTGAGCCATGTTCAGTTCACGACACTCCTTCTTTACCGCGTCGGCCAGTTCTCCGGCAGCCCGAACCCGCTTCTCCGAGAGATTGCCGGCAACCTTACCCATCTCGGCTCGTAATTGTACCCTTTTCTCCTCAAGCTCACGGTGTCTTGCGTCGGAAAAGGAAAGGCTTTCCAGCTCAATCTCCGCCTTTTTCAAGTAATCCAGCATCTTTTCGATAGTATCGCCGTATTTCCTTTTAAAACCCTTAATGAGTTCCAGTCTGTTCTGGACTTCCTCCAGACGCTCCGGATCATGGTTTAGATTTTCTCCGTACGAGTGGACCTCACGCGCCATCTCTTCCAGTCCGTGCACCATCTCCTCCAGATAATCGAGACGTGATTTCATCGAAGTATCGGTTTCCGCTATCTGCCGCATTACCGGCAGCGCATCATTGAGTTTATCCACCGCCGAAGATGATGTCAGGGCGTTTTCATCACCGTAGATTACTCTATAGACTTCGTAAGCAGCTGTCTTTAATTTTTCTGCGGAGGTTAGGAGAGCCTGCTCCCTTTCCAAGCTTTCTTCTTCACCGGTCTGTAACTCGGCCCTATTTATCTCATCAACCTGGAAATTTAGTAAATCCTTTTGCCGTGATATGTCTTGCTCGTTGATGGAGAGCCTTTGAATTTCCCGCTCTATATCATTTAATTCACGGACCTGCTTAGTAAAATCTTCTCGCAGTTCGCGGGTATGGGCGTAGGCATCCAGGTAGTCCAGATGACGCTCTTTATTCAGGAGTGAAAGGTGCTGGCTCTGACCGTGGATGTCCAGCAGTGAAGCGGTAATGTCCCTGAGCAAGGCTCTCGATACGGCCTGACGGTTCACCCGAGGAGTGGCACGTCCCTGCCTACGAAAATCACAGGAAACGAGCAACATATCATCGTCGCTTTGCAGTCCCTTTTCCGATAGCAAATCTCCGGTTATGCCCGACGATCGGCTATCAGCTATTTGAAAAATACCTTCAATCCGGGCGGTATCCGCGCCGTGGCGAATATCCGTTTCACTCACCTGGCCGGTTAAAAGGGCTTCGACCGCATCCACTACCAGCGATTTACCGGCACCGGTCTCCCCGGTGATTACGTTGAATCCCGGTGCGGGACTCCAGCCCACTTCCTCGATTATCCCGTAATTTCTTACCGTCAGCTCAACCAGCATATTGTTGTCTCTTCCCTTACTTGTCGACTTTACTTTCATCTTCCAATGAGTCCAGGTGCATCTGGATTTCCTGAAAGGGTAATTGCAGCGACTTTTTGAGGTCGTTGGCATTGCGGGGAGCGTAAGCCTGCCAGTGATTGTTGAAATAGGCGAACAGCATGCGAACCTGCTCCGCCGCCGTCGTTATACGGTCGGTAAGTTGAGTAATTTCTTCCGGTGAATAGAGGTACCGGTAGCGACTCTCGCTGTCACCCGACCACCAGTCTTTAGCGTTTCTACCGTGGAAGCGGAAATAAGCCATTCTACCGGTTACGGGAACCTCTTGCGCCACCGACGTACTGAATTTCGGCTCGTCAATCTGTACCCAGGCAACGTTGTTTTCCTTCAGCAGCGTGGCGGTAGTCTCGTCATCGCTCCAGCCGCGGTGTCTCAGCTCCACCGCCAGCGGATACTCCCCGAAGGTTTTCGCCACCGCCCCGAGAATCTGCCGTCCGTAGTCGTCGTTTTTAAAGCTGGGAGGAAACTGCGCCAGCAAAGCGCCCAGCTTCCCGGTTTTTGCCAGCGGCTCGATACTTCTCTTAAACGTATCCACATCGGCCTGAGATATTATAGCTTCCTCGCCGGTGGTATCCTGGTACATCTTGGGATGGGTGAATTTCTGCCAGAGCTTCATGGCGAAGAGGAATCCTTTCGGCACGCGGCGCGCCCAGTTGTACACGTAGCCTGGGTTGGGCGGCCGATAGAACGAACTATTGATTTCCACCGTATTGAAATACTGGCTGTAGTATTCCAGCTCGTTTATCTTCGCGGGAGGATAAAAAAAGCCCTTCCAGGTACCCTCGCCTTTGGGGTAGGACCACCCCGATGTGCCGATGTATATTTTCGCCTCAGATGGCATTATTCCCCTCCCCCATACTTTGCCATAATTATACCTCAAGAGATAAAGCGAATACCAAGACCTTTTCACCTCACCCCCTTTATCCCCCTCTCCAATCAGCAGCATCCGACCAGCCCTGAAATAATTGGTTTGGAGAGGGGGAGTTATTTTTGAGAGGGGCTGGCGCCCTCTCGCTGCGCACTCCCACCTTTGGGGGAAGGGGACATACTGCGGGACAAGCTGTCGATGATACGATGGCGGTGTTAACAAATCCCCCTTTATGAAAGTGGGAGAAAAATTTTTGGGGTGTTCAAGAGGGGCGGAGCCCCTCTTTTCTTTATCAGGCGGGTGTGTGGGAAAAGATAATATCAGGGGTAGGGCAATAAAGTTGATATTAACATCCACCCCTCCGAGACCCTCACGCCCGCCTCCGGCGGGCTCAGGGTGACACAAAAAGGTACTTTTGAGGCAAAGCTTCCCCTTTACGAAAGGGGGACAATGGTGGAGGGGTTTTTTAACGGACAGGCCGAGGATGGTACGAGGGCGGCAGGGTGGGAAAAGATAACAACGAGGGGTGGGGAAGGGCTAAGCGATTACCAAAATCGAGAACCACCGGGCGAAAACTTCCGCCGCGATGGCTCTCGATATATCTTGTCTTTTATTTATGAGTTAATCTGTCGGGACCAAGGGACTGTATACCCCCGCTTTCAGGATGGAGTACCTAAGCGCAACACCGCCAATAATGATTAAAATCCCCGAGATTATGAAGACAGCGGTAGAATCGGCGGTAAAGAGCATGATGATGGGAACAATGATGCCGAGTAATACTACCAGCAGCCAGAAAACCGGAGCTATATTACCCTTGAGTATTCTCATTGCAGAGTCGCGGGCAACCGTACTTTCGTAGGTGGCCACCCAGAGATAAATGGCCAGACATACGGCGTAACCTATCAGCACCGCCCGTAAGGCGATAGCCACATCCGCGCTTAAAAAGCTCTCGCCCACGCTGATAACCATCAATAAAGCCAGTCCACCAGCAACCCCGGCAACAACAAAGAGTATGGGCACGATTGCCGAGTTCCAGAGCTTGATAGCGCCGACGTAGCCCACGACAAAGCCGCTGTATATAGCCACGCCAAACGCCATGATACCGCCCAGCACTTTGAATACGGTCTCAATCGCTGTCCCGTCTGTCCAGTAGGTAATAGCCAGCTGGATGGCGGCAACACCGAGAAACAGCCAGATAAAGATAAAGCCGCGTGATATCCAGGACGTCCTGGGCTTGAGCATCATCCTCCAGAACCTGGTAGGCTTGCTCAGATGAGCCATATCCGTTAGACCGGTTACCATAGCCAGTATCCAGGCGATAAACATACCCAGCAGGCTATCGAAGTATAAAGAAACCAGATAAAGCCCTCCGGCAATACCCCCGAAGAAAAGGGCAAAAGCTATTAAAATACCGTGCCCCTCTATCCAGTCGCGCTGGGGCGTATATTTCACCATAAAGTCGTACGGTTTTGTCCCAATCATTTCCTTAGACCTCCTCAGTTGATCACTGGTTTTTACTTAATCGATATAGTATATCGATGGCTTGGTGTCATATTCCGGATGAAATGGCTTTCCTTTTTTCTCCTTGATAAGCCGGTTTATCTCGCTGTTGGGGTCGTCCAGGTCACCGAAGTGCATGGCCTGGGTAGGACAGCTGATAACGCAGGCGGGAGTGGCATCACGGTCAACCCCCGGCTTCAGCCCTTTAGCCAGTCCTTCATCAATCCTCTCCTTGCAGAAGTTGCATTTCTGGACCACACCTACTTCGTGCGGGTACAGGGTCTTGCCTATCTTCTCGTGTTCTGTTAATCCCTGCCCCGGGAAGTATTCGGCATCGCCGTCTTCATAAAACGACCTGGCCTGGTAGGGACAGGCAATCATGCAGTAGCGGCAGCCGACGCATTCATTTTCGTCGATAATGACGATGCCGTCTTCACGCTGCCGCGTGGCGCCGGTAGGACAGACATCGACGCATTTGGGTTCGGCGCATTGATTACAGCGTATGTTGTAGATGAGCTTGTTGACGGCCGGGTATTTCCCTGTTTCGGAGATAAGTACCCTGTTCCATAGAATATTGGGGGGAAGGAAGTGCTCCGCCTTACAGGCAAGCACGCAGGCATTACATCCGATGCATCTTTTTTGCTCTATTACCATTCCCCATCTCATTGCGCTTCGCCTCCTGCTCCTTCAAATTCAACCCGACGGTCGGTCTTGTATACTTTCACGGTAACCGCCGTTTCCTGGCTCCAACTTACCGGGCAGGCATGCTTGAAGTCGGACTCCATGAGTATGTTAAAGTTAGTCCCCTTACCGTAAGCGATAGGCGTTCCCTTCGCCCAGGCTCCGGAACAGGCGGCGATGGCAACGGTCAGAGGGTGCTGTCCCTGCATCGTCTTCAGGGTGCCGGTCACTTTACGTCCGGCCGGTGTTTCCAGGCAGATGAGGTCGCCCTCCTTCAGCCCTCTTTTTACCGCTGCATCCACATTCATGGTGATGTTGTAGGTATAGGGACTGCGCTGACTGACTTCATCGAGCCAGGGGAGATTCATGGTATAGGTGCCGGTATGAAGTATATCGCGGTAGGAGAAGCAGTAGAGGTCATACTCGTCATCCAGTTCCTTGGTTATTACCGGCCGGAACCAGCTCATTAACGGTGTAAACTGGTCCCATTCAAGCTCCACTCCAGCCACTTCCGCCGCTTCCATGATGCCGGGTTTAAGCTCGGCGATGTGTTCTGCATAAATAGGCACTCTTACATCTACGTACCAGCGCCAGTAGGCTTCCTCGACCTTCTTGGGCCAGTCGATGGAGCCATGCTCCATGATATAATTGAGGTCGTACTTTTCGCCGAAGTAGAACTTAAAGGCGCGGTCCATCATCTCGCTGAAGCGTATCTTCTCTTCAGGCTTGACGATTTCAGTCACCTTGCTCGGGTCTATCTCTTTGACACCCCGGACACTGGCAAGGTCGCCGCTTATGAGGGCCTCGCCGCCGAAACTGGAGAAGTAAACGTTGTAATACTGGTTCATATCTTCACGCATGCCGATTCTGTCGGCAACGTCCCAGAGAACCTCTATCATTTCCCTTCGCTCGTAGGCAGGTTTCACTACCGGCTGCCTGACCGGGAAGCTCCATCCCTCCAGACCTATCGGCCAGTTAAAGAAGGGCCCGTGCGAAGAGAAGAGTCCCCAGCTCTCCAGCGGGTGACAATCGGGGAGGACGATATCCGCGAATCCCTCGGTGAACTCGTTGTGAACCAGGTTGAAGGATACGATAAATGGTATTTTCTCGAAAAATTTTGCCATGATATCCCGGTTCTGAACGGTGCGTATCATGTTGGAACCGAAAACCATGTATAACTCAATCTCGTAGGGACGGCCCAGCTTATCCCAGTAGGTATCGAAGTCAGACGTCATGGGCTGGGCAGAAAACGAGGCTGTGGGCACCAAGTCCTTGAAGAGCATGTCGGTCGGTACCTTGGGTTCTTCTACCGGCCACGGCTTGTGCTCCATGAAAGTACCCGCCGTGAGCATACCGTCTTTGCAAGGATAAGGTATTACCTTAAACCGTCCCGTATCCGGGTGCCCCAGTACCATGGGAGGCCATCCCAGCGTACCGCCGGGTACATCCATGGCACCGACGATAGAATTCAGCAGGCACAACGCGCAGTAGCTGTGGGCCGAATTGGTATGACCCTGCCCGCCCCGGAACATCACCGAGGATACCGGACGCAGAGGTAATTTCTCGCCGTTTATTTCGATAGTGGCGCCCACCATTGCCGCCTCACCGAATTCGTTGGCGATACGTCGAATCGTGTTTGCGGGCACGGTGCTTTCCTCAGAAGCCATCTCCGGAGTGTACTGCTTGACGTGTTCTTTGACCAATTGGAATGACGGATTGCATTTGATACCCTGGACTTCATATTCACCCTCCAGGGCAAAATCACCGATGGTCTTGTCATCAAAGGTCTTGGCTTTATTGTCCTTGGCATCCCAGACCATGGGCTTATCGGTCTTCTTATCCCGTACATAAAGCCCTTCGGGTCCGATGAGGTAGGGCCCGTTGGTCTTGAGTTTCAGGAATTCCTTATCGTAAATGCCCTTTTCGTTCAGCAGGACATTGACCATCGCCAGAGCGATAATCCCATCGGTACCCGGCAGCAGCGGTACCCATTCCGTGGCTTTACCGCCACCGAAGTTGCAGATGGGGTCGAACACCACGTTCTTCATACCCCTGGCTCTGGCTTCGGCCGACAACCTCATGTTGAAGCCGAGAGAATGCCCCGAGCCGGTCCCCTTGTTGGAACCGAACTGGATGGCGTAATTGCAGTATTTGTAGTCGGGCACAATCGACCACGAGGCGTGGTAGAGACCGGCGCCCATATGCGAGCCGCTACCGCAGTGCAGGCCGGCGCCGCCGACGTGCCAGTTCCTGGTGCCGAATACGGCTCCAAAAACGCCGAATCCCAGCGGCAGGTTGGGACCCATGCCCGGCGACGGCGTACCGCCGTGCATGAGCTTGTTGGGATTCTCCTCCCGTATTTTCTTAAGTCGCTTGGCCATCTCGTCAAGCGCCTCGTCCCAGGAAATCCTCTCCCACTTGGGATCTTCAAAGATTCCCTTCTTGGGATTGGTCCTTCTTACCGGGTAATTGATACGGTTGGGGTCATATAGGGCCTGTAACATCGCCGTGGCTTTCGCACAGATACCCCCCCGGGCACCGAAATCATTATTAGGCTCGCCTTCAACCTGTACCGCGACCCCATTGACCCGGTGGACGCGTATCGTGCAGGTGGCGTAACAGCCGCCGCAGGTGGTCTTAACCCACTCGTCGTCCCAGATTTCTGGCTTTCCTTTTACTGACATTGCCATATCGCCCGTCCACCTCCTTCGTTATATTTTAATTTTTTGTATATTTACTCTTTATTTATTTCACAAAGATGTTTTATCAGTGAATAGCGCTCATTAACTGTTTTTTGTAAATCGTTTAATCCGTTTTCATCCAGATGCGAGAACTTCCGCATCAGTTTGGTGAACTCCGTAATCGGCCTGGGATTAGCTACCTCCAGCGTGAATTTGGGCTTAACATACTCCGCCTCCCAGAGCGGGAAGTAATTGGTCCGTACCGCGGTACGGCATACCTCAATCACTCTGTTGGGATCGATACGCCAGCCAACGGGGCAGGGAGCGAAGACATGAAGGTAGACGAAGCCCTCCTTTACCTTCTCCTTGGCTTTCTGCAGCTTCTTGGCGAAGTCCTCGAGGTGGCTCAGGGTAGCGGTAGCCATGTACCGTGGCCGGTGCATGAGCATGATCATCGGCATGTTCTTGGCAGCGGTCGACTTGCCGCGGCCAATTTTCCCGACGGGGGTCGTGGTGGTGGCAGCCCCCAGCGGTGTGGCGCTGCTTCTCTGGTTGCCGGTATTCATATAGCCTTCATTATCGTAAACAATGTAGATAATATGCTCATTCCTCTCGGCTGCCCCGCTTAAGGGCTGAAAACCGACATCGGTAGCACAGCCGTCGCCGGTAAAGCAGACCACGGTGGCGTCCTGACCTGTCCTCCGGAAATACCGGGAAAGTCCGGTAGCCTTGGAGGGAACTCCCGTCATGACCGAGGCCAGATAGGCTAAATGATGCCATGCCCCTACATTCTGCCCGTGAAGTACCGGCGCCGAGCAGCTGGGCGTACCGACAAATACCATATTCTTCCCCAGTACCTTCGGTACGAATCTGGCGGTGAGTTCCAGGGGGCAGCCGGCGCACCAGGCAACTCCTCCCGAGAACTGGTCTTCTTCACAAAAATAATCAAATACCCTGTTTCTCTTCTTCGTTCCTTCTACCATTTTCTTATTCCTCCATCGGTATCCAGGTTACTTCCTGATAGGGCTTGCCCTGTGCCGCGGCACTGACTTCATCTACCACCCTCTCGATATGAGGTATGGTGATATCCAGATTGGCCAGGCCATCGATATAGCTCAACATAGGGGTGGGGCCGATTTCCGGCGAAAGGGCTCTCAACTCCGTACAAATGGGTCCGTATTTCCAGCCGAAAGCAATGCTGCGGTCGATAACACCTATCGCCTTCTTCCCTTTAAGGGCCTCGATGAGTTTCTCGGCGGGGAAGGGGCGGAACAGCCGCAACTTGACCAGGCCGACTTTTATCCCTTCTTCCCTCTTGGAATCGATAACCGTACGTGCCGTACCGGTGGCGCTGCCGGATGTCAGGATTACGATATCGGCATCTTCGGTACGGTACTCTTCTATCTGACCGTGGTAGTACCGCCCGAAATAGTCGCCGAAGGCTTTATCAACTTCATCTACCTTGCCCTTGACACGTTCCAGGGCCTGGCAATGCTTGTAACGGGCTTCGACATAGCCCATCTCCATACCATGAGTACCGCAGCCGATAGGAACCCCGGGGACCAGCGTCTGCCGTTTCGGCTGCTTCTTCAGGGGTGCCAGGAAGGCATCGACGTCGGCAATATCGGGGATTTCCACGGCTTCGGCGAGGTAGGACAGATAAAATCCATCATAATTCACCATGATAGGCAGCTGTATATCATAGTCCTCGGCGAGACGGTAGGCCATGATAATCTGGTCGAGGATTTCCTGGTCGTTCTCCACGATTATCTGAATCCATCCCGTGTCCCGTGTCGAAATCATATCCTGCTGCCCGGAGGAAACGGAGTGTATGCCGGGGGTTTCCCGGTTGGCATTCACCATGACTATCGGCGCCCTGAAGCCGGAGGCTTCCTGGAGGGCGTCGAACATGAATACCAGTCCGTAAGATGATGTGGCGGTAAAAACACGCGCGCCGGCAACGCTGGCAGCCATGACAACATTCATCGCCGAGTTTTCACCCTCGACTTCCACATATTCAGCGTCCAGGTCACCATTAGAAACGAACTGCGCAAGCTGTTCCGCCAGCTCGCTTTGAGGAGTTATGGGATATGCCGCTATCACTTCCGGCCGGCAAAGCATCGCCCCATAGGCTCCGACAGCATTGCCGGTAATTACTCTAACCTGACCTTTTTGAGCACTAACCATCAGCAAACTCTCCTTCCGAGACCATAGTAATGGCTTTTCGCGGGCATTCCGTGGCGCAGATGCCGCAACCCTTGCAGTAGGCAAGGTCAACCTCGTAATGGTCCCCTTTGTCTCTCATGCACTGCGGGGGGCAGTAGAGGGAACAGAGGCCGCAATAATTACACTTCTCTTTATCAAGTACCGGGCGTTCCGTTCGCCAGCTGCCCGTATCCAGGCACAATAGCAGTTCATCGGCGTTGGACCAGGGACTCTCCGTTTTAAAAATATTCTTATGCTTAATTACCATTTAGTTACCTCCACTTCGCGGTATCCTCTTTCGGCGCTTTTCAGATTACGCTGGAGGATATCGCCGCTGAGATAGTCCGGCAGGGCATTCAATATCGACTCAAGTTTCAGCCAGCCGGATGCGGCGGCAAAGGCGCCGAGCAGACAGGTGTTGGGAATATCCCGTCCGATTTCATCAACCGCTATCTGGGTGGCGTTGACCACACCGCCGATTTTCAGGTTCTCATTGGGCTGTTCGGGCAGCTTTTTACCGCTATTGAGAATAAATACTCCCTCCGGTTTCACACCCGTAAACAGAGTAGGCAGCGTTAAAAGCCCGGGGTCGATTACAATCAGGCAGTCCGGATTGTAAATCTGGGTCTTTACGCGTATGGGCTTATCGTCAAAGCGGGTAAAAGCCACCACGGGCGCGCCGCGTCTTTCGAAACCGTACATGGGAAAGCTGGCTACGTGTTTCCCCTCGGCTACGAAAGCACTGGCCAGCATCCGGGCCGCCAGAACAGCGCCCTGCCCACCCCTTCCGTGAATTCTTATCTCTTTCACCGGTATTCCATCCCTTCTACTGTTATATTCAGCGCAATTCTTTATGGTCGCGCTATACCACCTAGCTTTAGTTTTTAATTACTTGCCGGACGACCTGGCTATTTTCGGCAGCAGGCTTTCTCTGATTGTCCGCATATTGCCAACGAGGGTCTCTAGCTGCTCTTTATCTATGCAGGACAGCGCCTCACGGCTCAATTCCTGGGCGATGGGCGATAAACGGTTGGCTTTTTTCCAGCCTTTATCGGTGATGATAACCTTCACCGACCTTCGGTCGTCGGTAGAAGGTTCCCTCCGTACGACTCCCTCTCTCTCCAGTGTGTTTATGGCCGCCGTGATGGAATTCTTTTCCCGGAAAACGCTTTCAGCTATTTCCGAAGGCATCATCTCACCCCCGTTCTTGAAAAGCGTGCTCATGATGTTGAATTTAATAAGGGTGGCATCTTGACGCCTGAGTTCAACCTCGAGATACCTGGCAAGTACCTCGAAAGACACGAGGATTGATAAAAGAGTACCCAGTGGGGTTTTATCGGTCGTTTTGCTGGCTTCACTAACGGTCATAATCGCATCGATTTGTGCCTGACAGGGATTAATTAAGTTCTATACAGAATTATTTTATAATGATTCCCGGGGATTGTCAACTAATTTTTACTATTAATTTTCAGCAATGCCGTTATAATTAAGAAGATATAACGTTAGTTTTTATTCCATATGGAATGAACTCTCTGGCTCTAGCAGCCTCTTTTTTGTATCCCATTTGCCATTTCAGGCTGTTTTTCAGTATATTATATCTGGCTCTAATGTTTTTTTGAGTTATTAACTGATAATCTGAAAGGTACATCCCATGAAGAGCGATGAGTACTGGAATCCTATTCTGGAAACACTGCCGCGGGAGAAACTTGAGCGGCTGCAGCTCAAAAAGTTTCAGGAAATATTTACCTGGGCTTTCGAGCACTCCAAATTCTACCATAAGCTGTATGGCGATGCGGGATTAGAGCCCGGTGATATAAAGTCGTTCGAGGATATCCGAAAGGTGCCAAAATTTGAAAAGTCTATGTTAAGAGACGCCCAGGGTAAAGACCCTTTTCCATACGGCGATATCTTGAGCGTACCCCTGGAGCAGGTGACGGAATATCACCAGACCAGCGGCACTACCGGGCAGCCCGTTTACCAGGCGGACACCTGGCAGGACTGGGAATACGGCACCGAGTCCTTTGCCTACGCTCTCTACGCCCAGGGCTATCGACCGGGCGACCGCCTGTTCCTGCCTTTTGGCTATAACATCTTCATCGCCTTCTGGGGTGCTCATTACGCTGCTGAGAAAATCGGCTGCGAGGTAATTCCCGGAGGCGTCCTCAATACAGAGGCAAGAATCTTGAAAATGCAAGAACTGAAAGCCACGGCGATGGGCGCTACGCCAACCTATGTGCTGGGCATGGCCGAGACCGCCCGCAAGATGGGCATTAACCCTCTCACAGATTTACAGATAAATAAAATCACCGTGGCCGGCGAACCGGGGGGCAGTATCCCCGCCACCCGGAAACGCATGGAGGAAGCCTGGGGCGCCAAGGTCTACGACCAGTGCGGCAGCACGGAAATAGGCCATTGGGGCTGGGAATGCCGGCAGCAGGCCGGTCTGCACGTCAATGAGGCTTTCTTCCTGGTTGAAGTCATCGATGTCGATACCGGCGAATATATCGATGAACCCGGCAAAATGGGTAAAATGGTGGTGACGACCTTCAACCGCATGGCGCAGCCGTGCATCCGGTTCGACGTCAAGGACCTGATTCAGTGGAACACCCGGCAATGTGACTGCGGGCGGACTTTCCGCCTGCTGGACGGCGGCATCATGGGACGCGCCGACGACATCACCAAGGTCAAGGGCGTTTTACTTTCGCCTACCGCTATCGAGGAGGTGGTCAGGGACATCCCGCAGTTGAGTAACGAGTATCAGGTGGTGGTCACCAAGAAGGGTGACATCGACGATATTTTGCTGAAGGTGGAAATCGTCCCCGAATACGTCAACGATGAAGCCTCCATCCGGACGGTACTTGTCGACCAGCTCAGATTAAAAACGAACCTGGGCTATAAAATAGAGTTTCACGAGTACGGGAGCCTGCCCCGGTCGCAGGCAAAGTCGCGGCGCTTCCAGGACCAGCGACCCAAACATCATTAGGAGTGAGGCAATGGCACAGCAATACGATATCAAGGCAATGGCCGATATAATAGAATCTCTGCG
>CAZCZJ010000013.1:29985-37668 GCA_964503235.1 uncultured Dehalococcoidaceae bacterium | reverse complement strand
GCCCCGGAGCACTGGCCCTGGGACACCGTCGAGGGGATGCTGGACTATCAATTGAGGAGGGGTGGCATTACCTGGAAACAGTTCAGTGAGCAGGTGGAAGTCTCCTGCAAGGGCAAAGACCAGGTATATTATAAATATAAAACAGATTACTGGCGAAAGGGCGGCGGCTTTCCCTCCCCTACCGGTAAGCTGGAGCTGTATTCGACCGTTCTGCAGGAAATGGGCTACGACCCGCTGCCGCAGTTCGTCGAGCCCGGTGAAAGCCCGGTTTCCACACCCGAAATAGCCGAGGAATATCCATACGTTCTCAGCAGCGGCTATCGACAGCCTTTTTACTTCCTCGGTCAGTACCGTAACATTCCCTGGCTGAGGAGCTTCATGGTCTATCCGACGGCTCAAATCAACCCCGAAACCGCCATGAAACACGGCATTAAGGACGGCGACTGGATTTGGATTGAGTCGCCGCGGGGCAGAATCAGGCAGGTCGCCAGGGTTTACCCCGGCATCGACCCGCGGGTAGTCATGGCTACCGCCAACTGTTTCTATCCCGAGGAACCCGGCCCCCTGCACGGACTGACGATATCCAGCCCCAATATGCTTACCTCCAATGAGCATTTCGACCCCATGTACGGCTCCCCGGACCTTACCTGCCTGCTTTGCAAAATTTACAAGGTGGAAAAGAAAGATTTAAAAGACATCCCACGAGGCGCTTACCGCCTCCAGGGATATGAGGGCGATATCGGCACGGTCCCCTTCGGGCAGGAGGGAAAGACCCGTAAAAAGTAATCGAAGGGTATTCAGGAGATATGCATAAAAACCTGTATTTCACTGCTGTTTTGCTGGTGGAGCTCGCTATTATGGCGGCTTTTATCTGGTTCTTAATCTATCTGTTCCCTACCCTTGACCCGAACGGCTATCTTTTTTACGGCAGCGCTCCCCATGTGCCCTACCTGGAACAGGAAATATCAAGTACCGCGGTAACGATAGTGAGATGGATTGCGTACGTACTGACCGCCTGCCTTATCCTGCCGATGATGGTTACCATACTGGCGGAGCTGGTCCGCTGGCAGATTAACCGGAGAAAGAAATACACACCCCTGCCGGCAAATACCAAAGAGGAAGAGCAGGTTGTCCGCTTTGATTTCCATCTGAAAATCCAACATTACCTTATAATGATAGGGGTAACCGTGGCCGGCATCTTCGGGCTGGCACAGGCTTTTCCCGACTGGGCGGTGTCCCGCTGGTTCGTCGAGGAGATATGGGGTGGTCTTGAGTTGAAGCGTCAGTTTCATCACTACTTCGCTTATATCATCGACTTCACCGTTTTCTACTTCATCGGCTATCTCGCCTACAAGTTCTTCATCAAGAAAGAGAAACTCAGGGCGATGCTTCCCTCGTTGCAAGACTTCCGGGATTTCTTCGAAATGAACCTATATATCTTCGGCTTGAGGAAAGAAGAGCCGAAGTATAACCGGTATACCTTCGGTCAGAAACTCGACTTTTACTTAATTGCCATAGGCATTCCCACCCTGTCGCTGACCGGCCTGGCCATGCACTACACTACTGTCTCCGAACCTATCATTACGTCGACCGGTATTGCTCTGGCGGCGGTTATCCACCGCAGCGTGGCGATATTCCTGGTGTGGTTCATCCTCAGCGTGCACTTCTACTACGCTCATCTGGCGGCCGGATTGTTCCCGGTTAATACCGTAATTCTGACGGGGAAGATGTCAAAATCGCGTTATAAAGCTCTGTTCCCGCTGGACAGGGAACGGCTGGAGGGGAATGATGGCAGTAACTGATACCAGAGAAAGGACATTCTCCGGAGGGATGTTTACTTTACAGGGTGTAAAGTACAGAGCTTCCGGCTTCTTATCTTTGATACGTCCCCTGTTTTTCATCTTAACGCCGGTAAATGCCGCCAGTGCCGCCGTGCTGTCGCTAGGTGGTTTTCCCGCGCTGTCGAAATGCATCCTCGGCTTCCTGTCAGTAGCTTTCGCCTCATGTGCCGTCAACGTTTTCAACGACTATATAGACCGTGAGCGGGATAAGACTATCTGGCCGACCCGGGCGATACCCGGCGGCAGGGTCAGGCCCAACGAAGCCCTTCTGGTAGTATGTATGTCATTGATTATCTCTCTAGTGATAACCTGGTGGGCTTTCAATCCGCTGACTTTCTCAATTCTTCTACTGGCACTAATCCTCGGAGGGTTTTATTCCGTTTATCTCCGGGATAAGGTCGGTTATTTAGCCTTACCGCCTATCGTGGGACTAATATATCTGGGGGGGTGGGCGGCATTTTCCCCGGATACACTGTTTACGAGTTTCCTACCCTGGCACCTGTACCTGCTCGGTGTTGTCTGGCAGGCAGCTCACATCATGATATATTATCCGCTGCACCTGGCTCCTGAAAAAGGTACGCCTGGTATTAATACGCCGCCAGCGCTCTTCTTTACACCGTCACCGAAAGCTGCAGTTGAAATGGGGATAGTATTCACCTGTTTTACGCTTATTTTCGGCGTATTACTGCCACTAGTAACAGCGTTAAGTCCTTTCTATATCATCCCGGTGATAGCGGCCGGTGTTTACGCTCTGGTATACGGATTCAGGTTCCGTAAAGATATCTTGAATAAAGAGAAAGGGATGGCGGCTTTTAGAGCCATGTCGATTTTCAGGCTGGTAATTTCGACGGCGATATTGCTGACCGTCGCTTTCATGCAGGTTTAAATGAAACAGGAAACGTTATCAACCGAAAATCGGAAAATGAACGCACAGGACTCCGTGGTAAGAAAAAAGGCGGAGCTACAGTCTCGGGGCATACGCATCCCCGGGGAATTAATCGACGAACTTGAAGCCGATTATAACGCCCCCGCCGTCAGGACGGGGCGAATCGTCCTGTGTCTTGAGTCTCCGGCAGGGAATGGCGAGTTGATACCTGTGTTTATCGTCAACGGGAAACGTGCAGCGAATTCTCCCCTGCATCTGTTTAAGAATAATGCGCACAGATATGAAGTCCGGGCGGACAATGAAAAATATACAGACGTTAAACTGCTGCCGCGCCCCGAATTCTACGACGGTATGACTGCCGACGGCACCCCGCGTCACAAGCTGGCGGTCATCGTAGGACCGGGGCATCTGCGTTCGGTGGTCAACCAGCGGTGCTATTACCAGCAGACCGGTAATGCCTGCCGGTTCTGCGCCGTACAGCACTGGTGGAACGCCGACACAACCAAGGCAGCCGAAGAAATAGCCAGTACGGTAGCCATGGGCGTCGCCGGGGGCGTGGTCAATCACGTATCGCTGACCACAGCCACCCTGAATACCCCCGGAAAGGGACTCGAACATCTGGTCAAAACGGCCAGGCTAATACAGGCCAAAGTAGATGTACCCATCATGCTTGAATTCGAGCCGATTGAAGATTTCGCGCTGTTGGACTCCCTGCTCCGGAAAGCCAGGCAGGATGGTGTTACCACCGTTTCCTGTAACATCGAATGCTTCGAAAATAGCCTCCGACCGGAAATAATGCCGTCGAAGGGTAAAATTCCTATTTCGGCATATATAAAGACCTGGGAGAAATGTCTGGAGATTTTCGGCGAAAACGAGGTGTTCACTGTGGCCATCGTGGGTATCGGTGAAGCGGACGAATCAATCCTGAGGGGTGTCGAAATGGCGGCTTCTCACGGCGTCATGACCTTCCTGGTACCCCACAGTCCGGCCATCGGTGCTGATTATGAGGATATGGCAGCCCCCAGCGCCGACAGGATGCTGTCGTTATACTCACGGGCGGTGACTGTTTACGAGAGATACGGACTAGACCTGTACGCTTGCCGGGCCGGTTGTGTCCGCGGCGGGGGCTTTAGCGCCATTAAAGATGTGGCGAATTTCGGGACAATATGATGAAATATTTTTAGATATATCATGTAAAAATTAATTAATATTTGAGGAGAGAGTAGATAATGACCAACACATTAATAACAACATACACGGATGAACTGGGAGTACTGGGCAGGATAAAGACCGAACTGCAGGCAAACGGGGTGATAGTTCCGGCAGAACTACAGGAAGAACTGGCAAGAGACTGGAACGCACCGGCGATAAAGAGAGGCAGATTTGTCTTCCTCCTGGAGCAGCAGGTGACCGGTCTGTTTACCACCGTCCTTATCATTAACGGTAAATTCTCGGAAAAGTCGCCTTTCCACATGGTCAAGGTCGGGGCGGGCAGGTACGAAACCTGGAAGAACGATGATAGATTTACCGATATTGCGATGATGCCGCGACCCTCCTACTATGATATGACCACCAGCGACGGTGTCCCCATGTCCGACGTCGCTGTTATCGGTGAGCCCGACCACCTGCGCTCCGTGCTGAACCAGCGGTGCGGCTATCAGCGAATAGGACAGGCATGTAAATTCTGCGCCATCGAAAGCTGGTGGGCCGGCTACATGGACAAGACTCCGGCCCAGGTCGCCGAGGTTGCCGAGGCTGCTTTCCGGGAGGGGATGATAAAACATGTAACCCTCAGCACCGGCACCAGGCTCACCCGTGGTAAAGGCTTAGAAGACCTGGTAGATGCGGCCAGGCTAATACAGAAGCGGGCCAGCGTTACGATGACGCTCAATTTCGAGCCGTTGACCGATTCCTCCCTGCTTGAGTCGCTTTTAAGTGATGGTAAAGAAGCTGGAGCCACTACCGCCCTCTGTAATATCGAGTGTTTCGATGAAAGTCTCCGGGAAGACATCATGCCTATGAAGGGCAGGAATACGATAGATGACTACCGCAGAGTGTGGCAGAAATGCATCGATATCTTCGGCCATAACGAAGTCTACACCATGGTCATTGCCGGCCTGGGAGAAAGCGACGAGTCAATCCTCAGGGGTGTGGAATCGACCGCTTCCATGGGAGTAGTGACTTCCATCGTGCCTTTTACCCCGATGATGAATTCCGCCTACGAAGATAGGGAGCCTCCGAGTGTCGAAAGGATGCTCCACCTGTACGAGTCCGCCCTGCCCATTTACGAAAAGTACGGACTAAAGCTTTACGGCGGTACCGGTGGAATTTACACCTCTCTCAAAGGAATGTGAGTATATTATGAGGAGATTCTGGCATGGGTGACAGAATACCACTTCCCGAGGAACCGATATCCGGCGCTGACGCCGTTCATCAATACGATAAGGGCGCCAAACTATACATGATGCCCGAATATAAATATTTCGTCCGTAAAGTACTTAAAAAGGGCATCAGGAAGGGCAGGGTACTCGACATCGGAATGGGCTCAGGTCTGCTGGCTATCGAACTTGCCAGGCAAAAAGACTGCCGTTTTGATATTGTCGCACTGGATATCTCAGAGAGTATGATAAGCAAAGCCAGGGAAAATGCCAGGCTCCACGGCGTCGAAAACAAAATAAGTTTTATCAACGCCACGGCGTCGGCTCTCCCCTTTGATGATAATTGTTTCGACCTCGTTATCAGCTACGCTTCATTGCACCACTGGTTTGAGCCCGTGATAGTTTTCAACGAGATAGCCAGGGTAACCGGGGAAACCGGACATGCCATTATCAGAGATAACAAACGGGTCTACCGGAACCCTTGGTGGAAAATAGTTATCTGGTTCGTTTCCAGATTCATGAACAGACGTCACCGGGAGAACTGGCCCAAAGCCATTATGGCTAGTTATACCATCCCGGAAGTACGCGATATACTCACCCGGTCAAAACTAAAAAATTGTCGTGTAAAGAGTGACTTTGTTTTCATCGACCTGTGTGTAGAGTCACCGGCAAAATGATAGTATAATGAAAAACTGAGGTGTCGAAAGCCGATGGTTGAACATACGTATTTGTGTCATCAATGCGGAAATATCTCCAGGTTGTCAGCAGATAGTACCCAACCACCAGAGAAAGAGCTGAAATGCCCTAAGTGCGGTAACTCTCAAGTCAGGGAGCTGCCCTCCTGGGAACCGCTTGGTTCCGATTTGTCGGATATACCGCGTGAATGGGAGTATGAATGCCAGCATTGTCAGCACAAATTCAAGCTTCCCGTGCCCGGCAGCCCCTCCCAGGAGAGAAACATCAGATGTCCTGCCTGCGATGACGGGCATATCCACCGGTTGACCCGCACTGGTTTCGAACCGTTATACTGCGGCTGATAACACACGAAGAAGGGCCGTGAGCCCTTCCAGGATTAACACTTACGGCGTTCCTAGGCCGAATATTTTACCCCCCTAAACCTTTTCAGCGGCGGCGCTCAGTCCGGTAAGACGACCGGTAGTCCAGGCAAACCCGTGACTGAGGCCCTGGCACATGGTGGGATAGTCCACCGCGAAGCGGTTTCCCACCGTGTTCCCGGCCAGGTAGAGCCCCGGAATCACTTTCCTGTCAGCGTCCAGGGGCTGGAAACTGGTATTGGTAATCAGACCACCCAGCACCACCAGTATGTGCTGCGTGATGATACCGGCGTAGAACGGCGGTTTATCGACAGTAGTAAGCCTGTCGGGGCGTTTACCGTAGTCCAGGTCTTTCCCCATCTTCGCCAGTTGATTAATTCTATCTATCGTCGCCTTGAAGGTGTTGACGGGTACATCCATCTTACGCGCCAGTTTTTCAATCGTATCCGCTTTTACCGTCATCTCTTCCACCTGCGCCCGAATCACATCATTAGGCTGGCTGTGCGTTCCCAAGCCTACGCCCATGAAAGCCAGTTCGTCTTCCCACTTACTATCGAATACCTGCCAGACCCTCTTGCCGGGCTGGCGGACGAGTGAGTTAGCGCTGCTCTGGGCGGGCACATCCTCGTTCTCATATCGCTCGCCGTCGATATTTACCCTGAGAAATGCGTTGGCTCCCGAGGCACCCACCGTGGCGTGAGACATAGGGGCGTGCGGTGCCGGTTCCATTACCGCCCCGACCTGCATCGCCATCTGGTGCCCGTCACCGACATTTATCGGTTCCGGTGCATCCAGGAGGTCCTGATTGCGGGTCATGTAGATATTGTTTTCACGGGCGACTTCCGCGGCGAGAGCACAGTATTTTTTCATCATCCGGGGATTATTTCCGTAGTCCCCGGTGCAGAGGATTACCGCCTTACGGGCATTGAACTGCACATAATCACCGGATTTATCACGGGCAATAATACCGGTTACCCTTCCGTTCTGCCCTCTGATTAGCTGCACGGCCGGGGTTTCGTAACGAATATCCACCCCGAGTTTTATAGCCTGGTTCTGTACGCAGTCCAGGGCAAGTTTATGGTTCAGCCCCGGTGTTTTGCCGTCGGAGTGTATATGGCATACCGGAAAGTCCGGATAATATTCTTTACTCGGGTCGAATCCGGCAGGTCGCGGCCACTGATGGGGGAGAGTCTTGATACCGTCGGCTTCGGTCAAGTCCATCAGCCAGTCCATGACCGCACCGCTGCGGTCAGCCCAGACCCGGTATAGTTTCTGGTCTGGCTTGTTGGCTCCCCACTTCATAAGCTGCAGGCAGACATCGTCTTTGTCTATCTCTATTCCCAGTTTCTTCTGCAACCGGCTGTCGATGGCACCTATCATCCCGCCACCCCACCGGAAGGTTACATGCTTGTCAATCTGAATGACGCTGACGCCAGCCTGCGCCGCGGAAAGCGCGGCGGCTTTACCGGATGTCCCCGCACCTGCTACCACGACATCGGTATTAAAAGTCTCTTTGATATCTT
>CAZCZJ010000013.1:0-29885 GCA_964503235.1 uncultured Dehalococcoidaceae bacterium | reverse complement strand
GATGTCCCCGCACCTGCTACCACGACATCGGTATTAAAAGTCTCTTTGATATCTTCTGTCGGAATGGGTTTAACTGGGATTTTAAACGGGATTTTTATATTATCTGACATTTTACTCAATCCTCCGTTGCATATCAGTATAACATTGAATCGAAAATTATACTTAAAATCCCAATCTAATACTGGTTCATCGAAGCAAACTTGCGCAAATAACCTGTCGAATAAGCCTTTATTGTCTAATACTGATAAAAAAGTGCATCAGTTATTACGTTTAAAGGCTAGGCGTGAAAACATGAAGTAATAATAGAATCTCAGGATATTAAGAGGAACTCAGTTGTCAATTGAGGAGAATTGGCCACTATTCCGTAAAATCGACTATCACTTCTTTGACATCCCACAGAGGTTCTATCTTCTCGTCTATCTCTTCTTTTATCGCCGCCGCAAACTGGTGGTTCTTGGGCAAATCTATAGCCACCCGGACAGTGCCGTCTTTCAATTCAATGTCCTTCACCAGATTGGTACGCACCAGGTCCAGGCCGGCTAGCGGATTCATCACCTTCCGCAAGCGTTTACGTACAGTTTCCACCGTGGTGGGTTCCCTTTTCTTGATTAGTCCGTGCTTTTCTTCGTAGTTTTGAATCGCCGACCGCAGACCTTCGATAGCCAGCACCGAGCAGTGCGCCTTGATTTTAGGGAGTCCACCCAGCGCGTCCGAAGCTTCTTTCCAGGTTATTTTCTTGGCCTCGTCAAGTGTTTTCCCCTTGGCCAGCTCGGTAATAATAGAGCCGGTAGCAATATTTGAGGCGCAGCCGTAAGATTCAAACTTGATGTCCTCTATCGTTTTTTTATCCGGGGCTACCTTGATATATACGGCAACCATATCGCCACAGGCGGGGCTGCCTTCCATCGATTTTCCATCGGGATTTTCTATTTCCCCCACGTTATGGGGATGGCGAAAATGCTCCAGTACGGTCTCACTATAGGGAAATTTCATATCAAACCTCCTCACCATATTTTTCTTTACCCAGCGGGCTGATTTTCCTCAACTCGCTGATAACCTCAGCCAATGTATCCACCACGGCATCCACCTCTTCCATGGTATTGTAGCGTCCCAGGGTAATACGTATCGAGCCGTGGGCTCTTTCGTGGTCGCCGCCGATACCGTAGATAACGTGGCTGCCCTGGAGAGAACGACTGAAACAGGCGGAGCCGGTGCTGACGGCAAAGCCATGTATATCCAGGTGCAGCGTTATCGATTCACCTTCGACGAAGTGGAAGGAAATGTTTACGTTATGCGGCAACCTTTTGCGGCGGTGGCCGTTAAGCGTTGTGTCCGGGATTTCTTTTAATATGCGGCTGATGGCGTGGTTACGCATCGCCCGCAAGAGCTTGTTTTCTTCTGGCGTGATGAGTTCTACTGCTTTAGCGAATCCGACCGCCCCCGGAATATTTTCCAGTCCAGCACGGAGGTCAAACTCCTGGAAACCGCCATCCATCCACTTGGTTAACGGTGTCCCCTTGCGTACGTAAAGCCCGCCGATGCCCTTGGGTCCGTGGATAGTATGGGCTGACACGGTGACCAAGTCCACCGGTATCTTCTTCATATTCAGTGGAACACGACCGAAGGTATGCGTGGCATCGGTATGGAACAGAACACCCTTCTCCCGGCAGACAGCGCCGATGCCGGCAATATCCTGGATGGTGCCGATTTCCTGGTTGGCATGCTGGATGGAAACCAGGATTGTCTCATCGGTAATGGACTCTTTAAGCTGGTCAAGATTAACCAGTCCGTCACCGTCAACATCGAGATAGGTAACCTGGAACCCCTCTCTTTCCAGGGCTTCGGCGCTCTGGAGAACGGGAAAATCTTCTATCTTGGATACAATGATATGTTTTCCTTTCTTCTTGCCCAGGGCAAGGGCAACGCCTTTGAGAGCCATATTCGACGATTCGGTGCTGCCCGAGGTGAAAACGAACTCCTCCGGCTCGGCGCCCAGCGCTTTAGCCAGCTTTCCCCGGGTTTCGTCCAGGGTTTCGCGGGCTTCTATACCCTGTGTATAGGCGAACTCGGAAGTAGCCACCGCGTAGGTATCGAAGAAATACGGTGTCATCGCTTCCAGCACCCGCTCATCAAGTCGGGTAGACGCAGCATTATCCAGGTATACACGTTTTTCCTGCATTGTTTCCTCCCGCTATATAAACAGGGTTACCGATGCGTCCTTAGCCACATCCATGTAAGTGCCCACTCCACAATAATCCGATATCAAGTCGTCACGCAGGTCTTCCTTCTTGACACCCATGATATCCATCGTCATGTCACAGGCAAGAACGTTCCCGCCGAGTTCCTTGAAATCCTGAAACATCCTTTCCAGCGAGGCTACTTTTGCCTGTTTCATTTTTCGCTTTATCATCCACTTCCCCAGACCGAACATGTTCATCTTGGAAAGCGGTCCCTTTTCCAGTCCGCCCTTCTTGAGACGTTGCAGCCCCCAGAAGGTAAAGAAAAGGTAGACGTCCATACCCATTGCCAGGGCGCCGTTGCCCAGGATAAGGGCACTGTAAAGTTTATCCATATCACCGCTGTGAACTATAATTGCCGCTTTATTTCCCATGGCTGTTACCTCCGTTTACCGGCGTATCCTGATTTTCCAAGTCCCGTCCTTTTCCTCTTTTACATCCAGTAATTCCAGTCCCATGGCTTTTACCGCCATCGGTATTTCTTTCTTGGAGGAAGGATGCGTACCGATAACTTCAACTATGTCACCTTCCTGAGCCTTCCGGAGAGCTTTACGGGTCTCTACCAGCGGAACCGGGCAGGTTTCCCCGATGCACTCAACTTTTATCTCAGCCATAACTGATGCCTCCAAAAAGTGGATTTAGCATAACATATTTTCACTATAGAGAATAATGGAAATATTTAATTATGTATATGACAAATATCTCATCGGGGTATGGCATGAAAGTGGATTTTGGTTTTATCTGGAGTTTTATCAGGCAATACAAGATAAAAAACAACACCCCCGGGTCGTATAACCTGGAGGTGCTGTTGTTTACTTATTATCGAGGGTGATTCCCTATGCAGGAACTAGACGAGTGCACCACCCTCGGGTGATACCCCGTTAGGATCAAGTGCTTTCACCAGCTTACTCCACCACTGGTTGTAATTGCAGAGAGCCGGCCCGATTTCATCCTGCGGACCCATTGTAGATGCAAAGTAGCGCTCCTTGAAAGCCCTCAGGTTTTCCTGTTTCTGCCAGGCTTCTACGGCAGCCTTGGCTTCGGCATTTTGAGGGTCGAATTTGCAGAATATCTCCGTTTTACCCAGATGTCCCTGCTCGACTCCCCATCCGAAAAAGGCTCCGCCATCATCCACGATATAGCCCTTTTCAATCAAGGGCTCCTTGGCTTTACCAGCCCCTATCGCCCACTTGATAGTCAGGTCTCTCTGGCCCATTATCGGGATTGAGTTGAAGGCTCCGCCATTACGGAATGTCTCTCTGATAGAGGCGGAGATTCTCGTGCACTGACACATCAGAATGCCTTCGATTCTGGGGTCTTCGGCTGCTTTCAACGACTTGCCGTCAGCTTCGCTGACAATCTTCTCCAGTACCTTCTTCTTGTAGGCAAAGTCAGCCGCCGAGTTGCCCGCTATTATGACGAAGAAGCCGGGTCCTATCACTTCCTTGCTCAGACGGTTGAAAGTCTCCTCTTCTTCTTCATTGCTGGTGGTGATATTCGCGGCTACCATCGAAATATTAAAACCCATCAGCTCGAACGATATCTCACTTTCACCGATAGCTAGCTCCGCCTGCCACATCTTCTCCACCGATGGGAAGCTGTAATACCGCGCCATCATGTTCGGCGGTATCTCACTCAGGGCATAATTCGGTGATACCCCTTCTATGGGATAGGCTGAAGGCCCCGGCCAGTGGTAAAGCTTTACTGCGGCCTTGGTAAATACTCCCGGTGTGACGCCCGGCGGCACGGCACTGGTAAGTATGCTCCTGATAGACGGACCCGGCCCGTCGCCGCAGAACCACTCATCCGAAGAGCCAAGTGCGCCCGACCTGACGATGTCCCCTTCGGGAGTGATCCATTCTATAGCCAGGTGGTTTCGGTCGTCACCGCTGGTGGTCTGGTCCATATGTCCGTGGCCCCTGAGCATCGCCGTGCAGTTAGTCCCGGCACCCTTGATGCAGAAGTTAAGGCCCCTTTTGAACAACTCGGCCTGCAGCTGTGACGAGATTACGTACGGCTCAACCACGGCGTACATATTTTTCTCGTTGATTTCAATTATGTGGTTCATCCTTCTCAGGTCTAACAGGATAATATCCGGGGGAAACATCCCTGACCAGCCAGTACATATGGGTCTGAATACCAACTTGTGTTTGTTGCATAGCTTGACTACCGCCTGAACCTCGGCGGTATTCCCCGGAAGAATTACGGCGGCGAATTTGTTATTGTAATACGCCGGCATTATGGCCGGGTCATCACAGATATTCTCCTCGCCCACCACACATTCGAATTCCTTATATACCTCTTTGCTTAAAGCCATGATTCATTACCCCCTTTCCTATATTGCCTTTTCCACGAGTTCAACGATATCGTATACTTTAAGATTACTACCACTATCCTTGATAGCTTCGGTAAAATTCTTTTCACACCAGGGACAGGCGGTAACGAGCGCCTCGGCACCGGTAGAAATAGCTTCCTCTATTCTATCCTGGGCAGTCCACTTGGCAAACTCGGGATTGGAATCATTGACACCGCCACCGGCCCCGCAGCACCAGGAGTATTCCTTAATCCTGGTCATTTCCGTGAGTTTTACACCGGGAATGCTCTTGAGAACATCACGGGGCGGTTCGTAAACGCCGTTGGTGCCGCGTCGGTATGGCTTGGGCGGGTCGAAAACAAACCGGTCGCCCGGAATCTTTTTACCTTCCCAGTGTACCCACGGCTCACCCAGTCTACCGAGACGGCACGGGTCATGGTAGGTGACCGCCATATCGACTTTCTTTCGCGGTTTCAGCTTGCCGTCTCTTATCAGTTTATCGATGTATTCCGAGATATGCAGCACTTTGAGGTCGCCTTTCAGGTTGAACCTGTCATAGAGGACCTTAAAAGCCTGGTAACCATCGGCGCAGCTTGTTACCACCGTCTTGGCACCGGATTTTTTGATCATGGCCATGTTTTTCTTGGCCTGGTTGAGGAAGTCTTTGGTGTAGCCCATCTGGTAGGCCCGGCCGCCGCAGCATGTCTCGGCGTCGCCGGCAATGCCGAAATTGATACCAGCTTTCTGCAATATTTTTACAGTAGCTTTAGCCATTTTCTGCATATTCTTGTCATAGCTGGTCAGGCAGCCGACATGATAGAGGACATCCACCTTCTCTTTAGTGGCATCCTTGATATTCAGTCCGGCAGCCCAGGCGCCGCGTTTACCCCTAGCACCGATTACCATAGAGCCCTGTTTTCTAAGGTTGGCGATTACCTTATCGAGGGCGGGATTGGTTTTCCCATCCTCGACACATTTTATCCTGAATTCGCTGATGGGCTCGAGGACTTCCATGTCCATGGCATAATTACAGGAGACCCCACAGGCGCCGCACAACTGGCAGTTATAAACGATATCAAGTAGTTTATCCGTGTACTTCATCCCGTCCTTCAACATCGCCGCGCCGATATTTAATCTACCACCGCCCGAGTAGGCGTGGAAATTATATCTTGATATGCTGGGACACGCATATGCATACTGATTTCCCTTTACCCTCTGCATGGGTATAAATTTGCAGGCGGAACACCGGCAGCACATCTCCATATCGCCTTTATATTGTTCCAGTCCCATCTTCGCTACCTCCTATTTTCATTCAATAATTAATTACTTCTTTTAATGCACTTTAGAAGCACACCTTCCCCGGATTCATGACATGGTTGGGGTCAAACATATTCTTGAGTTTATTTAAAACCCCGACGGTAGCCGCATCTCTGTTTAGAATCATCCCGGCACTTTCACCGTAAGGCCTTGAGAAGAAGGCGCCCTTGGCCATTAAGCTCTTGATGGCCGAAGCGGACAGCTCCTTAATTCGATTTCGCTCACTTGAATTTCCGGGGTCATAAAACAGATTAAACTCACAGTGATAGCCGGTGCCCTGTACTATCGGCTGAATGTAAATACCCATGTCTGAAGAAGAGTAGCCAGCTTTATCAGCCAGGTCATTCATCTCCCCGATCAGACCCTCGAGTTTATCATGGATGGTTAAAAGGTACAGGTCCTCGCAGGCCCCTTTATAACGGAGCTTCCAGTAGGGCTCTGCTGAAGGCTGCTGGACCGCTTTTAGTATTTCATTTGCCGAAACTTCACCGACTGCCTTTACCGCTTCCACGCCCAGTCGCTGGGTTATCTCATTGATGTCGGTAATATAAGAGCTAATCCTTTCCTCCGGGAGATACTCGTACCCCGCTAAATTATAGAAAAGAATCCAAGTGGGTAAGACATCCTTGATGGTCTGATAGTCCTTGGGCCATTTCTTGGCGAAGATAGCCGCCAGGTTGGTATTATTGAGTATAAAGCATTCGTTGACCATCCTCAGTCTTATCAGCCAGGAAGTCATTTCGAGCAGCGTCTCGAGGTTGGAGGAGCCAACCACGAAAGGCTCTTCGAGACTGGGGAGTATTTCACATCTCATCGATGCCCATGTGACGATACCCATGGTCCCCTGAGAGCCCTGGATAAGCCGGTGCCAGGACGCGATACCGGGTCCGTACGGCGCTTTTTGGATACCCCCGACGTCCCACTGCTCCTTTACCGTACCCGGACCAGCCGCCTGCCCGGTTCTAAACTCGTCTCCACTTCCAAAGATAACCTCAACACAAGCTAACGGGTCCGATATATCCCATTGATACTTGGGCATTATTACCGGCTCTCTCTCCAGCATACTGCCAATGACGGTCTTCGACTTCCTCGGCAGCAGCGGCATATTGAGTCTGATGCCCTCCTTTTCCGCCGCTGGTATAAGTTCACCGAAGGTCACTCCGGGCTCTATCATGGCAACACGGCGCGCCCGGTCGACAAATATTATCTTTTTCATACCGCCTAAATCCACGATAACGGCCCCACCAGTACCGGGAACGGTATCACCCCGGAAATGGGGAGGGCCCGAACTCACCGGAACCAGTGGTGTTTGAGTTTTATTGGCCAGTTTTACCAGCTTTTGTATAGCATCCGTGTTCTTGGGCTTGACCACGTATGCTGGCCTGACGGGATTCACGAAACTGATATCACTGGAATATTCGTCCAACGCAGCCTGTTTGTCACTAACGTTGGCTGCCCCGACAATTTTCACCAGCTTTTCTTTGGCAACCATTTTTGCCCCCTTTCACTTTATTCAAGAATAAGCTACTCTATTTTTAAGCACGCACCTGAAACGCAGAACCAGGTTTTACTGGAAAGTTGGATGTTTTTCGGTCAACGCTGAGATTTTTGTCCCCCAAAATAGTATGCTTGTTCTACATCCCTTGTCAAGTTTGGGAGACTCCAATATTACGTTGTATTCACTCACTCGATTTTCCGAATATTAGCCCCAGCATTAATGGAAATGAATATGAAACTTTATACTGGCAAACGCATTAGCTTCCTGGCATTGTCCTCGTAGATTTTCTTTTTATCCTCTTCGGTGATATCCATCTGTTCTATCGCATTTATCGTCTGTCGGTAATTCCTGTCGCCGTGCTCGGTATCGCCTAACGGGAAATCAATCCCGAACAATATACGGTCCGGCCCGAAGAAATCATGTCCGCACTCCAGAGCCTTGGGATTGCCGTAAATAGCCGTATCGGCATAAAACATCTTGAAGTAGTCAACGATGTCTTTCCGGAAGAAAGGCTCGGCATCTCCTGCTCTCCGGGAATAAAATACCTGGGTAAACTGCTTTATACGTTCCCCGTAGAACGGTACCATACCGCCGCAGTGGTGCGTTACTACCTTCAGGTTGGGATATTTCTCCATGATACCGCTGAACACCAGACGCGCCATGGCCGATGTCGTATCATAGGGCCATCCGAAAAGGCTGAACATATTATACTTAGACTCTTTTTCCGTCAGGTAGTCCGGGTGGCTGACCTTTCTCATGGGGTGGATGACTATCGGTAAATCGTACTCAACCATTTTCTCGTAGAGGGGCAAGAATTCCGGATTATCCAGCGGCTTTTCATCCACCGGCGTATGCAGATAGACACCCCTGAATTTAAGTTCTCTTATGGTGCGGTCGGTTTCCTCCAGGGCAGCATCCATATTGTTCATGGCCAGGGATGTTAAAGCCGCCACAAATCTGTCAGGATATCTGGCGACAAGTTCCGCCATTTCATCGTCAGCCAGCTTCGCCAGCTCGGCTGCTTTTTCCGGTCCGGCGACGTGCTCGACGGGAATCCGTCCCAGAGTTAGTACCTGCTTTATAGGCTCGTATTTATCCATTATACGGAAACGGCTTTCCAGGTCCCAGAGCGGCCGACTGTACAGCACCTGCTCTTCGTACATCTTGGGGGCAACCTTGTGGAGGGCTTCCCCGTACTTCGGCGGTATGATGTGGGCATAGGCATCGATTTTCAATTCGTAAGGAAGTTTCATGATTTACTCCTTGTTTCCGGTGACAGACTATCCGGCTACGTCACGTTTGCGGAAGACGTAAAAAGCTATTGCCAGGAAAGCCAGACTGTAAATAGTAAGCGTTATAAAGGCATGGGTCACTCCGGGCATCTGGAACGTAATGTCCCCGAAGCCGCCGCCCATATTAAATCCCTCGGGAAGACTGGCCAGTGCGGTAATAGCGTTTACATTGTTAGCCAGGAGATAATCAGGTACTCGCGCTACCCAGCCGCCGGCGAGGACCATGAATGTTGTAATCAGCGACTCCACGATATAGACACCGATACCCAGGCCAATGCCCGCCATGGCCGAGCGCCCCACAATGGCGAAGAGAAAAGCGAGCGTGGCGTAGGGTATCAGCACGAAAAAGGTACGCCAGAACTGAAGGAACTGCTCCCACAGGTATTCTCCGGTTAAAAAGTCGAAATTAAAAGCATAGCCTCCGATGGCTGTAGTAATCAGGCTCATCACGAAGCCAGTGATCACACCGATAACCATTCCTATCAGTACTAAAATAGCCGCCGAAATCAGCTTGGCACCGAGCAGCTTGAACCTGCTTTCGCTGGAAATGACCATCGTCCGGATGGTACGCCAGTTGTACTCGTTCCCTATCGAGCTGGCGACGAGTATCACCGCCAGTAAGGTGCCAAAACCAGCAATCATCGATAACGCAAAGGGGATAGCCACCGGAAGCCCCAGGAGATTCTGGATGTCGCCGAGGCGGGGATTACTGCCTGTCGGAAGCGCCTGAGAGACCGCTAACAATATGAGATAAAATACGACCAGGACGCCGACCAGGACATACAGCAGCACCCTCGACATGAGTCGCTTGCGTAACTTAAAGAGTTCGGCTGCAATAAGTTTAGTCACCGCTCTCACCGCCAGTTAACTGCAAGAATACGCTCTCGAGGCTTACGTTTCGGCTTACCAGCTCGGAGGCATAGATACCATGTTCGGCCAGAGCCTTGTTTACTTCCGAGTCACTTTCCTTGGGTACATCCACGATAAGGTAGTCGTCTTCTATTTTTACCGAGTTTACCCAGGATATGTTTTCCAGAATGGAAGCAGCCTCACCGGGATTGTCTACTTTGATCTGCAGTAGCTGCCCCTTCGTCAGCAGCTCGCGAACCGGGGCATTAGCAATCATAATCCCCTCTTTAATAATCGCTACTCTATCACAAACCAGCTCAACTTCATGCAGCAGGTGACTGCATAGAAAGACAGCCCGGTGTTCATGTGCCAGCTGCGGAATCAGGTCACGCACTTCCTTGGTCCCGGCGGGGTCGAGTCCGCTGGTCGGCTCATCGAGAATAATTAGTTCCGGGTCGCGAAGTAATGTCGATGCGATTCCCAGTCTTTGTTTCATACCCATGGAATAATGGCTATAGCGGTCATCGGCACGGTCCGCAAGATTTACCCGCTCCAGTACCTCAGGTATTTTGGCGGCAGGAATGTCCCCGATAGCCCTTGCCAGGGCTTTAAGATTATTCCTCCCGGAAAGATAGGGGTAAAAGGCGGGCTCCTCAATAATGGCTCCTACGCGCCTTAAAACTGACCACCGGTGTTTATCAAGCCTCTGTCCGAATAGTTCCAGACTGCCGGAGGTAGGGGTAATGAGTCCCAGAATCATACCTACGGTGGTACTTTTACCGGCGCCGTTGGGACCCAGGAAACCAAACACCTCTCCCCGGTATATCTCTAAATCAAGGTCTTTAACCGCTTCCAGTTTACCGAAGCGTTTTGTCAGACCGATAGTCCGCAGGATGATATCTTTTTCCTGCTTTGAATCCGTATTTACTTCCGTGTTTACCGGGGTGGTCATGTGTTTTACCGAACGCTCTTTCAGTTATTTGTATAATTTATAATAAATTATAACAAACATTTAAAATATATTCACTAAATATCGCCCTCGACCCAGGAATTAAAACGTAGTCCCGAGGCCGGGTCGTATTCTCTCTCAAAGGCTTCGGGATATTGTTGTCGCCACTCTTCCATTTGTACCATACTAACTCTCTCGGCTTCAACCAAGTAACCGCTGCTGGCCATACCAACGCAGTTCTTGGATACGGTTTTTTCCGGAGATATCAGGTTAATAGCGCCTCCCCGGTCGAGTTCTCCGGGCAGTATCCAATCGACTCTTGAGCCGTGGTCGACGTAAGCCACCCCGGGCATGATTCTTTCCCAGACGCGCGCGCCGCAGAGAACCGACCCTCTCTCATTATGCGCCCGGACGATATCACCATCGCTGATGCCTCTCTCGGCAGCCGTTTGGGGATGAATCCAGAGAGGCTCGTACATGTAGCCGTCCCAGGCCCTGACCTTACAGGTCGGGATTTCCCTTGTCCAGCTGATGTCATCGCACTGGGCATGCATCCTCCATCGTCCGTGGTTAGACATCATCAGCAGTGGGTATTTTGAGGCCCTTTCACCGGAGAGCCTTTCGTCATGCCATTCACTCTTTTCAATCCACTTCGGTATCGGCGGTCTTTCCAAGTCATCGGGGAAATGCTCGGCTAGCCTCGCCGAGTAGAACTCCAGCTTACCCGTCGGTGTGGGGAGGGGGGTTTTCTCCGGGTCATCGTAAAACAATCTGAAACCGGGCGAGTCTTTCTCCCAGTCATTAGCTATCGGGAAAACGTAGTATTCCTTCTCTTTAAAATCCTCCCAACTTATCACGTCAGGTAGCCCGAGGCTTTCATAAGTCCACTTAAACCATTCATCCAGACTCTTGCCCTCGGTAACAAGTTCTTCTTTTCCCAGCTTTCTGGCAATCTCGACAGCTATTTCGTAATCGCTCTTTGATTCTCCGATGGGTTTGACCGCCTGCTTCATATACATCATATTACTAAACTGCAGGCCCGGCCAGTAGTTCGGCATCATATCGTCTACTTCGTAGGTGGTACAGGCGGGTAAAATAACATCGGCAAAAAGAGTGTCGTTTTCAAGCCATGGATGCTGGTGCACCACGAACTCAATCTTGGGATTTCTTAGAGCTTCGACATTCTTGGTCCCCTGATTCCAGCAGGTCGACATACAGGGACTATCGGTCCAAATCATGTGTATTTCGGGGCAGCCGTCAGCCGGATATTTATACTGGATAAACTGGTCTTCAGGCGGCGCCGAGCACTGGCTCTTGCCATACCAGTTGCAGGGCGGATTAAGGATGGCTTCGTGGAACATCGTCTTGGGGAAGAACTGTTTCTGGTTAACGCGGCTGTTTCCCCTCATGGGATACATCACTCTGTTCTCAAAGTCGTATTCGGTGCCGGCACTGGATGAGCCGAAAGTGTAGAGTTTGTTCCTCTGTATTTTTTCGCTTCGGGGCATGCCGTGCCAGGTTATCTGGCACTGGTGAACGCCGGGACCGCCCAGTCCCTGCATTCCCAGCATGATACATTCCAATCGGGCCGGTTCGCTGGACCACGGTCCGCGTATCAGACCGCCGCCGAAGAAGTGTACTATCGAAGTTATCCTGGCGGCGAACTCTCGCGCCAGTGCTTTAATCGTCCATTCCGGGACACCGCATTTAGGGGAAGCCCATTCGGGCGTCTTGGGGACGCCATCTTCTTTACCCATGACATAAGCTTCTACCTTGTCGAGGCCGACAGCATGGGTAGCCACATATTCCTTGTTATAAGTGCCTTCCTTTATCCAGGTGTAGATAATCGCTAATTGCAGGGCGGCATCGGTATTGGGCAGCACCGGAATCCACTTATCGGCATGAACGGCGGCGCCGTAATTCAACTCGGGGCAGATATATACCTGTTTTATGCCGATTTCCGTCCAGAAATAGGATATGCGGCTGGCAAGCTGACCGCAAAAGCCCCAGGTTGTCGTTTCCGGGTCGCCTCCCCAGACCAGCAGCAGAGAAGAGTTATCGATAATATCCTTGATAACGTTATTAGCCGGGAACATATGACCGAAAAGTCCCTGTCCCCACACATGCTCGGCGCCATAGTACCACCCCTCCCAGCTATCGGCGTTCCTGATTTGCTGCGTATAGCCGCCCATCTTCCTGAGAAGCAGCGTAGGCATACCGTGAGGGCCCTGCAGCCACTTGTTTTCACCATGTCCTTCCTGCTGGGTCAGTATGGACAGCGGACCGTACTCTTGATGAATCCTCTTTATTTCACCGGCAACGATTTCGGCAGCTTCGTCCCAGGAGATTCGCTTGTACTTGCTCTTCCCCCTATTTTGCGGGTTCCTCTCGCCATCGGGATTCCAGTCGACCCTCTTTAAGGGGTATTTAATCCGGTTGGGAGAATACACTCGTTTCTTATAAGCCAGCGAAAATGTGCCGGGCAGCGATTTCATCAGCGGTTCCAGGGTTTTACCGTTCTTCTCCAGCTTCCACGGATTCAATTTATTCTTATCGTATTTCCAGTCGTAGTGCAGCGGTCTTATCCTGACTATTTTCCCGTTTTTAACGTCGACCGCTCCCTCGGCACCGCCACCGGGTAAGCCCAGAAAGCCAACCGACCTTACGTGCGTTTCTTCTGCATCCCGATTAATAATCCTGCTATTTTTATCTGCCATTTATGAATATCCCTCCATTATCTCGCGAGCATTTCGTAATTCTTTAAATACGCAATTCCTGTGTATTACGATTGGATTAATAGGACTCGTGGCAAGTATACAAAAGTTATAGATTCATGTCAAAACTAAGCTATCCCCGCGTAGTCTTTCTTGCTCATACGCACTCGTGAGTGTAAAATACGGTATCGAGAGGTGAATATGGAGAAAATAGTACGGAGTATTTGCCAGGCTTGCCATTGTAATTGCGGCGTACTGGTTCACGTAGAGGATGGAAAAGTAACCAGGGTAACGGGAGACCCCAGGCACCCCATGAACCGGGGTTTCGTTTGTGTCAAGGGACAGGCTCAGCCCGAGCTTCTCTACCATCCCGACCGTTTGAAATACCCCATGAAGCGTACCGGGGAGAGGGGAAGAGGAGAATGGCAGAGAATTTCCTGGGATGAAGCTTTAAATGAAATCGGCGCCAGGCTAACTGAAGTCCAGGAAAAATATGGCGCGGAGTCGATTGCCGTTATGACCGGCACCGGTCCCAGAACGGGAAATAATACCGCCCACCTGTTTTGTTTGATGCTGGGTACACCCAATAGAATAAGTGTTGATAATCACATCTGTTTCGCTCCCTCGACCGTAGCCGAAAGGAGCACGTATGGAGTAATGACAACCATGATGGAAATCGGGCCGGACTATCAGCATGCCAATTGCATAATGGCCTGGGGTGCCAATCCTACTGTCTCTCATCCGCCGCGTGGTGAGGAAATTGTGCAGGCCAAACGAAAAAGGGACGCCAGACTGATTGTCATTGACCCGCGCCGCACGACCCTGGCGGCGATGGCTGACCTGTGGTTACAGATACGACCCGGCACTGATTTAGCTCTGGCTCTCGGTATGATTAATATTATTATCAATGAAGGGCTCTACGATAAAGAATTCGTCAACAAGTGGTGCCACGGCTTCGAACAGTTACACGACCACGTACAGGCATTTACCCCAGAAAAAGTATCTGAAATAGCCTGGCTGTCGGTTGACAGTATCAAAGAAGCGGCCAGACTTTACGCTACCACCAGACCGGCCGTCCTGCACCATCGCATCGGCGTGGAACACAACATCAATTCAACTCAATCCAGCCGCGCCTTCGCCATTTTAATAGCCCTCACCGGAAACCTGGATGTAAAAGGCGGCAATCTATTTCAGTCGCTGCCCGAAGGATTTTCTAATCCCACCCACAAGTTGAGTCTCAAACCAGAAATCAGGGAGAAGCGTATCGGCAATAAGGAATTCCCGCTTGCGCAGGGATTCGTGCACTGCGCCCTAGCGGCCGAAGCCATGCTTGGCGAAGGCCCTTATTCAATCAAAGCGATGTATTGCACGACGGGTAATCCCGTGGTTAATATGCAAAACAGTAAAAAAATGTGGAGGGCATTGAAAAGTCTCGATTTACTGGTAGTTGCCGATTTCTTCATGCAGCCCACCGCCGAACTGGCCGATTTTGTACTCCCGGCATCGACCTGGCTGGAGAAAGACGACATGGGTGATTTCCCGAATCTAATGTATACCAATTACATCGCTGCCGGGCAGAAGGTTATAGAGCCGCTTTACGAGTGCTGGGACGATAGAAAAATGCTTATCGAGCTGGGAAAGAGAATAAACTGGCCGGATAGGACACCGATGCCCTGGCAAGACACCGATGAACTCAATAATGATATGGTCAAAAGTATGGGCATTACATTCCAGGACCTGCAAAAGAAGGGGTACATTGTAGAGCCCATGAAGTATCAGAAATACATCGAGAAAGGATTTAATACCCCGACGGGCAAGGTAGAACTGTATTCCACCACATTCGAGTCACACGGATATGACCCGTTACCCGTTTATCACGAGCCACCGGAAAGTCCGGTCAGTACACCGGAACTACTGCCTGAATATCCCCTGATTCTGATTACCGGAGGCAGAAGCATATCAAATTTCAACACCGAGGGACGCCAGATACCACGATTACGAAAGCTAAGACCGGACCCTCTCCTTGATATACATCCCGATACAGCCGCTGAAAACGGCATCGCCGAAGGCGACTGGGTCTGGCTGGAAACGCCGCAGGTAAAGGGAGAAAGAGTCAGGTTCAAAGCGAAGCTCACCACCGACGTGCACCCCGGAGTTGTCCATGCGCCGCACGGATGGTGGTTCCCGGAGAAACCGGCTCCGGAACACGGCTGCTTTGACTCGAATGTCAACGTCGTCTTATCCGGCGACCCGCCCCGGGAGCCCATCTGCGGCTCGGTAAGGACCAGGGGAACGCTGTGTAAAATTTACCGGGACACAGCTTAACGGCGACGGATTAACAGAGCACAAGCTGTATCCCGGTAATGAATCAAAGTAAATATATACTACTGCGGACCAGGTCCAGGCATCGACTCCGGCGGCCAGAGCTCTTGGGCTACATCGTTCATACCCAGTTCCAGCAGCTTTTCTTTACTCGGCTTGGTGGTTTTCCTGTCCCAGTC
This sequence comes from uncultured Dehalococcoidaceae bacterium, assembly GCA_964503235.1. GTDB lineage: Bacteria > Chloroflexota > Dehalococcoidia > Dehalococcoidales > RBG-16-60-22 > W425. The sequence continues at coordinate 14,214 of CAZCZJ010000013.1, read as the reverse complement.
CAAGGCTCCGAGACACCAGTATACCTGGGCCTCGAGGTCAGCCGTTACACCGGCCAGAGGGCCTTCTTCCAGTGGTGGCACACCGATTATTCTGGGATGCACTTTCCAGTCCAGGGGATTAATCCCCTCGCGGAGGTTAAACAGATGCCTTATATTGGCAATTCTTTCGGCAATCTTATCCAGTTCCTCCTGGGTCAGGTCCCAGCCGGTAGCGGCTTTAATATTCTCCAGCGCGTAGTTCTTACCTCCGGGCGGTCCCATCGAACCGAACAAACAGAGTCCTGCGGCATTGGTGATGTGTCCCCGAAAGCTTTCGGGGCCAAAACCCGCTGTGTGCCGACCGGGCGTCGCGTCCATCTGATAACGGGCGGCGGCAAAATTACCCATGAATCCAACGAGCTTCGGGTCATGCATACCGAGTTCCTGACCGCCGATGTGAATAGCATATTTTTCGGCACCCTTGCCTATCTTTTCGGCAGCCACCTTGACGCCGTCGGCAAGGATAGCGCCCAGGCCTTCCCGCTTGCACATTTTTTCCGTCATGGCGACGATAGCCTGGTGGTTGCCCCAGGTCAGTTCGATACCGTCGGTATCTTTCTTGGTGATAATACCGTTTTCATAGCATTCGATGGCAAAAGCCATTACACAGCCACCGGAGATGGTATCTATTCCGTAGCTGTTGCAGAGATGGTTGCACATGTTCAGCGATTCGGTGTTGCTGTTTAAGCATAGCGTGCCGAAGGTCGCCTGGGTTTCGTACTCGATGCGGCGGGTGTCCTCGGGATACTTGTACTCACCCTCTCCAGCATATATCGATGCCTGGCAGGATATGGGACAACGCCAGCAGGGCTCGGCGCGCTTGCGGTTGTGGATGGCGGCATCTCCTTTAAGACCATCAACATCCGGCAGGTCCCTGACACCGACGCCGCCCCAGTTTTTCACCGGGGTATCACCGCTGTGGGCGTTCATGTCGGTCATGCCGGTGGTACCATACTTTCCCATGCTGGCGCTCATCGCGCCCATCGGTCCGGGCGGGGGATTCTGAATGTTGTGGATCTGTTCTTTCCGCAATTCGTCCATGCGGGCTTTGTCGGCTATGGGCACTTCCATTTTGCCGGTGACGGATACCGCTTTAAGCTTCTTGGAACCCATGACGGCACCCAGGCCTGACCGTCCCGCGGCGGCTCCCCTCTTGGTGATGATGCAGGATATCAGCGAACACATCTCACCGGCAGGGCCGATACAGGATACGTGGGTATCCTTGCCGTACTCGGCCTTCAGGGCATCCTCGGTTTCATAGGTATCCATGCCCCAGAGATGACCGGCGTCCTTGAGTTCCGCTTTACCGTTATCGATATGAAGGTATACCGGCTTTTCCGAGATTCCTTCGAAGAAAACAGCATCATAACCGGCGAACTTGAGGTAGGGACCGAAATAACCGCCGGAATTGGCATCTCCCCAGCCGCCGGTGATGGGTGATTTAGCCACGGCCACGTAGCGGGCACCGGTAACGGCGGGCGTACCGGTCAGCGGCCCGGTGACCAGGCCGAGAATGTTATCCGGCCCCAGCGGGTCGACACCACCTTTCTGTCGGTCATACAGAATCTTGGCGCCAAGACCATAACCCCCGAGGAAGTCCCGGTAGAGTTTTTCATCCGGGGTTTCCTCTTTTATTTCTCCCGTGGAAAGATTTACATATAAAATCTTCCCCATATATGCTCCGGCCATTATTAGCTCCTTTCATTAATAACAATATGAATACGATATAATTCTACTAACGACTTCGACTTAATGTCAACGAGGCAAGCGCAAATGTGACGTTATCCAGACATTCTACTAATAAATATCAACGAGCCCCTGATTGAATCTCACTTAAGTCCATTTCTTTCTCAGAACGAAAGTGGCATTGCAACAGATTCAATCAAGAGCAAAGATAAGTAAGACCACTTCATATTGGTATTAAGCAGACTTCTCCAGACCGTATTTACCTGTTCTTCGGTGGGCTACTGTAACTATTTTATAGTTGACTATCAGTACTTGACATATCATAATTCAATTAATAATAATCCTAAAGATATTATCCTTTTTAGAAAAAGGGTGTGATGTTTATGATGTATTATCGTAGGATTTTATACAGTGGAGCCGTTTTAGGTAATGGGTACGGTTTGAGTATCGGAGGACTTAAATGAGCCATATATTCATCAGCCATGTTGAAGAAGATGCTGATGTTGCCTTAGAGATTGCTCTTAAGCTGGAGGAGGCAGGTTATTCGACCTGGTCTTACGAGCTGGACAGCATACCAGGTCCTTCGTACCTCCTGCAAACAGGAGCAGCGATTGAGCAATCCCAGGCCGTTATCCTGGTGATATCCCCGCATTCGCTCGGTTCCCGGCAGGTCACCAGAGAAGTCGTTAGAGCGCACGAAACCGGCATATACTTTATCCCGGTGCTGCGGGACATCAGCCATGTAGAATTTCAAAACCGCCAGCCGGAATGGCGGGAAGCCCTGGGCTCGGCCACATCGATACTCATTCCGCAGGAGGGAATCACCGGTATCTTGGACCGCATCGTCGATGGACTCAAAGCCCTGGACATTCACCCGACATCCAAACCTGATGTATCGCGACTGGAACGGATACGTAGGATGCTCCGCGAAACTCCGTCACCCGGCGTGATAAAGGGAGGCACCAAGCCTGACTTGCCGGCCTACGACTTGCCAATACCCAAAGCTGCTGGTAAGGCCGGCGGGAAGTGGCTAAACAAATTGAGAGGACGATGGGCCTGGGGGATAGCGTCGGTTTTCATCATAATTGTAGCTGTAATCGGCAGTTGGCTATATTTCAACACATCCGGCGAGGAGGATGCAGGAAGTGAGACAGCGACCGAGCTATCTCTTAATCATATAGGAACCTACAGCACTTCCCGCGAGGCAAATAGTGTCTTTGTCGTTGACAATATAGCCTATGTAGCCAACGGCGGTGACGGTTTACTGGTGCTGGATATCAGCCTGCCCTCTGAGCCAAAGAAGATAGGTCAGTACTCCCTTGAAATCGTCGAGAACAGTGTTGAGAACGTGGTGGTCGTTGATAACATCGCCTACGTAATCGAGCAAGGGGGAATACAGGGGAATAAAGCCCTGCGCGACAGGCTGCTGTTGTTAGATGTGGGCATTCCCTCCAATCCGGTAGAAGTAGGAGAGTACGAGCACGATGACTTTCGTTCCCTGAATAAGATTGCCGTGGTTGGTAATATTGTCTATTTAACCACCTCCGATAGCCTGACCCTCCTTGATACAAGCGTGCCTTCGAGCCCGGTTAAGCTCGGTGAATTTGAGTTTAATTCCAATGTTGCCTATCCCGGATTGGTCGTGGCGGATAATGTCGCCTACGTACTTGCAAATGATTTCCACCTGGTTGATGTCAGAAATCCCTCCGAGCCGGTGCAAATAGGGCAGTTCGATACCAGTGATTGGGGGTCGGGAATCGCCGTGGTGGGTAAAACAGCCTACGTGGTGGGATGGTCCGCAGGACTGGAGATAATTGATGTGAGCGTACCCTCACAACCCATTAAAATAGGGCGATACGTACCCGTGGGACCGCATGAGCTGATACCGCCGGGGGCCACCGGCCGGCTTACCACCATGCAGATTTCCATCACCGGTAACATCGCCTATGTGACGTATTCCTTCGGTATAGACCACGGCACCTGGACGGAAATTCTTGAGAGCGGGATTATGGCTATCGACATCAGCGACCCACAAAATCCGGTTATGATAGCTGACTACTCAGCCATGGAAGAGGTCAGCAGTGTGTTTGCGGTGGACGACCTGGCATTTTCCACGGACACAACCCGTGGAGTGTTTATCTTCAGCCTCGTTGAACCTGAGGGAGACCACTGACGGTACGATACAGGAGGATAAGTGCAGGAAAACGCCCAACAGGAATTATCGGAATTAGGTTGAAAAGGTGGAGAGCTTGTGGCTCTTGACTCAGACAGCGATGTGGTTTGAGAACCTCTATAAGGATTTCCGACGGTTCTTAGGTGATAGGGCCGATTAACAGCATAACAAAGGAGGCGGACATGAACAAGGGAAAGAGTGCGAAATTAGTTGTCGTGACCGGGGATGTCACCATCGACTGGAATATAGTTCGTATACAACGAAGAGATGTCCTTACGGAGGGTTGGAACGCTGAAGATCTAACTCGAGCCTGTTGCCAACGAGGGGGCGCAGCGATGTTGGCGGACATAATCAAAGCGGTTGCCAAGAACTTAGGTGAATCCAGGCGAACCATATTTGAAGTCCGAGAAACTAATATGCCCCAGGAGCCAGTAAGACCCGGCGACGATCGATTCCACCATTCCTATGCTACATGGGCACCATTTGAGCTCGATGAACGCAACGCGAGTCAGAAAAGAAAGGTCTGGCGTGTGCAGGAATTCCTGGGGCTGGACCGGGCAGGTGCCGATACAACTTCATCAGATGACTGGCAAAAAGTCGTTAATGACCCTCCGAACCCGGATCTTATTATCCTGGATGATGCCAACCTTGGATTTCGCGACCATCAGGAATACTGGCCTCGTGCTCTATCGAGTGACACTTCCCGTCCCTGGGTCCTCCTTAAAATCGCGCGACCCGTCGCCGAGGGCAAGCTCTGGAACCATTTGCAGGAACATCATGCCGACCAGCTTATAGCTGTCATGACCGCCAACGACCTTCGCTGCCATGCCGATGTCCATATAAGTCGCCAAATATCATGGGAGAGGACAGCCCAGGATTTGGTTTGGGAGCTCCTGTATAATCCTCATGTGAACGCAATCACACGATGCTTACATGTTGTTATCTCCTTTGATACAGCTGGTGCCATACTGCTATCACGGAAATCGGACCGCACCCTGGATGCTACCCTGTTCTTTGATCCAGAAGTGATGGAAGGTGAATGGGGTCGTAACTATCGAGGGTACATGATTGGCTATAATACTTGCCTTATTGCGGGTATTGCCAGAGAGTTAATGCTCAATACTTCTACCCCGAATCTGCATAGAGGTATTCAGTCCGGCCTTGGCGCCACGCGATTTCTTCACATTGAAGGATATGGTGATGCCGTTGGCGACCTGAGGCAAAACCCGGCTGCTTTTCCAATCTCAAAGATAGCGACCAGACTGGCAGATAAGACTGATAGCCTGGCAAACGCACCAATCAGGAACCCGGCGGATGTACTTTCTGCAAAGGCAACCACGACTATTGATGCAGAAGCACCATCTTTTTGGACCATCCTTGAGGACCAAAACCCGGAATCCCTTGAAAAAGTGGCCCAAAAGATTGTGCGTGAGGGTTTGCATAACGCACTGTCGGGTGTGCCGGTAAGGAGATTCGGGAAACTTGTAACGGTAGACCGCCGGGAAATCGAAGCCTTGAACTGCATAAGCAGTCTGATTAGTGAATATTGCCAGCGAATCGAGAAGAAGCCTCTCTCCATCGCTGTTTTCGGTCCGCCTGGAGCCGGAAAATCTTTCGCGGTAAGTCAGGTAGCCAATTCGATACGTCCGCGGGAAATCGAGGCATTGAGTTTTAACCTCTCACAATTAGGCGAACCTTATGATTTACTTGACGCCTTCAATCAGGTACGTGATAAAGCGTTATCCGGCAAGATTCCTCTCGTCTTTTGGGACGAATTCGATACCGCTCTGCAGGGTCAGCCGCTGGGCTGGCTACGCTATTTCCTGGCGCCGATGCAGGACGGCGAATTCCAGGATGGTCAGATAATTCACCCGATAGGCAGGAGTATCTTCGTCTTTGCTGGCGGTTCCAGCCATAGTCTGGAGGCATTCGGGGCAAATCTCGAAGATGAAAACCGCCGGGCAGTGAAGCTGCCTGATTTTGTCAGCCGAATCAGAGGATTCCTCAATATTCTCGGGCCGAACAGGCAGGAAGATAAAGGCGTGTCCGGGCGAGGTGGAGACCCATATCATGTCATCCGCCGCGCCATTCTCCTGCGTTCGGTCTTAGAACGAAACACACCCCAACTCCTGAATAGTGATGGTACTGTAAACATCGATGAAGGTCTGCTGCGCGCCTTCTTATTAATCAAGGGATACAAACACGGCGCCCGGTCGATGGAAACCATAATCACCACGAGCCAGTTGTCTGGCAAAACGAGCTTCGAGCGTTCCAGCCTACCCACGGAGACGCAGTTGAATTTGCATGTAGACGGCAGTGAATTTTATACTTTGGTGCATCATCTGACGATGAGCTCTGACCTGCTTGAGAAGCTTGCCGAAGCGACCCACGAGGTATTTTGCGAAGATTTGGAAGCTAAAGGTTATAAATATGGACCGAAAACACGTAATGATAAAAAAGAACATAGCTCGCTAAGGCCTTATGCGGAATTACCTGAGGATGAAAAGGAGCAGAATCGGGATAATGTCCGTGACATTGCTAATAAACTGGCGAGTATCGGATATGCCATGCTCCCGGCCCGGGGTGGTAAAGCTTCCGGTGAATTTAAGGATACAGAAGTTGAAAAACTAGCCCAAATAGAGCACGAACGGTGGACTAAGCTGAAGTTAGAGAATGGCTGGCAGCATGCGGAAACAACCGATAAAGAAAAAAGACTGCATAAAGACATGGTCCCCTGGGAGCATCTTTCTGAAATAGAGAAGAAAAAAGACCGTACCTTAGTGAGAGGTATTCCCAAAATTCTGGCCAAGGCCGGATACTCCATGGCTAAATTGAGCTAAGGCGAGAGAAAGATGAGTGGAGTCGGCGAGATAGCTGAAATCTTCTCGAGGCTGTTAAATCCGGTGCATGGCTGTTTACCTGCTGTTCCTATCAGCCGTTTCGTTTTCCTCCCGGCGATGTCCTTGGGGCCGTTCTCATTACTCCGGACAGGTTGCTCCTAACGACTCCCGCCACGGAAATACCGGTATTCGACTTGTCGGCTGCCGCAAGGTGGGAACTAATTGTTGATTGTTGCCTGGCACTTATTAAGGTGATTAGTTCCGTAGAAACAGCTAGTTCCCACTATACACAGAGAACTCCTTGATTACTTAGTCACGACTGAAGATGCCACTTGTTGCAACGTTTCCTCATCAAGAGTCCCTTTCTATCACTATTAACAAATTAGATTTATTGTACTGTGGAACTACATCGCTTAAAATATAAAGGAGACAATTGTAAAATGGGACGATGGGTAGCAGGATTCAAAGTGCTGCTGAAAATTTCCCCAATTGATTAATCGACAATGTAAAAGGTACAATTTATATTGTTAATGAGCTACCGTCCATATATTCATGAGTTTATCATCCAACAATTATTGAATTAGCTGCATCCCGGTGGAAGTATACTACTCTGAAATACTTCAAGCTTTTTTAAATTGTAGAATTATTAATCTGAAATGTTGAAATTATAGGGAGACAAAGAATGAGTACCAAGAATGACGATTTTAAGGAAGAGATAAGTTTCAAACAGACTATGAAGCCTGAAGAACGTATGATTCCTACCTTCTGTTCTTTGTGCGGTCCGAGCATGGGGTGTGGGCTGAACTGTTATGTGCAAGACGGTAGATTAGTCAGAGTTGAAGGCATGAAGGAATCTCCCATAAACAAAGGTAAACTTTGCCTCAAGGCTTTTGCGTCTATGCAGTGGCTTTATTCACCACAACGTCTTAAGTACCCTTTAAAACGTGTGGGGAAGAAGGGTGAAGGTAAATTCGAGAGGGTGACATGGGATGAAGCTCTTGACTTAATCGCCGATAAGCTAAAGGAACAAAAGGAGAAATATGGGCCGGAATCCCTGGCTATTCTCTCGCCGCAAGCCCGGACCTATAAAAGTTATTTCATTCGGTTCCTGACGGCACACGGCAGTCCTAACTATTGCCATAGCGGTATTTGCGCCATACAGCGAGCTTTCGGCTTTGCCTATACCGTAGCCGCCCCCATGCTCGGTATGGCTGGTGCCGATTATGAGCATGCTGACCTTATCGTGGTATGGGGAGCAAATCCTGTCTACGCTGGTGCACCGACAGGCAATCTGAAAAAGATTTTAGACGCTAAAGAAAGAGGAGCCAAGCTCGTAGTTATTAAACCCGAGATGCAGCCGGATGCGGCTAAGGCTGATATGTGGCTCCCCATCAGGCCCGGTACCGATGGCGCTCTGGCGCTGGCCATGCTCAATGTGATAATCAATGAGCACCTGTATGATGCGGAATTCGTCTCCCGGTGGTGTTACGGTTTCGATAAACTTGTACCTCACATACAGAAATATACCCCGGAGTGGGCTGAGCCCATAACGGGGTTGCCAGCTGAACAGATAAGGGAGGTTGCCCGGTTATACGGGACAGCCGGGTCAGCCTGTATTCTTGCCGGGAACGCGTTCGATCAGGTTGTGGATTCCAATAATGCTATCCGTGCCGTTGCCATATTAATAGCCATCAGCGGTAACCTCGACCGGCCCGGTGGTAATATCGTCCCGATGGAGAGCAGCATGCCGATGCCAAAACCGGTCACTCTTCATAAGAGATATACTCAGGAGTTCATCGACAAGCTGGTAGGCCCGGAGATGCCCCGCTGCTTTCAGCCTTTCATCGAAGGCATATCTTCAGCATACTACCGCTGTCTCGATAGCGTTCTTACCGGAGAGCCATATCCCATCAAGACGATAATCGCTCCCGGAACCCAGCCCACGGTAATCACCCGCGGTTCCAGGAGGATAGTAGAAGCCCTGAAAAAACTGGAATTCTTCGTGGTTATCGACGTGATGCAGACCTCGTCGATGCCCTGGGCCGATGTTGTCATTCCTGTAACTACCATGTACGAATGCGACCACCCGTTTGAAGTACCCATGGGGGGAACGGGCAACTGGATCATGGCGCGAAATAAGGTAATCGAGCCGCTGGGAGACTATAAATCGGACTATGAATTCTGGCTTGACCTCGGTGTTAAGATGGGATACGGAGAGGACTTCTGGCACGGTAACATCGAGGAGTGCATGAACTATCAGTTGGAAAACTTCGGCATGACAATGGATGAGCTCAGAAAATATCCTACCGGTATTATCTATGAGCCGAAGCCGATGGTTTACGAGAAATACGATGAATTTCTTACGGCTCCCAGCCCCCGGCTTTCCGGGGCACCATATCTTCCCCAGGGCAAAGTGGCAATTTATAACACCAGTTTCGAAGAGAACGGGTTTAACCCGCTGCCGGAATGGGTAGAACCTCCCGAGAGCCCGACAGGCACACCCGAACTCCTGGGAAAATATCCCCTGGTCCTTTTTGATTCACATACCTCAGAAGCGTATAATCACGGGTGGTTGCGCAACGTTCCTTATCTGCGCGAGATTCAGCCTGAACCCTGGATACATATCCATCCGGATACAGCCCGACAGCGCGGGATAAACGATGGCGACTGGGTAATCGTCGAGTCACCACATGGCTGGATTAAGGTAAAGGCCCTGTATTTCCCGGGGATTCGCCCGGACACAATCATGAGTCTCCACGGGTGGTGGCAGGGTTGCAGCGAGCTCGGACTACCGGGCTATCCCCTGCTGGATGGGGGCGCGAACGTAAACGTTCTGTACAGTATTGACCCCGATAAAGCCTTTGACCCGGTGGTAACAGCCATGCCGAAACAGACCCTTGTCGAAGTACGAAAAGCAGAGAACAATGGATGATACCTGTAAGGTATCAGTATAATCCAGGAAAGGTATCGATAAATAATGGCTAAGCAATACGGTTTTTACTATGATGCCGGCAGATGTATTCAGTGTCGTACCTGTGAACTGGCCTGCAAGGGCACTCGTGGTCTGGAACCGGGAGTAAAATGGCGGCGGGTCGTTGAGACCTGGGATGGTGAGTATCCCGATGTTACCCGAACATTTTTCTCCCTAGCCTGTATGCACTGTGATAAACCTGCCTGTGCCGCTGTATGTCCTACCGGAGCTATTACCAAACGGGCTGAGGATGGTATCGTAGTGGTTGATAGGGATAAGTGCAATGGTTGTCAAGACTGCTTAGCGGCGTGCCCGTTTGGCGTGCCCCAGTTCGGTGTCGACGGCATCATGCAGAAGTGCGATTTCTGTATAGAGACCGACAGAAAGCCAGCCTGTGCAGTATCCTGCCCGGCTGAAGCTTTACGTTACGGGACTATTGATGAGCTGCTGGAAATGGTACCGGATAAAAACACACAGAGGATGGACGGAGCTACCGGACCGTCTATAATTATTGTCAAGTAAATTATAATTCGTGAGTTTGTTTAATCGTAGGGAGGGGGAATAAAATGGTTCGTCTGGAGACATTAAGCGAAGCCGAGAGAGAACTCACTCAAAGGATGGCGCAAATTTGCCCATCATTTGAAACCAGACCCTGGGTCAAAGGGCCGCCCTTGAGGCAGAGGCGCGTGGCCATTATCACCACAGCCGGACTTCACACCCGCCACGACCGACCTTTTCAACTGGTTCAGGACGATTACTACCGCGTTATCCCGGGCGATGTCCGGGCTAATGACCTGGTTATGTCCCATCTTTCGGCCGGTATGGACCGCACCGGGTACCAGCGGGACTGGAACGTCGTTTTTCCCCTTGACAGGCTCCGCGAGATGGCGGCTGAAGGTATTATCGGCAGCGTGGCCGATTTTCACTATTCCTACAACAGCAGCCGTGCTAAAGAGGATTCTACAGAGCCGATTAGAGAAGTCGCTGGTATGCTCAAGAAGGACAAGGTTGACGCCGTCCTGCTCTTTCCTTCCTGACCGGGATGCACGCGCGCCGTAGGCGTGCTGGGACACTTTATTGAAGAAGAAGGCGTGCCGACAGCCAGCATTAGCCTTATCCGGCTACACACGGAGATTATCCAGCCGCCCCGTGCCTTGTGGGTGCCTTTTGAGCTGGGGCGTCCCCTGGGGCCGCCCGATGATGCTGCCTTCCAGAGGCGGGTACTACTGGCCCTTACGGGGATGTTTGAGGTACCCGATGGCCCGCGGCTGGAGGACTTCCCCGAGGAAGAACCGGAGACGACCGGTGAAATAACGGTGCTGGCCTGCCCGGTGGATTTCGCCCAGGACGCGGTAGAGCCCGGAGAAACCGATCCGCTGCAGGTGGCGTTCCGCCGGGAGATGACAGCCATGCGCCCCTGGTACGACATGGCCGTGGCCAAGCGTCAGCGTACTACGGTAGGGGTTAGCGGCATTGAACTGGAGGCGCTGGGCGATTTTATTTATGCCTTCATCGGAGGTACGGAGCCGGACAATCCTCGTGACGATATACCGCTGGCGTATACGCTAAAATTTGCCGTTGAGGATCTGAAGTCCTACTATATTGAGGGTGTTACGGCGCAACCGGGCCAGACAGGCGCCTCGAGCCAGGTGCTTACGGCCTGGTTCTGGGACGAAACTGTAGCCGGTAAAGTACTCCTGGCGTTGAAGAAGGTCTGCCAGGCAAGCACCGACAGTACAATGAGTATGATTGGCGATCACGCCATCGTCCCCGGCGATGTCGCCCTCCGGCAGGAAAATTGATACTGGATCTGCCCCTGATATAGAAAAGGGCTAATATGGAGGAACGAAGGAAGCTCTTACTAACGATGCTGGATACTGTCTATGTTGATGCGAAGGAAACAAAGTCAATCATCGCTATAAAGCCGAAGCCGCCCTTTAAACCTATCCTCCAAGTAGCGGCTTCACGGGAAAAGTCTGATATTCGTATCTTAAATGAACCTTTTAAGGGTTCATCCGTGTTTCTGGTGGAGACGGGGAAGGCTCGGTCTCCATCGTACCGAAATATTTTAAGCCTGCTGGAACAGAGACGGGCATTTGCTATTAGCTTCTGTTCGTGATAGTAGATCTGGTATTTCATTAATTCGTTAAAAAGGTCACGAATTATTTTTACTTTAATGTTACCCTCTTCATCTTCTCTCGCCTTGACAAGCCCTCAATAAGCCTGTTATACTCTATGTTAAATGATATATTATTTCATTTGCGATTGTATATGAAACTAACAGCCAATAAAATAGCAGGTATTCTCAGGGAGCATGGCTATAAGCTGACTCCGCAGCGCCATGCGGTGCTCAAAGTCATCGCTTCGAGTCACGACCACATGACACCGGAGGCGATATATGCAAAAGCCCACTTAAAGAACCCTGACATCGGGTTGGTTACGATTTACCGTACTTTAGACCTGCTTAGTGAACTCAATCTCGTGTGCCGTGTCCATGCGCCGGATGGACGCCGGAGCTACATGATGCGAAGGCCCACCGAGCACCACCATCACCTGGTTTGCTCCAGCTGTGGCAGGGTCGTGGATTTTACCGGATGCGCTCTGGCTGACCTGGAGCAAAGACTATCTCAAGAAACCGGGTTTGATATTAATGGGCACCTGCTTGAGTTCTACGGGCTATGCTCTGACTGTCGCGTAGCCTCCGAATAAATTTTCAGGAGATTAAGATAATCAAAGAATCCCCCCTTTTCCATTAGTTGAAAATGATTATCAATTGTAAATGGATATAACAGAAGTAGCTTTCCGTATAGGCGGTCTTACGGTCGGTTGGTACGGCATTATGATTATCATCGGTGTCTTGTCGGCCCTGGGCATCGCCTTAATTGAGGCGAAAAGGCGGGGAGAATCTGCCGGGCATATCATCAACATGGCATTGCTTGCCATTCCCCTGGGTATCATTGGTGCTCGCCTGTATCATGTTATCGACCAGTGGGATTACTACATCCATAACCCGGGGTTGATAATCGGCGGGCGGGGGCTTGGCATCTTCGGAGCGATTATCGGCGGCGCACTGGGGCTGATAATCTATACCTGGTGGAAAAAGCTCAACACCCTGCGCTGGCTGGATATAGTTGCCCCCGGCCTGATACTGGCTCAAGCCATCGGCAGATGGGGTAACTTCTTCAACCAGGAGCTATACGGCTATCCCACCGATTTGCCCTGGGCAATATATATCGACCCGGCGCACCGTCTCCCTGGTTACGAGAATTACACTCATTTCCATCCCCTGTTTCTCTATGAGTCATTATGGAACCTGCTCGGCTTCGCCATCCTCATGTTGCTCGGTCGTAAGCTCCGCAGTCGGCTCCGCGACGGGGATATATTCTTCCTTTACGTCATCCACTACAGCATCGGACGCTTTTTCCTGGAAGGACTGAAACTCGATGTCTGGACACTCGGCGGTATCCCGACAGCCCGCTGGATTACCGGTCTGGCAATAGTAGCAGTCATCATCGTGATGGTCATTCGGCATCACAAACATTATAAGGAGATAAAAAATGAAAAACTTAATACCGAATAGGCTTATTTCAACCGTTCTGGTGCTGTTGCTGGCGGCTTCGCTGATAGCGGCGGTAGCAGGCTGCAAACAAGAGGCTGAAACCACAGGGAAAACAATGGTGGCCGTAACCATTCTGCCCCAGGCTGGCTTTGTCGAGGCCATCGGGGGTGATAAAGTGGAGGTTGTCGTCATGGTGCCGCCGGGAGCCTCGCCGCATACCTATGAAGTGACGCCCGACCAGATGACCCGGCTATCAAACGCTAAGATGTATGCCAAGGTCGGCTCCCCGGTGGAGTTCGAGCTTGCCTGGATGGGTAAGCTTATTGCCGTTAACAAGTCCATGCTGGTAGTCGACTGCTCCCGCGGCATCGAGCTCATAGCCTCGGCCGACCCGGATGAGCCCGGGGTAGACCCGCACATCTGGCTCTCGGTGAAAAATGCTAAAATAATGGTGCAGAACATCTGTGACGGACTGGTGCAGGTTGATGCGGCCAATAAAGCCTACTACGAGACAAACTGTGCCGCCTATTTAGAAGAACTGACCAAGCTGGACGGCGATCTGGCGGCAGACCTGTCCGGCGTCATCAACCGCAGCTTCATCGTCTTCCACCCCGCTTTCGGCTATTTTGCCCGCGACTACGACCTGACACAGATCGCGGTGGAGCAGGAGGGCAAGGAGCCCGATGCCGACTACATCGTCCGCCTGATTGAAGAGGCTAAGGAGCTGGACATCCGGGTTATTTTCGTCTCGCCGCAGTACAGCACTAAAAGCGCGGAGGTGATTGCCGGGGAAATTAGTGGTAAAGTAGTTATTATCGACCCGCTGGCTAAAGACTTTATCAATAACATGCGGGCCATCGAGTCGGCGATGAAGCAGGCGATGCAATAGATGAATATGAATGAACTTGAAATAGTCAGGCTGAAAGATATCCGGGTAAACTACGGG
>CAZCZJ010000012.1:0-38604 GCA_964503235.1 uncultured Dehalococcoidaceae bacterium | reverse complement strand
TTTATCTCCTATGGGGGGTGGCGAGGCTGACTATGGGACAGGCCGCCGATGCCGCGAGGGTGGCCGGGTGGGAAGAGATATTATTTATTTTCTACCTCACCCCCTCAGTCCCCCTCTCCTTGATAGGAGAGGGGGAAGATTTATATCAGAGGGGCTGCGGCCCCTCTTAGATGCCCACCTTTTGACTGCCAGTCAAACGTTTTAAAACCACATAAAGCGGTTTAAATAGCCTTGTCTCCTTTCCGTTTATGACTCAGGTGGTGAGACTCCGCACTTTTGCATTATATCTTCAGGTGGAAGCCTTCCCCATCCTTTACCATGCTCTCCTGTTTGAACCCAAGCTGCATCCTCAAAATACTGCCTATAATAATCAGCCTTAAATTTTATATAGTTCTCGTTTTTGCCGAATGGGTCTTCTTCATAATCAAATACTATACCATCCATTGCCAATTCAACATAGAATTGCTTTGGCATACCATTTAAGACCTTTTCCGCACAAGTCACTACTATCCTGTCTTCCTCAGCTCTAATTTCTTCTGCCGAGGTCGCACAACCGAACAAAGCAGTTATCACAATAATAATTGCTATATATGAAACCAAGAGTAGTTTCATTTTAACCTCCTCCTCACCCTCCTATCCCTGGCTGGCTACTGCCACGCTGGGGAGGTAAATGGGTGGGGTCAGCAGAGAACTGCCTACCCAACGCGCTTGGCTGCCGATGGCGGTAATATCTTTAAGCAACTTATAAATATTGCCGGAGACCATGGTGTCCTTCACCCGACCGACTACCTCGCCGTTTTCTATTTTATAACCGAGGAGCACATTGCCGCTGAAATCGCCGCCGAGGACATTACCCTGGGAAGCCCCCATGAGATAATCTACGAGCAGCCCCTCTTTAATGTCTTTAATCATGTCATCGAAAGTGGTATCTCCCGGGATGATGGTGAAAGCGCTGGGGGAGGGAGAAGGCAGCCCGCCGCGACTGCGACTGCCGTTGCCGGTGCTTGGCTTGCCGGCCAGGGCGGCGGTTTGCAGGTCGTAAAGAAAATCAGCGATAATACCCTTCTTAACGAGGGTGGTGCGTTGACTGATCACGCCTTCATCGTCGCAGGGTCGGCTCCCGGGACGGTAATTAATGGTAGGGTCATCATAAAGATTGAACTGCTTATCGAAGACCAGTTGACCCTGTTTACTGCCTATCGGTGAGGCTCCCTCCAGGACGGTCTTGCCATTAAAAGCCGACATCAGGGGCATCATCAGGCCACTGGCGATGCCGTTGGGGGTGAAAACTACGGGCAGCTGTTTACTTGGGGCCGTCGCCCGGTTTTTCGCCAGGTCGAGCTGTCGCAGGACTTCAGCGGTTACCGTTGCGGTCTCCGAAAGAGGGTGGCAGGAGCTCTGGCTCTCGCCGACGAAGAGCATGTCCGTCCCCTCGATGAGGCTCCCCTCGATGCCCAGGCTGAAGGCGCTTTTCCGGTAATCAGCCTGCCCGCCGCGCGAGTTGATGATGGTCACCGTGCTGACGCTGTGGCTGACGCTGGCCTCGCAGAGGATATCCGGGGTATGGGCGGTCACGGCGGCAATCATCGCCTCGCCGAGCCCGACCATTTCCTTAATGGACACGGAATTTACCGCTTCGTCTAAAATATCCACCGCGGGGTATTCCGTCGGTCCCGGAAGTTTAAATGCGGCCTTCGTGCCGAATTCGGCGGTTTCCACGGCATTGTTCACCAGTTCGGTGCCGTCGCCGGCTTCGGTGGCGGTGGCGTATCCGGTCCTGCCATTCTTGACGATACGCAATGCCACGCTGGTCTGCTGCTTCGTCTGGAGCTGCTTCAGCCGGTTGGCTTCGAACCTTACCTGCGTCTGCTCCGAAGATACCCGAAAAACCTCCGCTTCCTCGGCGACCTTTTTCGCTTGGGACAGGATTTGTTCCATCTAGCTGCCCCCAATCAGGCATTTCCGGATGCGGATGTGCGGACTGCCGGTGGATATCGGCAGGGGCATCTGCTCCCCCTTGCCGCAGCCGCCGCCCTGGTTCCTGTCCAGGTCGTTGCCGATGGCGTCGATGTTTTCCAGGGTATTAAAAACGTTGCCGGTAAGCATTACCGGCCTTAAAGCTTCGGCGATTTTACCGTCCCGTATCATGTAGGCCCGGCCCGAGGAGAAGGTGAACATCTCCATGCTGGTGGTGCCGCCGAAGCAGTCCTTGGCGTAGATGCCCTCCTTGATGTCGGCAATCATGTCCTCGAAGGACGCGTCACCCGGCTCGATGTAGGTATTGGTCATACGTACGATGGGCGGGTAACCGTAGCTAATCGCCCGGGCGTTGCCCGTCGGCGGCTCGTTCATTTTAGCGGCGGTCTCCCGCGAATGCAGCCGCCCCACGAGGATGCCCTCCTTTATCAGGTAGGTATGGCTGGCGGGGGTGCCCTCGTCGTCGTATTTATAGCTGCCCCGGAAGCCCGGTACGGCGGCGGCATCGACGATATTCAGGTGCTTCCCGCCGAACTGCCGGCCCAGGGTCATAATTTCGCGCAGGCGGTCGTTCTCGTAGACGAAGTCGGACTCGGAGAGGTGCCCGAAGGCCTCGTGGGCGAAGACGCCGGCCAGAAAGGGGTTGAGCACCACCGTGTATTCGCCGCCCTTCGCCTGCGGCGCCGCGAGCATCTCGACGGCGTGGCGGGCCTTCTCGGCTACCTCATCATGTAGTGACCGCATGCTGGCGAAGTCACCGCGGCTACCCCGGCTGAGCAGCACCTGCTGCACCTCGCCGTCTTTAGCGGCAATCGCCAGTATACTGAGGTTGACGTCGGCCCTTTCCTGGGTGATACGGCTGCCCGCCGCGTTGAGAAAAATGGTCTTGCGGCGGCTGTCGGCGTAGTTAATCGTCGAGGTCTGTATCTGCGGCGTGCCCCAGATTATCCCGTTGTATTCATCCAGCAGGTTCTTCTTTTCCGAGAGGGGGATGGTCACCGGGTTGACGTCCACGCCGGAGGACACCTCGTCAACGACCAGTGCCACCTCGGCCAGTAAGCTTTCGCCGCGACCGGCCGACCTGGCCTGCTCGATAGCCTGGGAGACGCGTTCCGAAAGCCCGTCGAGGTTGTTAAAGCTGGTAAAACCCCAGCCGCCCTTGACCAGAGCCCGGACGTTCCCGCCAACGCTGGTCGACCGCCCGATAGATTCCAGTTCCCTACCGCGGTAGGTGATATGGCTGGTCTGGCCCTCTTCCAGGCGAGCTTCGAGGTAGTCGGCTTTGTGTTTTTTCAGCTCTGCAGCCAGCTCATCGGCAATGGCTTCGATATCAGGCATTTAATAATACCCTCTCGTGGGAATAAACGGTCTACAGTAAAATAAGTTTACCGAACGTGGGAGTGTATTGTCAATTTGAATGATATTTTTCCCGCCCGCTCTCCCATCAAGGAAAAAAGGGGCTTCGCCCCTCTTAAACTCCCCTGGTTATGAAAATCGTACCTCTTCTACGGCTATACCATTTTGGGGAAGGTGGGGATAATCTTACCGGACAGGCCGACGATGGTACGGGGCGGTCGGGTAGGAAAAGATAATAACTGCGGAGAGGGGGTCAGGGGGAGAGCGTATGAAACCAACCAAAACCAAACGGAACCACAGGCCTCAGCCTTGACACGTAAAAGTCCGTTAGCTTAAACTGTTAGAGGACTTTTCTCTCAGGTGGAGTCCCCTTCACCTCAATCAGGTAGAACAAAAACTTTGTCTGAATCATCCAAATGAGCAGAGAGGAGATACAGTCATGACTTACCAGACTTTGCTTTACGAGAAAGCCGACGGTATCGCTACCGTAACCATCAACCGTCCCGAATCGCTGAATGCCCTGAACGGGCAGGTTTATTCCGAGCTATACGAGCTGTTTGAAGAAATAGATAAGGATGAAGAGGTACGCGTGGTAATCCTTACCGGCAGCGGAGAGAAGGCCTTCGTGGCTGGCTCGGACATTACCGAGATGGCGCCGAAGAGCAGTATGGAGATTAACAGCTTCGTGGAGATTGCCCGGAAGGCGTCGGACAGGATTTATTACCTGAGCAAGCCGGTGATTGCCGCCATAAACGGCTATGCCCTCGGCGGCGGCTGTGAGCTTACGATGTGCTGCGACCTGCGGATAGCATCGGAGAAAGCCAGATTCGGGCAGCCCGAAATCAACGTGGGCGTTATCCCCGGAGCCGGTGGTACGCAGCGTTTGTCCCGGTTAATCGGGATGACCCGCGCCAAAGAACTGATTTATACCGGGGACATGATTGATGCCAATACCGCATTAAGTTACGGTCTGGTGAATAAAGTGGTACCGGTGGAAAACCTGATGACCGAAGCCAAAGCACTGGCGGAAAAGCTGTTGGCCAAGAGTGGCGCTATTCTGGCGATGGCTAAAGCCTCGGTGACCGGCGGCGCCAGCATGAGTCTCCCCGATGCTCTCAACTATGAAGCGCAGTGCTTTGCCCTCTGTTTTGCCACCGAAGACCAGAAGGAAGGCATGAAGGCGTTTATGGAGAAAAGAAAGGCCGAATTTAAGAATAAGTAGAGCCAAGAAGGAGGTTGAAAACCGTGGCGATTAAAAATGTATTTGTAATAGGTGCGGGGACGATGGGGAACGGGATAGCCCAGGTGAGCGCCCAGGCGGGATATAACGTAACGATGTCCGATATCAAGGACGAGTTTATCAGCAAGGGCATGGCTACCATCGAGAAAAGCCTGGACCGGATGATAAAAAAGGGCACTCTCCAGGAAAACGAAAAAGCGGAATTAATGTCCAGAATCAAGACCACCACCGACATGAATGATGCTAAAGATGCCGACCTGGTTATCGAAGCGGCGCCGGAAGAGCTCGGGCTAAAGGTAAGTATTTTTAAGCAACTGGACGAAATCTGTAAAGACGATGCAATCCTGGGTACCAATACATCATCGCTGCCCATAGGCGCCATTGCTGCGTCTACCGGCAGGCCGGAGAAGGTCATCGGCATTCATTTCATGAACCCGGTGCCGGTGATGAAGGGTGTCGAGGTAATACCGGGAAGACACACCTCCGAGGATGTTCTGGAAGCTGCCAAGGAATACGTAAAAAGCATTGACAAGGAGCCCTGCGAAGCCAGGGACTATGCCGGTTTCATCGTCTCGCGCCTGGTGGATGCGTTAATGAACGAGGCTTTCTACTGCGTCATGGATGGCAACAAGCCGGAAGAGGTTGATAAAGCGGTTAAGCTCTGTCTGAACCATCCCATGGGTCCCCTGGAGCTGTGCGACCTGGCCGGAGCCGATGTTGTCATGCATGGACTGGAAACCATGTACGCCGAGTTCGGCGAGCGGCTGATGCCCGCCCCGCTTTTAAAGAACATGGTGCGCTCCGGCGACCTGGGACGCAAGACCGGACGCGGATTTTACGATTACACCGAGAAATAGATATTTTAACCGTCCTGATAATTTAGATGGTTTTTATTAAATAAGCGAATGAAAGGTGAAAAATAATGGCAGATAAGAATGATGTTGTCATCGTCAGCGCGGTAAGGACGCCGTTCGGCAGGTTCGGCGGCTCGCTCCGGGACTTCGACTATTACGAACTGGGAGCCATCCCAATGCGGGAGGTCCTCAAGAGGGTTAACGTTGCCCCCGATACCGTGGACGAGGTTTTCTGGGGCGTCGGCGATACCTCCGCCTGCCGCGACCCATACACGCCCGTCGCCGGACGGCAGTCGCTAATAAGAGCCGGGCTTCCCCACGAAACGGTGTCCATCTCCTTCGACATGGCCTGCGTCTCGGCGATGAACGCCGTGAGACTGGCGGCCCTGGAGATGAAAGCCGGAGAAATCGAGACGGCTATCTGCGGCGGCGCCACCTCCTTCGGTCAATCACCGCTTATCGCCAGGGGGCTCAGGTTCAACGGTTTCCGGATAGGTGATGTCAAGATGGAAGACCCGCTTTATGCCCTGGGCTACAAGGACTTCAATCCCGTCTCGGTGGACAGCGATAATGTCGCTCATGAGTACGGATTTACCCGCGAGGACATGGACGAGTGGGCTTTTCGCAGTCACCAGAACTACGGCAATGCCTGGAATGCGGGTAAGTTTAAGGAAGAAATCATGCCCCTGGATATACCCCAGCCCAAGGGTGAATCCAAGGTGCTGGACATCGACGAGCAGTACCGCGCCGATACCTCTATGGAAAGGCTGGCCAAACTGAAGACGGTCTACGATACCCGCGCTATTACCGCCGGTAACGCTCCCGGTCTGAACGACGGCGCCACGGCATTACTGGTGATGACGCGTGGGAAGGCCGAGGAGCTCGGGTTGGAAGTGCTGGCCACTGTGGTCGCCTCGGTATCGGTGGCGATTAATGCCAGCCGTATGCCCGAAGGACCGGGTGTCGCCATGAAGAAAGTCGTGCAGAAGGCCGACATGACCTTCGACGACATGGCGGTCATGGAGATTAACGAGGCTTTTGCCTGCGTACCGCTGGTATCGATGATGGTGGCCGTAGATAAGGACAAGAGCAAGTACCAGGCGATGCGGGAGAAAATGAATATCAATGGCAGCGCCATCGCCATCGGTCACCCCAATACCGCCAGCGGCGCCAGACTTATCATGAACCTGATGTACGAGTTGAGAAGGCGGGGCGGCGGCTATGCCATGGGAGCTATCTGCGGCGGCCTGGCCCAGGCTAACGCCTGCATCATTAAAGTTGAGTAAGTAATTCCCTCTCCCTTGAGGGGAGAGGCCAGGTGAGGGTGAAGTCTTTATTTTCCCCTCACCTCAATCCTCTCCCGCAACGGGGAGAGGAGGATGATAGGAGCGGAATTGTTAATAACCTGTAACCGGGGAGTTTAAGAGGGGCGGAGCCCCTCTTCCCTAAATCCTCCCCCTCCCTTTCCAAGGGAGGGGGACACAGGGGGAGGGTTGTAAGATATAAGCGGGGATGGGCGGGAAATACAGACCGAAAAGGAGAATTTAATGGATATCAAAGACTACCGTGTTGACGGTAAGGTAGCTGTAGTCATCGGCGGCGCCGGGGATATCGGCAAAGCCATCGCCGAATCGCTTTCCGGGGCCGGAGCCAGCGTCGTTATCAGCAGTCGGAAACAGGAAAACCTGGATAAAGCCGCTGAGGAGATAACGGCCAAGACAAGCGGGAAAGTGCTGCCACTGGCTCTGCACATCGCCAAGATGGACCAGCCCAAGCCTTTTGTCGAACAGGTCATGAAGGAATTCGGCCGGATTGATATCCTGGTGAACAGCTCCGGGTCCAGTTTCATGGTGGACCTGGTGGATGTCGAGGAGTGGCAGTGGGACGCGGTGATGAACGTTAACCTCAAAGGCCCGTTCTTCCTGGCTAAGGAAATAGCCCCCATCATGAAAGAGCAGGGCGGCGGCAGTATAATAAATATCACCTCCTACATGGGCGTCCGGGTGGAACAGTCTCTCGGCGTTTACTGCATCAGCAAAGCCGCGGTAATGCATATGACCCGCGCCATGGCCAAGGAATGGGGCAAGTGGAATATCCGGGTCAACGCCATCGCCCCCGCCTGGGTGCACAGTCGCCTGTCCGACCCGTTTTTGCAGATGGAGGGCATCAACGATAGAATGCTGAGCCAGACCGCTATCGGGAGGTTCGGTGAGCCTGACGACGTGGCGGCTATCGCCCTTTACCTGGCTTCGGATGCCGCCAAGAACCAGACGGCGGGTATCTTCCCGCTCGATTACGGTATGCTTACCTAGACGATAGTCCGAGTTATTAAAGAAGGAGGCATTCAAATGTCTTTACAAGGAAAAGCTGTCCTGGTTACCGGAGCCCGGCAGGGACTGGGTAAATCGATTTCGCTGGGAATGGCGGAGCAGGGAGCCGACCTGATAATCTGCGACCGCGTTACCGACGACGGTAAGCTGGACGAGACGGCCAAAGAGATAGAAGCACTCGGCGTGAAGACGCTCACCATGGGCGGCGATATCACCATCGAGGAAGATGTCAATGAAATCGCCGATAAGGCAATAGAGAAGTTCGGCAAGATAGATGTCCTGGTAAATAACGCTGGCGTCACTGCCCAGGACTCGTTCCTCGACCTGCCTTACCGGAGGTGGCGGCTGATTCTCTCGGTAAACCTGGACGGCACCTATCTCTGCACGAAAGTCGTGCTGCCCCGTATGCTGGAGAAGAAAAGCGGCATGGTCATCAACGTGTCCTCGATACTCGCCAAGGAAGTCCGCATGAGCATTCCCTACGGCACTTCCAAAGCGGGGGTGGAGAGGTTTACGCTCGGTCTGGCCCGGGAAATGCGGCGGGAAGAGGGCATCGCCATAACCTGCATCCGTCCCTACTTCGTCAAGACCGAGGTGGTCATGGAGTACATGAAGGGCCGCGATACCAGCCTCTACGAAGAGCCGATAATCTGGCAGAAATATCCCGCCATGCTGGCCGGCCTGCCCGCTCAGGAAGCCACCAATAAGATATGGGATAAAGCCGCCCTGGAAGAGAAATTCGGGGTTATCGAAGTATAGTCCTCATTATCAGCAAGAAATATAGCCCGGTCTCACCTTTCTGGTGGTGTAAAGGTCAGGCCGGGCTTTCTATGCCTGCCGATTAACGGTGCCCTTTTTCGAAGGACGAAAGTATTTTTTTAGCCCTGAGGGCATTGGTTTTGAGCACGTATATTGGGTACGGCTGATTGGATAGGATGGAATACATGGAGGCTTTAAGGTCAGGGCTTTGCAGCAGGCAGGGGATGCCTTCCTCCTCCAGAATTCCCGCCCACATGTTCGCTACCGCCTCGTTGGGGGCCGTAGCGATGCGCATAATCCGGTCATCGAACTTCTCTTTTTCAGGCGGAGCGGGCGGTTCGGGTAGTTTGTCAACCAGGGCTACGCCGCAATCGGGGCAGACCTCTACCCAGTCCTGAAACTCGTCGCGACATTTCGGACAGAACGGCATTTCAAGAAGATAATAGCATATCTATCAATACATGGGTAGCCCTGCATCACGGGGCGGGTGGGTGGGAATGTATAAGGGGATGGTGGGCGACCCTAGCCGCCGAATATTTTACCGGCTTCTTCAGCCAGTCTCATCAGCAGACCGGGGATGATACCCAATAACAGAACACCCAGGCAGGTGAGTATCAAAGCAATTCGCGGGGCGGCGGTGGAGGGTATCTTATCCTCAACGGCGGACTCGCCGAACCACATCACCTTGACGACGCGGAGATAGTAGTAGGCGGATATGACGCTGTTAATGACGGCAATGACCACCAGCCAGATAAGGTCCTGCTGGACGGCGGCGCTGAAGAGGTAGAACTTGGCCATAAAGCCCGACGCGGGCGGCATGCCGATAAGCGAAATCAGGCAGAGGGTCAGGGCTAAAGCCAGCAGGGGCGTGCGTTTACCCATCCCGGCATAGTCGTCTATATTATCGCTGTTTATCTTGTTGGAAATGGCGATAACGACGATAAACGCCCCGAGATTGGTGACCGTATAGCTGGCGAGGAAGAAAAGGATGGTGCTCTGTCCCGCGATAGCTCCCGCCGAAGCGAATCCCAGAGTAGCCAGTCCCACCATGAGATAGCCAGCCTGGGCGATGCTCGAATAACCCAGCATGCGTTTGATATTGGTCTGGGGTATCGCCACAATATTTCCGATAAACATGCTGAAAACCGCCAGCACGGCGAATATCATGCCCCAGTTCTGGCTCAGCCAGTCAGGCATGCCGAAAGACGAATAGAAGATGCGCAGGATAAAGGCGAAGCCAGCGGCTTTGCTGGCGACGGACAGGTAAGCGGTAATCGGGGTAGGGGCGCCTTCGTAAACGTCGGGCACCCACATCTGGAAGGGGACGGCGGCAATCTTAAAGCCGAGACCGGCAATCATCAGGACGATACCTATCAGCAGTGCCGGACTGTCCACCAGACCCCCTAGCCCCATCGCTTGGATAGACCCGGCGATAGCGCTGAGCTGCGTTTGACCGGTGACGCCGAAGACGAGTGCCATGCCGTAAAGCAGTACCGCCGAGGCTATAGCACCGAGGAGGAGGTATTTCAGCGAAGCCTCGGTGGACTTGCGGTCCTTGAGGAAGCTGACCAGAACGTAGAGAGAAATACTGGCCAGCTCCAGAGAGATGTACAGCGAAATAAGGTCGGAGGCGGCTGCCATCAGCATCATACCCAGGGCAGAGAGCAGAATCAGGGCGTAGTATTCTCCCTGAAAACGCGTAAACTTACTGGCGTAGTCGGCAGAAGCCAGGATAACCAGTATGGCAATACCGGCGAGCAGTATCTTAAAGAACAGGGAGAAATTGTCGACGGCCAGCATGTTGTTGAAAATAAAAGCGGGCAGCTCACAATCCATGCCTTTCCACATAGCCAGGCTGTAACCGATGACAACAAGCAGTCCGATGATGCTGACGCCCCTCAGTACCGCTTTCTGCCGTACGAAGAGGTCAAGCAGGATTACCAGAACGGCAACAACCGCCATCGTTATTTCTGGTACGAACAGATGCAGGTTCAAATCCTATTCTCCTTCTTTAACCTCTTTTTTAACCGCCGAACAAGCGCGCTATCGGCGAAATTCCCAGCTTGAAAACATCCGTTAAAACAGCGGGGTAGACACCCACCAGCATAATTACCGCCACCAGGACGTACATGTAGAACTTCTCCAGTCCGTCGGCGTCCTTGACGCCATTGAACTCATCCCTGGGCGGACCGTAGAAAGCCTGCTGTATCATCCAGAGGATGTAACCAGCGGTGAGGACGACTCCCACCACGGCAATCAGCGTGTAAATCTGCATGTTATTGACGACGGCACTGTTAAAACTGCCCAGGAAGATGAGGAACTCGGCGGCGAAACCGCTGGTAAGTGGCAGCCCCAATGAAGCCAGTCCGGCCACGGAAAAGACGACCGCCATTGTCGGCACCTGACGTGCCAGGCCTCCCAGCTGACGGAGGTCGCGGGTCTCAATATTATGTATCACCAGTCCCGCCATGGCAAAGAGCAGGCCGGTGATGATGCCGTGGCTGAACATCTGCAGAGCGGCACCGGTGAGGCTGACCTGCCCCAGGGCAAAGATGCCAAGCAGTACGTAACCCATGTGGCTGATGGAACTGTACGCAATCATCCGCTTGATATCCGTCTGCATCAAGGTTACCGCCGCACCGTAGAGGATGCCGATGAGCGCCAGTATTATCAGCAGCTGGGCGTAGTCCTGGGCCGGACCCGGGAACATGGTAACGCAGAGCCGTATCATACCGTAGCCGCCCATCTTGATGAGCACACCGGCCAGCATGACGCTGACGGCGGTAGGCGCGTCGGTATGGGCATCGGGGAGCCAGGTATGGAACGGGAACATCGGCAGCTTGACGGCAAACCCTATAAAGAGCAGCCAGAAAATAGCCCCGGCCGGCATAATCGCCTGCACCATGCCCAGGCCGCCGTTGGCTATATCCGGGATACTCAGGCTGCCGGTGGTGAAGTAAAGGCTCAAAATACCCGCCAGCATGAAGGCGCTGCCGAACAGTGTATATAAAACGTATTTAATCGATGAATACTCTTTCCGTCCCGAACCCCAGATGGAAATCAGGAAGTACATCGGGATGACCTCTATTTCCCACATGATGAAGAAGAGCAGCAGGTCGAGGGAAGCGAAAACGCCGATGATACTCGTTTCCAGCAGAAGAAGCCAGGCGAAGTACTCGCGTGGTCGGAGGTGAACTTTCCAGGATATCAGTACTGCCAGGAAGCCGAGGAAGGTGGTAAGCAGGACCAGGGGCATGCTCAGTCCGTCCACGCCCAGGTGATAGTGGGCGTTAAGAGGGGCTATCCAGAGGTATTTCTCCTCGAACTGGATTACCCCCGCCGCACTCAGGGAACGGTCAAAGGCACAGAAGAGATAGATAGCCAGTATCAACGGGATAGCCGTAAATATAAAGGCAGTCCACTTTATTGCCTTTTCATTCTTGCTGGATATAAAGGCAATGATAATCGCTCCCGCTGCCGGGAGAAACAATATGGTTGACAGGTAATTATAATCCAACTACGTTAACTCCAAGAACCTTCCAGTTTCATTCTTTATCTACCTCACCCCCTGAGTCCCCCTCTCCTATCAAGGAGAGGGGGATGTATCGGGAAGAGGGGCTGCGCCCCTCTTAGACGCCCCGTTCTATATCAGTGATACTTCGCCCGTCCATGCCTCCCTGTTTTTATTTTTTATCCAAAGAAATACACGCAGAGACCGATAATCACCAGTCCCAGCACGATAAACAGTCCGTAAAGCTGCAGCTGCCCCGTTTGGGCCTGACGGACAGCCCTGCCGCCGCTAATAACGACATTGGACACCCCGTTGACCGCCCCGTCGACGCCCCTGGTATCAAATAGCGTAAAGCCGGTAAACAGGTTTTTCATCAGAACCAGCTTCACGATGATATTCTCGTATAATTCGTCGAAGTAGTACTTGCGGAAGACCAGCGTATAAAGCGGCCCGAAAAATTTACCCAGTGATTCCGCCGTTATCCATTTCTTGTTATAGATAAGGTAGGCCGTGAAGATACCGAATAAGCCTACCAGCAAAGCGATAACCGGCAGCGCGTGGGTGAAGGGATTGAACAACCCGCTGAAGAAACCGCTGGCAGCGTGCTCGGCGTGATGTCCGATAAAGTCGTTAAAGCCTCCGGCTACATTCCACCAGCCGATAAATATAGCCAGTAACGCCAGGAATACCAGCGGCGCCACCATTACCCTGGGCGCTTCGTGGGTATGGCTGTGGTCGACGCCGTCATCGGTAGCACCGCCCTTATATTCCCCGTGGAAGGTCATATAGATAGCGCGGAACATATAGAAAGCGGTCAGGAACACGGTTATCAGGGCAAAAGCAAACAGCACCGGCTGATTCTCCATCGCGCTTACCAGTATCTCATCCTTGCTCCAGAAACCGGAAAGGGGCCAGATACCCGCTAGGCTCAAGCTGCCGATAAGAAAAACAGCGTATGTCCAGGGCATCGTCTTTTTTAGTCCGCCCATCAGCCGCATATCGAAAGTGCCCGTCGAGTGACTGACGTTACCGGATGCCATAAAGAGGAGCGACTTGAAGAAGGCATGGGTGAACAGGTGGAACATACCCACCGCTACGGCGCCCTTGGCGATAATCAGCATCTCCTCGGTGCCGACATGCAGGTGCCCGTCGGCGATTTCATGAGCCAGTCCCATGCCGACAGCTCCCAGCCCCAGCATCATATAACCTATCTGGCTGATGGTGGAATAAGCCAGCACGCGTTTAATATCATTAGCCGCCAGACCCATGGTAGCGGCGAAAATGGCCGTAAATCCGCCGATAACGGCGACGACGGTAATCGCATCAACCGAGTAGATGAAGAGCGGCATCATCCGAGCTACCAGGAAGACACCGGCACAGACCATAGTGGCGGAATGGATAAGGGCGCTGACCGGGGTGGGACCTTCCATGGCGTCGGGCAGCCAGACATGAAGCGGGAACTGGGCGCTCTTACCGACGGCCCCGGCAAAGAGCCCGATAGCCGCCCAGGTGAGCACCATGCCGCCGAGAACACCGGTCACCGCCAGGTGATGCAATTGGTAAATATCGAAGGTGCCGGTGTTGAGGTAGAGAATCAGTATCCCTGCCAGGAATCCAAAATCGCCGATTCTGGTGACGATAAAGGCTTTCTTGGCGGCGTCGGCGGCCGATTTCCGGTGGTACCAGAAGCCGATGAGCAGATAGGAGCATAGCCCCACCATCTCCCAGAAGACGAAGGTAAAGAGCAGGTTATCGGAAAGGACCAGTCCCAACATGGAGAAGGTGAACAGGGACATAAAGGTATAGTAGCGGTAATATCCCGCATCGTCGTCGTGCATGTAGCCCAGCGAGTATATCTGCACCATCAAACTGACGACGGAGACGACTATCGCCATAACAATCGAAAGCTGGTCGGCAATCAGTCCCAGGTGGATGGTAACGCCGTTTTCTATTACCGCCCAGCTGACGTCCGGGACGGCTATCTCGTGGCTGTCACCCGTCAGCAGCGATATCAATGCCCAGATGGAGAATATCGCCGAGATACCGATAGCGGTAATGGTTACGTAGCCGTAGATTTTAGCCTTCGGTTTAAAGAAAATCCTCAGAACTATGCCGTTGATGATAAAGGAGAACATCGGCAGCAGCATGATGAGCCAGATATACTGATATGGTATCATAGCTTCCTTAAGATATCCTTAATCACATGTTCTTTGTCCTGCGGCACTAATATCGAATAGTCGGCTAGCTCCTGCCCGATAGGCAGGCCGGAGACGGGCATGATGTGGGTGGGGATACCCTCACCCTCGAAGCATTCCTTCCACATCTCCGCGATTACCAGGCTATTCGCTTTTTTTACTTCTACCCACATTTTTTTACCTTTTTGTGCCTCTCCGCTTATCCTGTCTACCTCACCCCCTGTGTCCCCCTCTCCTTTGAAGGAGATGGGGAGGGTATAGAAGAGGGGCTAGCACCCCTCTTAGATGCCCCTTGTAGTCTAACCTCCCACCAGGGAAATAACCTCTTTGCCCAGATAGTACGGCCAGACGACAATCCCCAGAATCACCTGCCACCAGATCAGGTTGGTGAAGCCGATGGTGAACAACCAGCCGATGAACCATAATCCTCCGACAAAGCCACCCGAACTTTTCATTTTACTGCCCTCCCTTTTCCCGGTTATCACTCAGGTTTTTAACCGAGCTTACCACTTCATCAAATTTATATTGTTGATATCGATATCCGTCAGGCCGCGGTAGATAGCCAGGATAATAGCCAGTCCCACGGCTACCTCGGCGGCGGCGACCACCATCACGAAGATGGCAAACACCTGCCCGGTCAATAATACCGGCACGACATAACTTGAGAAAGCCACCAGGCTGATATTGACCGCGTTGAGCATGAGCTCGACACATATCAGGACGATTACAGCGTTACGCTTGGTCAGCGCGCCGTATAGTCCGATGCAGAACAGCACCGCCGATAATACCAGATAGTGTTCCAGTCCTACTGTCATTACTTATCTTTCTCCCTCGCGATGACGATGGCACCCAGAATGGCTGCCAGCAACAGCATTGCCGCAATTTCCACCGGCAGGATAAAACCGCTCTCGCTAAACAAGTTTTGCGCCAGCGGTACGGTCGTCGGGGTCAGGGGCGCTTCGTCGGATATAGCCCAGGGGGTAGTGGTTACCGTGTATATCATGATTCCCAGCAAAACCGCCACTATCACGAAAACCGGGAATTTCATTTTATTGGACGGGCTGCCCTGCTGGACGTCCCGGGTCATCATTATCGCCAGGATAATCAGTACCGAAATAGCACCCACGTAGACCAGAATCTGTACCGCCGCCAGGAAGTCGGCGCTGAGAGTTATATAAAGACCGGCTACGGTGATAAAACAGAGGACCAGAGCCAGGGCGGCGCGGAAGACATTGCGCAGGAACACCACGCTGAGAGCGGCGACTACGCCGATAACAGCCATTATCCAGAATGCCGCGTCCAGTCCCATTACTCTCTCTTCTCCGTTATCTTATCTATAAGCAGCGTCTGCTCGGGTAATTTTTCGGCGATATCAGGGTGGAAATAACCGCTGGCAGGCCTTTCCGGTGATTCCAGTAATTCGTCATCGGATTGTACTAATTCGCCACGCCGGTACCTGGCACGCTCGTAAGAATAGCCCATGAAAAGGGCGTCATAGGGGCAGGCCTCGACGCACAGGCCGCACTGAATGCAGTATCCGGTATCCACCTGATATTTCTCTACCTCGTATTTATTATCCTCCGCGTTGGTAGCGGTAATAATCTCGATAGCGCCCTGGGGACAGGTCTTGGCACAGGTGGCACACCCGGTGCACCTCTCCCGACTCCAGATAAGCTCGTTACCCCGGTTGCGTCGCGAGATATTAAGTCGCTGCTCCGGGTACTGGTTCACCGTAGGATGGCGGAACATATGGCGGATGGTTACCGACATCCCCTTGAGCATACCCAGTCCGTAACGTTCAAACTTCAAGTCGACCCCATCCTAACTTAAAGAATTTCGACCATATCAGTATCAGGACTACCATGACGACAATATTGACGACCACCGCTATCCAGTTGACGGCATTGTCCCAGGCAAGCACCTGTATCGCGGTGATGAACAGGTTTATCAGCGCCAGCGGGAGGAGGAACTTCCAGGCTAATGCCATCAGCTGGTCGATGCGTACCCGCGGTAAGGTCACCCGTGTCCAGACCATGACAAAGAAGACAATAAGCGTTTTCACGATAAACCACAGCCAGGGCGGCAGCAGTGGCCCCCTCCAGCCGCCGAGGAAAAGAGAGGTGATAATGGCGGAGATGGCTATAGCCTCGGCGTACTCCACCAGGTAGAACAGCGCGAATTTCATGCCTGAGTATTCCGTATGAAATCCGGCGACAATCTCGGAATCGGCCTCCATAAGGTCGAAGGGACTGCGGTTGATTTCCGCACAGCCCGCGATGAAAAATATCAGGAAGCCCAGCGGCTGTACCAGGATAAAGGGAATATCTTGGGCGATAACGATTCCGTTCAACGACATCGTACCCGCCACCAGCAGGGTACCGACGATGGATAATGCCAGGGGTATTTCGTAGCTGACAACGGCAGCGACATTACGCATGGCACCGAGCAGCGAGTATTTATTGCTGGAGCCCCACCCCGCCATAAATACACCGAGGGTAGTCAGAGAACTTACCGCTACGATGAACAGTATACCAATATTCAGGTCGGCCAGGAGCGCCCCGTTCTGGAAGGGTATCACGGCAAATATCAGCGCCACGGGGACGAAGGCGACTATCGGGGCGAGCCAGTGAACGAGTTTATCAGCTTTATCCGGGACGATGTTTTCTTTGAGGAGGACTTTGATAACGTCGGCTACCATCTGTAACACGCCGAACGGACCGGTACGGTTGGGCCCGAGGCGCGACTGCATGCGGCCCAGGCCGCGGCGTTCGATGTAGATAGCTATAATAACCATGGTAAGCATAAAGCCGATAAGCACCACCGAGAAAAACAGCCAGTGCCACCAGTAGCCACCGGGCCAGTCGGGCGGCGTATACGCCATGGACACATTGCTTATCACTAATTCGGGTACGGTCACTATCTATCCACCTCACCCATGGTAATATCGATACTCCCGAAGATTATTATCAGGTCGGCCACCTTCCAGCCTTTAATCATGTCGCGCAGGGCACTCAGGTTAATCAGGCTGGTGGGCCGGATATGGCAGCGGTAGGGGGCGATGGAATTATCGGACACTATATAGAAACCGAGTTCGCCCTTGGGCGCTTCCAGGTGTCCGTAAGCCTCGCCGGAGGGCGGTCGAATCAAATGAGGTACGTCGGCCTTTACCGAACCTTGCGGAATATCTTTAGAAGCCTGCTCGAGGATGCGCAGGCTCTGGCGCATCTCTTCGATTCTCACCCGGTAGCGGTCATAGCAGTCGCCGGTCTCGCAGGTGGGAATATCGAATTCAAAGCGGTCGTATACAGAATAAGGGTCCGCTTTCCGCAGGTCGCGGTTAATACCGCTGGCGCGGGCTACGGGACCGCTCATACCGCAGTTAATGGCGACTTCTTTGGATAGTATCCCTACTCCCTTGGCGCGTGCCAGAAATATCTCATTCTCCTTCAGAAAAAAGTCCAATTCGTCAATAAACCGGGGCATCGTCACCAGGAACTTGCTTAGCGCCGGCAGGAATTCATCGGGAATATCCTGGCTGACGCCGCCGATTCTCATGTAATTGTAGGTAAGGCGCTGACCGCAGACCATTTCAAAAAGGTCTACTATTTTCTCCCTCTCCCGGAACATATACATAAAGGGCGTAAATGCGGCGCCACTGTCACTGAATAAGCTGCCCACGGCGATACAGTGGTTAGCCAGGCGCTGCAGCTCGGCCATGATAACCCTCAGGTACTCGGCGCGTTCCGGCACCTTTATCCCGGCCAGCTTCTCCACGGCCAGGCAGTATGCCAGGTTATTACTCATCGGAGAGATGTAGTCGAGGCGGTCGGTGAGGGGAATGACACCGCCGTAGGTCCTTTCCTCGGTCAGCTTCTCGATACCGCGGTGAAGGTACCCGACCACCGGCTCAAGGTCGATGACAACCTCGCCGTCGAGGGTCACCCGCATGCGGTACACGCCGTGAGTGCTGGGGTGCACCGGGCCGAAGTTTAGTACAAACGGCTCGGTCTTGAGCGTCATCATCTCGGTCGTCGTCACTTGTTTAAGTCCTTTTTAAACGTCACTAAACCGGTGGTCTTCACTTATTAAAATCCTTTCGCAGCGGATGTCCTTCGAAACCGTCCCAGAGGAACATGCGTTTCAAATTCGGGTGTCCTTCGAATTTTATGCCCATGAGGTCGTACACCTCGCGTTCCTGGAAATTGGCTCCCTGCCATAGTCCTGTCAGTGAGGGAACGGTGGGATTATCACGGTCGTAACACCTGGTTTTAATCACTATCGAATGGTTATGCTCGATAGAATCCAGGCGGTATACCAGCTCGAAGTAGCTGTAATAATCAACTGCCGTAACGTAGTTGAAGTAATCAAAGCTGAGGGAATCGGTATTTCTAAGATATTCAGCCACCGCCAGCAGCGAATCGCTTTTCACCAGCAGGTAATCTTCACCGGAATCCTCCAGGCTGCCTGGTAATTTCTCCTCAAGTTTCTCGGCTATATCTTTTCCGGAAAGGGCTACCGTCATCCTTTACTTGCCTTTCTGCAAAAATCCCGGCAGGTCCGGTACTACCTGTTCCTTAGCTATCTTCTTTTGAAGCATCTGTATGGCATATATCAGGGCCTCGGGACGGGGCGGGCAGCCGGGTACGTAGACATCCACCGGGATAATCCGGTTATAGCCCGGCACGACGGCGTAAGATGAGCGGAAGATGCCGCCGCTGATGCCGCAGGCGCCCATGGCGATGACCCACTTGGGTTCAGGCATCTGGTTGTATATCCTCCGGACAATGGGCGCCATTTTCCAGGTAAGCGTCCCCGCGGTAATCATGAGGTCGGCCTGGCGGGGTGAAGCCCGCATGATTTCCATGCCGAAGCGGGAAAGGTCGAATCTAGGACCCTCGGCGGCGATAAATTCGAAAGCGCAGCAGGCGGGGAAACAGATTGCCGTCCAGAGCGAAGACCTTTTTGCCCAGTTGATAACGGAATCTACCGTCGACAACATCACGTTGCGTTTTACTTCTTCGTCCAGCCAGGTGTCCGGGTCGGGGATAATCTCCTGGCTGCTGGCTTTCAGGTCTTCAATAATCTGACCTTCATACCGGTCGAGTTCGGTATCGGAGTAGATATATTTCTGTTCGTCGCCTACTTCCATTCAAGGACCTTCTTCTTCCAGGCGTAAAGATAGCCTACGAAAACGATAAACACGTAAATGATTACGATATACAGGCTGAAAGTTCCCAGCTGCTTCAGGTGCACCGCCCAGGGATAGAGGAAAACCACCAGTACGTCGAGAGCCAGGAAGACAAGAGCGTAAAAATAATAGTGGAAATTAAACTGTACCCAGGTCTTGCCGATGGTCTCCACACCGCATTCGAATATAGAGTTCTTAACAGGATTGGGATTACTGGGGACGATTTTTAGGTATTTGAGGATAACGGGGAGAATTACCATTACCAGGCTGAAGAGGAGGATAACTATGAAGAATAGAGCGATTGTTCCGTAGTTAGCTAGCAACTGGACCTCTGACCATTAATACTCTTAATATTTCCTTCACGTGCTCATAGTGCCGGGAAAAATATCAGGGAGTCTGAGGCACTGCGGTAGTATACCACAGATTTTTTATAAAAATCAACACTATAGGTTCTGTTTGGTTTTGGATGATTTAATATGCTCACCCCCTTTGTCCCCCTACTCCGAAGATATTTTTATCCCACTCGCCCACCCTATAGAAAAAAGAGGGGTGCCAGCCCCTCTTCGTAGGCTACCCCCTTTTGGAAAGGGTGGGGGGAGTAGTTAATGGATAGTAGCACGATGCCGCGAGGGTGGCTTGGGTGGGAAAAGATATTTAACAACAGGGTGGGGTGATAAGGGGAGTAAACACCCGTCAACCAGATGCAAATAAACCAAAACAGGAGGCTGTTTTGACAGGATCAAGATAATTAAAGTATCATGAGCGCGAAATCTTGAGAACAGAACAGGAGCCAGATAGTGAGTGAATTAAAAACCAGTAAATACATTATTACCGATGTCAAGGCGGATAAGTTATTTCCCGGTGAGCAGAGCGGGATGGGCAAGAAACCGGACTCCGGGCGTGTCACCCCGACGCACGTGATGTGGCTGGACGGGGACGTTATCCCCGGGGCTTTCTACTCGGAGAGTGTCTGGATATGGCCCGATTGTGCCTCGGAAGAGTCAGCTGCCCAGGCACACACGCATGATTTCACCGAAGTAATTACATTTTTCGGCACGGATTTCGAAAACCCGCGTGACCTGTGCGGGGAGGTGGAGCTTTGGCTCGACGGTGAGAAGCATGTTATGACGCAGAGCTTTCTGGCTTATATCCCAGCAGGCATGTCACACTGTCCGCTCATCGTGCGGAAGGTGGAGAGGCCTATCTTCCATTTTACAGTGGGACTGGGCGCGGATTACGTACGGGGGTAAAGAGAACGGCGTTATCCTGTATTATCATGGGAACATCACGTCGGATCTCTGGCAACGTATCTTGAAAATAGAAACATTATCTGACCAGTTTAGGTGAAGGGTGAATTCCTCGGTGCTGTTTCCATCAATATAATCCTGAGCTACGCCGGCTATCGGTCCGGCGTCTAGGGTACGGGAAACGGTGTTTCCGGAATCGTCATAGCCGGTAGCGTGATAGGCTACCCAGCAGCCTTCGTCATACCCGTTCTCGATTATTCCCATTATTAGAAAGCAGGGGTCACCCTGAGGTAGCAGACCCATATCGGGATTAAAATAATCACAGTCAAGGGTACCGGCCTCTAAAGATAATTCTTCAAAAGTTATCAGAGGCGCCGGTTCATTATCGTTGGATTCTATTTCTACTTCCAGGCACGGTTCGATAATAATATATATACTTTCAGCCGTTGTTGGGGTGGTAGTCGCGGGTAACCGGCAGCCAATGGATGTAATTGATATGACTAGAACGAGACCGACCAGTAAAGCAGTTATTTTAAACCGTTTTTCCATCTGCCTATTTACTGATATATTATTACCTATTTCAATCCGTACTTCTTCGCCAGCGCTTCCAGGCCGGGCATAGAGCATTCCAGGGTGCGGTCGTCGGTGCAGTACACCAGTCGGAAACACCCGGGCGTGCCGAAAGCTATCCCCGGCACCGCCAAAACGTGGTGCTCTTGCTGCAGCTCGTGGATGAAAGCCACGTCGTCTTCGATGGGGCATTTGGGGAAGATATAGAAAGCGCCCTGCGGTTTGTTTACCTGATATCCCATTCTTACCAGGTTATCGTAGATGAAGTCACGGTGGCGCTGGTATTCGGCGACGGGGATGGTAACGTCTTGGATGTGGCGCACCACGTTCTGCATGAAGGCGGGGGCATTGATAAAGCCGAGGACACGCGTGCAGAAAATAAATCCGGTTATCAATTCGTCGTGGTCGAGGCTATCCGGGTGCAGGGCTATATAGCCGATACGTTCTCCGGGTATGGACAGGTCCTTGGAGTGCGAGGTGGCGATGATGCTGTGTCGGTGGGCGTTCAACGGAGACGGGTACTTTAATCCATCATAGATTATCTTTTTATACGGTTCGTCGCTGACGATGAATATCGCCTTGCCGTACTCGGTTTCCTTTTTCCGGAGTATCTCGCCCATCTGACGTATCAGGTCTTCGCTGTAAACGACGCCGGTGGGATTGTTCGGTGAGTTGATAAGCACCGCCTTGGTCCTGGGCCCGATGCTTTTCTCGAGTTCATCGAGTCGGGGCATATAATTCTCATCGGTGTGAACGAGTTTTACTATCCCGTCGTGATTTTCGACATAATTGAAATAGTCAACGAACCAGGGGAGAAAAACGATAACCTCGTCTCCGGGGTCGAGAATCGTCTTCAACGCCACGTTGATAGCCCCCGCCGCGCCAACGGCCATGAGGATGTCCTTTTCCGTAAGCGCGATGCCGGTCTCTTTATTCAGCTGTTTAGCCACGGCGGCCCGGGTCTCCGGGTAACCGGCGTTCTCCATGTAGCCGTGCATCCCCGGGAAAGGATTGTCCGCCAAGCGCTTGATTTCACGTTTGAACTCGGGGGGAGGCTCCATGACGGGATTGCCCAGCGAAAGGTCGAAGACATTCTCCGCACCGATTTTCTTTTTCATGGCGGTGCCTTCGTCGAACATCCGCCTTATCCACGACCCCAGCTCCATGCCTTTTTTTACCCTATCCGATACGGACATTTTCGATTTCCTTTCTGCCCTTTTCAAACGCGGTCAGGTTTATCTCGCGGAGCTTCTCCGGCATGCGTTGCGAGATACTCTTTTTCCAGATATCAGCTTCCAGCGGCGTGAACACGGAGAGACACCCCAGCATTAACATATTCAGGGTACGCACATTGCCCAGCTCTTGGGCCTTCTGATTGCCGTCAATGAGATAGATGCGGTCGGTCCGTCGTTTCAGAGCGGCGGTAATCTCCTCGTCGGTGGGGTATTTTCCCTGTCCCAGGCTTACCGACAGCGGCGGCTGTTCGTAGTCATTGATGATGGCGATACCGTCGGGGCAGAGAAAGTGACTCCACCGGGCCGCTTCGAGCTTCTCGAAAGCGAGGAGGAGTCCTGCTTCGCCTTCTTTAATCATCGGCGACCAGACTTTAGGACCGATGCGTACGTTGCTGACGACACTGCCGCCCCGCTGCGCCATACCCAGCGTATCGGTCTTTTTAACGTCATAACCTGCCGCCAGGGCGGTTTCGCCAATGATGTCGCTGGCCAGAACGACACCCTGGCCGCCCACCCCGGTAACAAGTATGTCCAGTTTCTCCATTTTACATTCCCATAACCTTAAGGGCTCTACGTTTTTTATAATGTCATTGCGAGGGCGGAGCCCGAAGCAATCCGTCGTCCTGCCACGGTGAGAACACGGGTACGGATTGCTTCGCTACGCTCGCAATGACTTTTTTACTCCTATTTTGAGATCGCTTTCTGCGGGCATATCTGCTCGCAGATGCCGCAGATATCCCCGGCACAGAGCGTCGGTTCGATAAACACCTGTCCATCGGTGCTTTGAATAGCCGGGCAACCCAGACGCAGACAGTAGTTGCACTGGTTGCATTTTTCAACGTCGACTTTCCTGGGATTTTCACGCTTCCTGACCCTCATGGCGCAGGCACCGCGGACGATAATCACCGAGACCTCCGGCCTGTCCAGCGAGTCTTTTACTCCCTTTCCCAGAGCCTTGATATCAAAGGCATTGATAACCTTGATATCCCTAACGCCGATACCCCGGGCCAGGTTTTCGATATCCACCGCGGAGGTTTCCTGTCCCTGGGCCGAAATGCCCGTACCGGGATGCTCCTGATGGCCGGTCATGGCCGTGGTGCGGTTGTCCAGTATAATTATCGTGATGTGTCCGTCGTTATAGACGGCGTTAACCAGTCCGGTTATTCCCGAATGCATAAAGGTGGAATCGCCGATAATAGCAACCACCTTGCTCTTGACACCGGCTTTTTCCATGCCCAGTGCCTGACCGATGCCGGCACCCATGCAGGCGGTGGTATCGAGGACGCTCAGGGGCGGGTAAGCCCCCAGGGTGTAACAGCCGATGTCTCCGGTAACGATTAGCTTTGGCTCCTGCGGTTCTTTGGAACCGACCAGCTTGGAGCGCTGTCCCAGCATATTCAGGGTAAAGTAGATGCCGGTATGAGGGCACCCCGGACACAGCAGGGGAGGACGCTTTGGGAGACCTTCTGCCGGTGGCAGGACGTCCTTTTTTTCAGAATCGGGCAGCAGACCGGCCTCGCCGCTGCTTTCGGTAACGATGCGGGTGTTCAACTCACCCACTGCTGGAATAAACTCTTTGCCGGTAACCTCGATGCCCATTGCTTTAATGTTTTGCTGGAGGAACGGGTCGAGTTCTTCAACGACGATAAGTCGGTCGACACTGGCGGCAAAGTCTTTTATCATCTTCTCCGGTAATGGCCAGGTCATCGCCAGCTTGAGGAAAGAGGCCTCTGGAAAGACCTCGCGGGCGTACTGGTAGGCGATGCCGCTGGCAACGATACCGAGCTTGCTATCACCCACCATAATCTGGTTCAGAGGGAATGTCTCGGCATACTCGGCCAGCCTGACCAGGCGCTCTTCCATAGCGGCGTGACGGGGCAGGGCATAGACCGGGAGCATGACGTATTTCGGCTGGTTGAAATGAAAAGCAGCCGAAGGGTTTTTCACCGAACGACTGCGATTGACGTTTACCACGGACTTCGAGTGGGATATCCGCGTGGTGGAACGCAGCATCACCGGCGTATCGAACTCCTCGCTGATGTTGAAAGCATAATTCATGAGTTCGTAGGCATCCTGGCTGTCGGATGGCTCCAGCATCGGTATCTTGGCCAGCCTGGCGTAATGCCGGTTGTCCTGCTCATTCTGAGAACTGTGTATCTGAGGGTCGTCGGCGCAGATTACCACCAGCCCGCCGATGATACCCGTGTAGGACGCCGCCATAAAGGGGTCGCTGGCAACGTTCAACCCGACATGCTTCATGGAGACCATAGCGCGGGTGCCGGTGTAGGCTGCCCCCATCGCTACTTCCATGGCGACCTTCTCGTTGGTGGACCACTCGGCGTAGATGTCTTGAAAACGGGCTATGTTCTCGAGTATTTCCGTGCTGGGCGTGCCGGGGTAAGCGGTGGCTACCTGTACACCGGCATGATAGGCTCCTATAGCCAGCGCCTCGTTGCCGGATAGTAATTGCATATTATTCTTCATATTTACTCACGCAATCATGCAATATAATATCAGAAAAATATAGATAAGCGCAATATATTAATAAAAGAGTGCGCATAATTGCATAATGTATCTTATGTTACAATTTTACCATAAATTTCATTCAAAGGACAATCGGGAGGTTATATTCGTTTAGATAATAGGTGCTTATCTCACCCCCTTTGTCCCCTTCTCAAACATGTTTATCTTTCGTGCCCATAATTTCTTTTGTTTGAGAGGGGGAAAGAATAAAAAGAGGGGTTTCACCCCTCTTCAACGCCCCATTTTCTTTATAGGGGGAGTAGTTTACCAGACAAGCCGCTGATGACACGAGGGCGGTCGGGTGGGAATAGATATTCACGTATTGGCAACCGCTTAAATCGGTATGTTAGTATATTCGTAGTATGGACGAAAAGTGGTATCAGCTAGCTGCTAACGAAGCCTTAGGGAAACTCGGCTCGAAGCGTTCCGGACTAACGGCGGCGCAGGTCAAGGAAAAGCAGCTTGAGTACGGTCTCAACCAGCTTGAAGGCAAGAAGAAGACGTCGCCGATATTAGTTTTTCTCCGGCAATTTCTCAGTCCGCTCATTTACGTACTGCTGGTTGCCGCCATCATCACCATGGCCGTCGGTCATTATCTAGACGCCTGGGTAGTTCTCGGCGCCCTGATTCTCAACGCTATCATCGGATTTACCCAGGAAATACGGGCGGAGAAAGCCATGGAGGCCCTGCTTCGCATGGCGGCACCGAAGGCAAGCGTGCGCCGCGATGGCATTGTTAGAGAAGTTCCCGCCCACGAACTGGTACCGGGAGATATCCTGATTTTTGAGGTCGGCGACAAAATCCCCGCCGATGCCAGGCTGCTGGAGGTATCGAACCTCAAGACCAACGAATCCACGCTTACCGGCGAGTCCGTGCCCGTCGATAAGTATTCCAAAGCCCTGCGTGGTGAATTGCCGGTAGCCGAGCGCAAGAACATGGTGTTCATGGGCACGGTAATCACCTACGGAAGGGCGACAGCGGTGGTGGTCAGGACCGGCATGGCTACCGAGATGGGCAAAATCGCCAGCGGTATCCGGGAAGTCAAGCGGGAGGATACTCCTCTCCAGAAGAGTGTCAGCCGACTGAGTAAATATCTTGTTGCTATTTTCCTCAGTGTCTGCGTACTCCTAGTGGTCGTGGGACTGATAAAAGGACTGGACTGGCTGGAAGTGTTCCTGCTGGCCGTCGCCGCCGCCGTATCGGCAATACCGGAAGGGCTGCCAGCGGTGCTCACGGTGGTCCTGGCGATGGGTATGCGGATGATGGCGCATCGCAATGCCATAATCCGCAAGCTGGTGGCGGTGGAAACGCTCGGCTCGGCCACCGTGATTTGCTCCGACAAGACCGGGACACTCACGTTGAACCAGATGACGGTACGGCAGATATATGCGGGCTCTCGCCGTATTGATGTTACCGGGGAGGGCTATGACCCCGGTGGCGAATTCGTCTGTGACGACCGGAAGCTGGACTGCATCAACGAGCCTGACGTGATGCTGCATCTCAGAATAGGCGCCCTGTGTAATGATGCCATATTGAACCGGGAAGATGAGAAAAGCTGGAGTGTTGTCGGCGACCCCACCGAGGGGGCTCTGATGGTGGCTGCCGAAAAAGCCGGCATGACCCGCGAGAACCTGGATAATATGTATCCCCGCCTCGATGAGATACCCTTCCAGAGCGAGAAACTCTACATGGCTACTTTTCATCCCGATAAAAAGGGCAGGGTGGCTTACGTCAAGGGAGCCCCGGAGAAACTCCTTTCGATGAGCAAATACCTGTATAAGGACGGCAAGAAAATCTTGCTTAAACAAGCCGATATTAGAGAAATAACAGAAATTAACGAGACAATGGCGGCCGACGCGATGAGGGTTATCGCCACCGCCTATATTGACCTTCCCGGTGACCTTGAGGACCTGGAGGATGAACACCTTCAGGGGGGCCTGGTATTTGTCGGTCTTTCCGGTATGGCTGACCCGCCTCGCGAGGAAGCGAAAGAGTCGATAAGACTCTGTACGCAGGCCGGCATCAAGGTCATTATGATAACTGGCGACAACAAGGTTACGGCGGAATCTATCGCCCGCCAGATTGAACTGCCTCCCGGGAAAGCGGTTACGGGTACCGAATTACGCCAGATGACCGACGAACAGTTGTCGCAGGAAGTCGAGGGCATTTCCGTTTTCGCCCGCATCGAGCCCATCCAGAAACTAAGGATAGTCAACGCTTTGAAAAAACGCGGTCATATCGTCGCTATGACCGGCGACGGCGTCAACGATGCTCCGGCCCTGAAAACAGCCAATATCGGTATTGCCATGGGTATCACCGGCACCGATGTTGCCAAGGAAGCCAGCGATATGACCCTGGCTGACGATAATTTCGCCTCGGTGGTGGCGGCGGTGGACGAAGGCCGGACGATTTTTAATAGGTTAAGGAATGTTATTTTCTTCCTGCTGAGCACCAATATCGGCGAGTTGTTGGCGCTGATTCTTACCATCCTGTTCCTGGGCCAGGCGCCGCTGCTGGCCGTACAGATTATCTGGAATAACCTGGTGACGGATACCGCCGTAGCCGTGCCGCTGGGCCTGGAACCCAAGGTCGGTGACGAACTCCAGCAGCCGCCCCGTCATCCGGGTGTCGGCATTATCTATCCGGGGCTGCTGCTACGCGTCGGCTTCCTGGCATTGATTGTCGGTGTCGGCGTTTTCGGACTTTTCTATTGGGCTCAGGCAAGGATGAACATCGACGAGGCTCGTACCCTGGTCTTCTGCTCGATGGTCTCCTTCGAATGGTTCCGCGCCTTCAACGCCCGCTCGGACGAGGTTACCGTCTTGAAGCTGGGCCTGTTTAAAAATCGCTGGCTGGTAGCTTCCATTTCGGTGGCTATCCTGCTGCAGGTAGCCGTGGTCTACCTCCCGTTTTTCCAGGCGGCTTTTAAGACGGTGCCGCTGGGGATAGGTATGTGGGGTATAGCTTTCCTGGCCGGCTTCAGCCTTTTTATTATCGAGGAGAGCCGCAAGTTCTTCTTCCCCAGATTATTCAGTCGCGGCAAATGGCAGCCGGTGGGCAAGAATGCTCAGAAAGTAGGATTAAAATCCGCATAAAAAAAAGAGGCCAGGGTATTATCCCCGGCCTCCTTTACCCAGCCCCACAGCCACGTTACTTTACTTTAATTTCAATATGCTTGCTTTCCGGTTCTTCCGCCCTGGGGAGTTTAATCTCCAGCAAACCCTTCTTCAGGGTCGCGGAAACGTTCTCGGCATCAACCTTACCCGGCAGCGTCATCCTCCGTACGTACTGGCCGAAACGCCTTTCCCGGGTGTAATGGGTGGTGCCCTTCTCGCCTTCCTCTTTCTCTTCCTTCTTCTCCGCTTGGATGGTAATCACGTCGTCCTCAAGGCTGATATCGATGTCTTTCTTCTTGATATCGGGTAGCTCCGCCTTGATTACTATCTGATTGTCCTCTTCGTACATGTCCATCCGGGGACTAAGGCCGCTGTCAAAGGCGGTACGCGCCATTTCCTCGACCTCGTCAAGCAGGTTGAAGGTACGGAAAAACGGTCTCACGGCGTAAACTCCATTCGGGCTTCTTCTTACTAATGCAACCATCTTTAACCTCCTCGATAGTTAATAATTAATTATCAACTTAATTATAATGAAATTATTAAAGTATGTATGCGACTTATATCACATCATGGGTGCGTAAGAAGAATGAGAGAGCTTAAGCCAGGCGGAACTTAATTCGCCCCGGCTGGCTTGACACTCCGTAGCGCTTAGAATACCCTAAAAAAGGGGGACGAAGCCTGCAACGTTAATGGGAGGTAAAGTGGATGGAAAGAACAACGTGGAGTAAGGATGGACTCTACCGCCTGGTGGAGGCTGAGCTCGGCGACAGCCTGTTTATCGTGGTATCAAATCGCGAGCCGTACGTTCACACCTATACACAGGAGGCCGACCGCCGGATAAAGGTCACCCACCCGGTCGGCGGGCTCACCGAGGCGCTGGACCCGGTAATGCGCGCTGCCGGGGGTACCTGGGTTGCCTGGGGCAGCGGCGACGCCGATTTCGATGGGAAAGTGGTCGATAAGGACCAGAGAGTAATGGTACCGCCACCTCCCGAGGAGAGTAAATACGCCCTGAGGCGCGTTCAGCTGTCTGAAGCCGATGTCGCGGGTTTTTATCTGGGATTTGCCAACGAATCCCTGTGGCCGCTGTGTCACGTTACCTTTACCCCGCCCAATTACCAGGAGGACTGGTGGCATACCTATAAAAAGGTCAACCGGACTTTCGCCGACTCGGTCATAAAGGAAATTGGCAATCGTAAGGCGGTGGTGCTGGTCCAGGACTATCACTTCGCCCTGCTTTCGCACTATCTCAAGGAGAGTAATCCGGACCTCACTGTCGGCCAGTTCTGGCATATACCCTGGCCGGACTACGAGTCCTTCCGTACCTGTCCCTGGAACGAGGAAATACTTACCGGTATGCTGGGCAACGACCTGATGGGCTTCCATATCCAGGACTTCTGTAATAATTTTCTTGATAACGCCGCACGCGTCCTGGGTGCCGATGTCGACCGTCAAAATTCGATAATAACTTACCGGGGCAATACGACTGAGGTAAAACCCTTCCCCATTAGCGTTGATTATGATAGTCTCAACAAGCAGGCGGGCACGGAAGCGGTGGAGAAGGAGATGGAAAATCTGCGTCAGGAACTCGACCTCGACGGTAAATACCTCGGGGTTGGTATGGATCGCATGGACTATACCAAGGGTATCCCGGAGCGGCTCATGGCGCTGGATAGATTCTTAGCAGATAATCCGAAATACCGCGGGAAAGTCGTCTTCGTGCAGGCGGGTATGCCCAGTCGAACGCAGATAGACACCTACAAGCAGATAGGACAGAGAATCGACGACCTTATGAACGGGCTTAACGAAAAATACGGCACCGGTTCCTGGAAGCCCGTGGTCGCCATGACGCGGCAGCTGTCACCGGTGACGCTGCACGCTCTACGCCGTCTGGCGAATTTCTGCGTGGTCAGCTCGCTTCACGATGGCATGAATCTGGTCGCCAAGGAATATGCTGCCTCACGTGTCGATGGCGACGGCGTATTAATTTTAAGCAAGTTCACCGGGGCAGCCGTCGAGATGAAGGACTCGCTACTCGTTAATCCCTATGACATCAGCGATTTTGCCCTTAAGATTAAAGAAGCCGTGGAGATGCCGGAAGAGGAAAGGCGGCGGCGCATGAAAAGTATGCGTGATATAGTCTCCGCTAATAATATCTATAAATGGGCGGGTACGATGGTCTCCAGGCTGATGGAAATTACGGGAGCACGATGAAGCATCTATTCCAATCATGGGAGGATTTTTCTCAAGCCTGCAGAAATGTCTCCCATGTCCT
Organism: uncultured Dehalococcoidaceae bacterium; assembly: GCA_964503235.1. Classification (GTDB taxonomy): domain Bacteria; phylum Chloroflexota; class Dehalococcoidia; order Dehalococcoidales; family RBG-16-60-22; genus W425. The sequence goes on along the minus strand of CAZCZJ010000012.1, from coordinate 8,228 downwards.
GCTTTTTGTCGATTACGACGGTACGTTGACGCCTATCGTTAGCCGACCGGAGCTGGCCGTGCTGTCGACGGAGGTCAGGGAATTACTGTGTGCTCTGGTAAAGAAACCGGCTCTCAGCGTGGGTATTATCAGCGGGCGCTCCTTGTCGGAAATAAAATCGATGGTAGCCGTCGGCGGTATCTATTATGCCGGTAACCACGGACTGGAAATCGAAGGGCCTGATTTGAAATACATCAGCCGGGAAGCCGAGACAGCCCGCGCTCTGATTAGAGACCTCGCCGGAGAGCTGGCGGCGGCGCTGGGCGATATCTCCGGGACCATTATCGAGGATAAGGGACTCAGCCTCAGCGTGCATTACCGGCTGGTCGAAGAGGGGGAGGAAAAAGCGGTGGCTGAAACCTTCCATCGAATTACCGGGACTTTACTTGAAGAAGGCAAGATACGCATTACCACGGGGAAGAAGGTGTTCGAGGTGAGACCTCCCATCGACTGGAATAAGGGGAAAGCGATAGAAAAGATAGCTTCAGAAATAACAACCGCCCTGAATCTGAAACAGACGCTCAACGTCTATCTCGGCGATGACAATACCGATGAAGACGCTTTTAAGGTGCTGCGTCGCCCCGAAGGCTGGAGCATCTTCGTCGGCGGCGAGAACCCCGCTTCGGCAGCGGAATATTACCTCGATTCACCCTCGGAAGTAGCCGAATTCCTGTTGAGGATGCTGGACCTGTAAAAACCAGCCGCCTATTTTATATAGTTAATGTTTTCCTTTTTCTTTGGTGGTGCCGGGGGGCTTTCCATGTCTTTATATCCCAGGGCTACTGATATGATGAATTTATATCCGTCCGGGATTCCGAGTTCTTTCTTCATTTCGCCGGCGTTGTTCCCGTCGAAGAGGACGCCGGACATAGCGATAATACAGGAGTCGATGCCCAGCGAGGTCGCCGCCAGGGCGATGTTCTCCGTCGCCAACCCGCAGTCCAGCTCAATAAAACCGGCTTTCTCATCCGCCGTAATTATCACTACCGTCGGCGCCTGGTGAAACACGTTGAATTCGGGGTTTTTAGCCCTTTCCACGAAGAACGGGATGGGCGACTGGAGCAGGTTCTCCCGGATGATTTTCACCATCCTGTCCAGCTTCTCCAGGTTCTGAATCACGGTGAAGTGCCACTTCTGCTGGTTCATGGCGCTGGGGGCATATATTGCCGCTTCCATAATAGCTTCCAGTTCTTTTTCACCTATCTGTTCCGGTTTGTATTTTCTGATGCTTCTTCTCTTCTTAATAACTTCCAGTGTTTCGTTCATATTATGTAACCGTCCTCTATAAATGAATTATTGGATGTTTTGAAAAGCTATACAGATGTCATCGGGGCATGCTCTGGCGGTTTCTCTCATGTGCGCGGCCGTTTCCTCCGGTAAAGCCGTGCTGATGTATATGCCCGACCCCATTTCAAATCCGGCGATGGTGCTCAAACGGGGTATTATCCTGATATGCCAGTGATAGTACGGGTCCTGCTCATCATCGGTAGTGGTGCTGTCGATAATGAAATTATAGGCCGGATTATCCAGTCCCTGGTACAGACAGAAGGTAACGTCTTTCACTACTCTGGCTAACTCGTCGAGATATTTAACGGGAAACAGACCGAAGGAGGCGTGGTGTAATCGCGGGAGTATCCACGTCTCGTAAGGGGTGTGAGAAGCGTAGGGGTGAATTATCAGGAAATTATCGGTCACGGCTACTATCCGGTTATCGCCCCGTTCCAGGTCGAATTCAATCAGGTCGCAGTAAAGGCACCTGCCGAGGTCGGCATAGTAATCATGAGCAACGTCGAACTTGCGGTGATAATAGGGTGCCATGATAGGGGTCGCCACCAGTTGCGAGTGAGGGTGAACGAGTGAGGTCCCCGCTGCCCAGCCGCTGTTTTTAAAGATGATAATATGCTTGAGACGCCGGTTCTTCTTTAGCGCGTTATACCTCTCCCGGTAGGCCGTCAGCACCTTTTCTATCTGCTGGTAGGGCATTAGAGCCAGGGGCGTATTATGCGAAGGACTATCGATGATAACCTCGTGGACGCCATAACCGCCCATCTTCCGGAAAAACGGGCCCTCCTCCGTTCGTGTCGTATCTCCTTCCGGTGTCAGGGCCGCGAACCGATTGGGCACCACCCTTACCGCCCATTCCGGGGACCCTTTATCTGCCGATATTCTTAGAACTTCTTCAGGGGTTTCCTTTTCATTTCCCGGACAAAAAGGACAACTTGAGTCCCAGTTCGGTAAATCACTGGCAGCGGTACGCCTTTTTTTTCGGTTTTGCTGCGGACGCTTTCCCCTCTCCGGTGCCAGTATCACCCACTCTTTAGTGGTAACATCCTGCCTGAGTTCGGACATATACTCCTTTATTCTGGTAATATCTCTCGGGATTTTAACCGCAAGATTGATTAGGCTCTAATTCGGATTGGCTTGCGTTTGGGTTTAATGGTCTCACCGCTGGCTATATTGGAGTCAGGGAAATCACCTTCGGCGACATTATCGTAAATAATACAATTACGTCCTATTTTAGTACCCAGGGGTATAACCGCTCCCTTGCCGACAATGGTCAGGCCCGTGCTTAAAACATTTGGATTGCTCTTGTTTATATGGTAATCATCACCGGTCCCGACATGGCACTGGGGTTCCACCAGTACCTCTTTATCCAGTATAGAGTTATCGATGACGCTGTCCCTGCCAACGACCGTATCGTTCATAATAATCGAATCTCTGACGATGGCCCCTTCGTGTATCTGGACTCCCGGAGAGAGTACCGAGCGTTCCACATGTCCCTCGATTTTGCAGCCGTCAGATATGAGGCAATTGGTGACGGTGGCGGAATTACAGACCTTGGTCGGGGGCCCCTCTGATTCCTGGGTATATAGGGGCCAGTCAATATCGGAGAGGAAAGCCTGTGACATCGCCAGGATTTCCATATTGGCATGCCAGTAGCTGTCCACCGTGCCGATATCCCGCCAGTAGCCTTCATACGTATAGGCGAAGATTCTTCCGCGGGAAGCTATCTTGGGGAAGATATTCCTGCCGAAATCATGTCCCGCCCGGTCTTCCAGCAACGAGCGCAGTCTGTTCCGGTTAAAGATATAGACCCCCATCGAAACGAGATTACTTTCCGGATTTTTAACTTTCTCTCGGAAGCGAGTTATCCGACCGTCATCATCAACCATGACTGTGCCGAAGCGTGATAGATCTCGTTCAGGCATGCGGGTAACCGCCAGAGTTGCATCGGCCATATGCTCCCGGTGGAAATCAATCATCGGGGTATAGTCCATTTTATAGACATGGTCGCCACTGAGGACCATAATCAACTGAGACTCTTCAGCTTCAATGCGGTCAAGGTTTTGATATACGGCATCGGCGGTGCCTTTATACCAGTCCCTGCCTTCGTCACGTGCCAGGTACGGCTGCAGCAGCCTGATGCTTCTGTCCGGTGATACCAGGCCCCAGGGCGTACCAACGCCGATGTGTTCCGTGAGAGACACGGGCTGGTATTGTGTGAGTACCAGGATATTATGAATCCCCGAGTTTACGCAATTACTGATGGTAAAGTCGATGATACGGTATTTACCGGCAAAAGGAACCGCTGGTTTAGCTCGTGCCTGAGATAAGATACTCAGGCGTTCTCCCGTTCCTCCTGCCAGAATGACGGCTAACAGACTGTGCATGGTTTTTCACCACCGATAGTGTTACTATCGTTATTTGTAGTATCTCATACTGAGAGTACTCTGGCAAATATGCCCTTTATTTTAACAATCTGTTCTTGTGGATTATTATGATATTTTGCGTAAACATGTTATATTTATTTGTCCGGTGATGTCAACCGTAAATAATGTAATATTTTAACCATACTGCCGACGGATTAAAAGAGTCCGGGTATTTACGGTTGATCCGGTATACTTATCCCCCTTTGTCCCCTTCTCTCCTGGGCTCCCCTATCCAGCCATCGATATTTGTGGCTTCTTACGGGTGATTCGGGCCGGAGAGGGGATAAAGGATGAGGTATGCATGTGGTAACGGAATATAAATAGAACTGTTGTAGAACGATTTTATCTATTTTAGGTGTATATATTATACTGATTCAGGTACAATAATATACGAGGATATTAAACCACATGTCGGGATTGCGTTCTTTTTTTACCAATATGTCGGCGCCGATGCCGTTACGGAGAAAGCTGTATCTCGTATTCCGTAATAATATGATAAAGCTGTGGAAGCGGCAGAGTTGCTGCGGGCATCCCGGTGAGCCGGGCTGCTGACAGGCGGCAGCTTCGACTCCCGGTCCGGGAGAGTCGGCAGGGCATCGGCATAACCATTAATTAGAGGGGGATGATGTATTATTTTGCTTATGCCAGCAATCTGAGTAAAAAGCAGATGCAGTCACGCTGTGCGGACAGCCAGCCGAAATTTACAGCTACTCTGCCCAATTTTAAGCTGGTCTTCACCGGCTGGTCGCGGGAGTGGCGTGGCGGTAAGGCCAGTATAAAGTCGTTCCGGGGCGAGAAAGTACGCGGCGCTATTTACGAAGTAAGCGAGGTATGTCTGAGAAAGCTGGACAGATATGAAGCCGGATACACGCGATTGAATATCACCGTTTTCGATGAAGACAACGAACCTCATCAGGCAATTACCTATATCAAGTCCGGACAGCTCGAGGAATCGGTGCCTTCCCAGGAGTACGGGGCCGTTATCCGGCAGGGCTACCGGGACTGGGGTATAATTTAAGAATCCTGAAAATACTGCTGAAATGCGTAAAAAGCAGTGTAAAAAGTGACAAAAGTCCAAATTTATACTTGAAAAATCCACCCATATGTTGTATCATGTATTGTATCATGTTACCGTTAACCTGAAATTATATGAGGGTTATTAATTACTTAACGTCAGAAAACCAGCAGTCCATACGCGGACTCTATTTATTTGTAGAAGGAGTATAATATGGCTCCAGGGAATTATGAAATTAAAGACCCTTCACTGGCGGAGGCCGGTCGACAGCGTATTGAGTGGGCTTACCGGGAGATGCCGGTAATCAAGCTCATCAGGAAGAGATTTTCTCAAGAAAAACCTTTGGAAAATGTCCGCATCGCTGGCTGCCTGCACATCACCACGGAAACCGCCAATCTGGCATTAACGCTTAAAGAAGGGGGAGCCGATTTGATTCTCTGCGCCTCCAATCCGCTCAGCACCCAGGACGATGTAGCCGCGGCGCTGGTTGAATACGGTATCCCCACCAATGCAATCAAGGGTGAGGATGACGAGACTTATTATAAACATATTAACACCGCCCTGGACCATAAGCCCCAGCTTACTATCGACGACGGCGCCGACCTTGTTTCCACGATTCATACCAAGCGCAGCGACCTTATTTCGGATGTTATCGGCGGCGCCGAGGAGACCACAACCGGCATTATCCGCCTGCGCAGCATGTATCAGGCCGGTCAGTTGAAATATCCTATAATTGCCATTAACGACGCTCAGACCAAGCATTTCTTCGATAACCGTTACGGCACCGGTCAGAGCACGCTGGACGGCATAACCCGCGCCACCAATATCCTCTGGGCGGGGAAAAAGGTGGTGGTCTGCGGCTACGGCTGGTGCGGGCGCGGCCTGGCCATGAGGGCGCGGGGGATGGGAGCGCATGTCATCGTCATCGAGGTAAAACCGGTGTACGCCCTGGAGGCGGTCATGGACGGCTACCAGGTGATGCCGCTGCTGGAAGCTTCGAAAATCGGCGATATTTTCATCACCGTCACCGGCGATAAAAACGTCATCGATAAAGCCCATTTCCGGGTGATGAAGGACGGGGCTATCCTGGCTAACAGCGGGCACTTTAATGCTGAAATCAATATCCCGGCTCTGGAAGAAATGAGTAAAAAGAAACGCACCATCCGTACTTATGTTGAGGAATATACCCTCGAGGACGGACATTGCCTTTACCTGCTCGGCGAGGGAAGGCTGATAAACCTGGTTGCCGCCGAGGGCCACCCCGCCAGCGTTATGGACATGAGTTTTGCCAATCAAGCACTATGTATGGAATACATGGTGCAAAACAAAGGAAAGCTCGATATTAAAGTACACCCGGTCCCTGAAGAAATCGACAACGAGGTAGCCCGCCTCAAGCTGAAAGCGATGGGCGTGGCTATCGATACCCTGACGGCAGAGCAGCAGAAGTATCTGGCCAGCTGGGAGGAAGGGACGTAGGAATATTTCTGACCTGAAGGAGAAGGAGGAAATAAATGCCTAACAGTTTTGCTAACTCACCTGATTATATGCTGACATCAGAATCGGTTACCGAAGGGCACCCGGACAAGATGTGCGACCAGATATCCGATGCTATTCTCGATGATATTCTGAGTAAAGACCCCTACGGCAGGGTAGCCTGTGAAGTAGCCACCACCACCGGACAGGTAATCGTCCTGGGGGAGATAACGACCGATTGTTACGTTGACGTCCCCAGGATAGTCAGGGATGTCGTCCGTGATATCGGTTATACAAGTCCCGCTTACGGCTTCGACTATCAGACCTGCGGCGTCATGGTCTCCATCAAGGAGCAGTCCACCGATATCGACCAGGGCGTCAGCAAGTCGCTGGAGTCCAAGGAAAGCAGCGGCGTCAGTCACCTCGATGAAATCGGCGCCGGTGACCAGGGCATGATGGTCGGGTTTGCCTGCAACGAGACCCCGGAGCTGATGCCCCTCCCCATTTCCCTGGCGCACAAGCTGTGCCGCCAGCTGGCGGCAGTCAGGAAGGATAAAACCCTGAAATACCTCCGCCCCGACGGTAAGTCGCAGGTGACGGTCGAATACAATAACGGTACGCCCGCGCGTATCGTCAATGTGGTTATCGGGGCGCAGCATGACGATGATGTTACCCACGACCGTATCGAGAAGGATATCATCGAGCAGGTAATAAAGAAAGTAGTCCCCGCTTCGCTGATAAACTCCGCCACGCAGTACTACGTCAACGGGACCGGTCGTTTCGTTATCGGCGGGCCGGTATCGGATACCGGCTTTACGGGACGTAAAATAATCGTCGATACGTACGGTGGTGCTGCCCGACACGGCGGCGGCGCTTTCTCCGGCAAGGACCCCACCAAGGTAGACCGCTCGGCGTCTTACATGGTGCGGTATATCGCCAAGAACCTGGTGGCGGCAGGGCTGGCCGACCGCCTCGAGATACAGGTAGCTTACGTCATCGGCAAAGCCCACCCGCTATCGATATCTGTAGAAGACTTTGGCACCGGCAAGGTGTCCAGCCAGAAAATAAAAGAACTGATTAACAAGCACTTCGACCTTCGACCCGGCGCCATTATCCAGCACTTTGACCTGCGCCGTCCCATCTACCGCCAGACGGCCACCTACGGGCACTTCGGCCGCGACGACCTCGACCTGCCCTGGGAGAAGACCGATAAAGCCGAGGTTTTGAAGAAAGAGGGACTGGGATAGAAGGGGATTTCAATAAAAAGGGTGTTTAAGAGGGGCGTTAAGCCCCTCTTCCTTTACCCCGCCCCAGCGTGAGTTATCTATTCCCACCCTGGCCGCCCTTTTCGAAATCCCCCTTATTCCCCCTTTATAAAAGGGGGACAATATTTTTCCCCTATTTCGTCTCCCTTTCGTAAAGGGAGATGGAGAGGGATTTAAACGGGCAGCAGCCCGCGAAGAGGTAAAAAATTATCGAATAGGGGGTGTTTAAGAGGGGGCGGAGCCCCCTCTTTTCCTTAATGGGCGGGAGAGGTGGGAAAATATACACTTCAAGAGAGGTGGCGGGGGGCGAGGTAGATAACTAAAACCATATGTCTTATAATAGTGTCAAGTTAAGATTTAAGGAGCAGGCTTAACGAAATAAAAGGGGGGGTAACCTGAAAATCAGAAAAAATCCCATCAAGTTCGGTACCGACGGCTGGCGGGCAATCATCGCCGAGGACTTTACCTTTGAAAACGTACGGTATTGCGCCCAGGGTGTTGCCGATTACCTGAAGCAAAAGGATTTACAAGGACGCGGCATCGTTATCGGATATGATACCCGCTTTGCCTCCGAGGACTTCGCTGCCGCCGCCGCCGAGGTAATTGCCGGTAACGGCATTAAAGTCTACCTCTGTCCTCAAGCCACACCGACCCCCGTTATCAGCTACGGAGTCCTGGCTCAGAAAGCGGGTGGCGGTATCATCATTACCGCCAGTCATAATCCGG